>VGMU01000036.1 GCA_016866385.1 Bacteroidota bacterium
AGCTGATTTCGAAAAGTTCTATGGCAAAGGAAACCAAGCTGCAGGTACCCGTGTTAGAAAAGGTATGCAAGATTTGAAGAACCTAGCTCAAGCTATCCGTACTGAAGTACAAAATAAGAAAAACGCTGGTTGATCCAGAAATAAAAAAGGTGGGATTACCCACCTTTTTTTTTGGAAAGTGGAGCCTAAAACTCCACTTTATTATTTTCTAAAGAGACATCAGCCATTCTTCTACTAGGATCTATTTCTACAGATTTGATAGACTCAATAGGTTTGGACACGTGTAAAATCATTTGAGGAGAGGTCCAAGTCCAAACCTTAGTCTGCACCCTTGGAGCACTTCCTTGTTCCTCTGCCTTAACTCCTCTCATCACGTCAAGTGGCAAATAGATTAGTTCTTTGGTTCCATCTCGGTAGGTGATTTGCAGATCTATTGGCATGGGCATCAACCCAATTCTGTGCAAGGTTATGCTAGTTCCTTCTTTAGTAGGCACTACTTCCTTGACGGCGTAGTCGATGGTTTTGGTAGAATAGACGAAATATTCTTTATACCAATCCAATTCCAGCCCACTTTGCTTTTCCATTGCGCGGATCAAATCATTGGAATTGGGATGTCTAAATTGCCAGGTATTCCAATAGCGTAGCATCCCCTTGTCCCTTGCCTCTTCCCCTATGACATATCCCAACTGAGCCAAGAAAACAGCTCCTTTCGAATAAGCAGCTGATCCGTATGCCGAGTTGGTGTGGTAATGGTCTGCATGAGTAGACATGGGTTCTTCTAGCCCAGAGGCTACTAGCCTGTAATATCCCGCATAAGATCCTCTGTGGGGATTTTCAGATTTTAAGAAAATGGAAGACATGGCCAAGTTTGTAGCATAGGAAGTAAAACCTTCATCCATCCAAGGGTAAAGAGATTCATTGCTTGCTAGCACTCCGTGAAACCAACTATGGGCCAACTCGTGCGCCATCACACCTACAAGACTTGCTAAGGAACGTTCTCCAGTTACCAGCGTAGACATGGCATATTCCATTCCTCCATCTCCCCCTTGTACTACAGAAAACTGTTTGTAAGGATATTGTCCAAATCGTTCAGATAAAAACGTGATTGCTTTGGGTGTAAATTCCTTCAATTTCTCCCAGTTTTCGCTGGTCTTTTCTCCAGGTATGTAAAAATGGTGGACAGTAATCCCGTTGGGCATCTGAATTTTGTCGTGGGCATATTTGTTGTCCGCTGCCCACATGAAATCATGCACTTTTGGGGCTACAAAATGCCATGTAAGCGTATTTCCTTTGGGTTCTGGTACCTTGACTCCTTCATCTTCGTACCCATGACCTATTTGGTTGGGATTTTGAAGGTAGCCTGTTCCCCCTAGGGTATAGGTTTTGTCTATGGTAATTTTAACATCAAAATCTCCCCAAATCCCATAAAATTCTCTTCCTACATAGGGGTTCGCATGCCAACCTTGTTCGTCATAATTGGCCAATTTGGGATACCATTGAGACATAGAATACCGCACTCCTTCTTCAGAATCCCTTCCAGACCTTCTCACTTGAAGAGGAACTTGCCCCTCAAAACTCATTTCAAGCTGGGCGCTACTATGAGGTAAAATAGGATCGATCAAATCTACTTCGAGGATGGTTCCTTCTTCTTTCATCTTCAAAGGAGTACCGTTCATGGTTAGTCGTGTTGCATGAAGGTACCCTATCTCTTCAGGAGTAAGTTTTGATATTCTATCTTTTACCCTTTGGTCTGGATCTGCTATCGTTCTGGATCTTACATCCATGGCACTTCCAGGCTGGAAGGCATTGTAGTAAAGGTGATAAAAAATTCGCCTTAGGGTGTCTGGGGAATTGTTGGTATACCTAAGTACTTGCGTACCAGTATAGCGATTGGTTTTTACATCCAAGTTTACTTCCATCGTGTAGGATACGGCTTGTTGAAATCTATCCTGCTGCGCGATGGCCGTTGAGGCGAGTCCTAAAATCAAGAAGATCCCAAGAAGGGTTAGCCCATGTTTTTGCATTTTTTTCTTTTTGTCAAAGAAACTTAAAAGTAAAGGCTAAGTCAAACCTTGCATGTAATTTTAAATTCATGATATTCTACCTTAACCATCCATTAAAGGAAATTTGATAGGGAAAATCACCAAAAAGTTATTAATTGAAATCAAATTGAAAACTGTAGCCTTTCTATGAAAAAAATTTATCTAGTAGCGCTTGCTTTTATCCTTTGCCTAAGCAGTCAAGCCCAACAAGTCAACATGGAATTATTCAAATCCATGAAAGCCCGCAGCATTGGTCCTGGAGCCATGAGCGGAAGAATTACTGCCATAGATGCCATACACGATGATCCTAGCATCATGTATGCAGGTTCTGCTTCTGGAGGATTATGGAAATCTACCTCCGGTGGTATCACTTGGGAGCCTATTTTTGATCAGGAAAAAGTACACTCCATAGGAGCGATTTCCATTTACCAAAAAAATCCATCCATCATCTGGGTGGGTACCGGAGAAGGTAATCCCCGAAATTCCCTCAATATGGGCTATGGAGTATATAGGTCTTTGGACGCAGGAAAAACTTGGCAATTGATGGGGCTTGAAAAGACCAGAGCCATTCATAGAATAATTGTACACCCCGATGATCCCAACACGGTATTTGTTGGAGCCATAGGCTCACCTTGGGGAACCCAAGAAGAACGAGGAGTATATAAAACCAGCGATGGAGGAAAAACTTGGAAAAAAATCCTTTATGTAGATCAAAAAACAGGAGTGGGTGAAATGATCATGGATCCCAATAATCCCAACAAACTCTTTGTCAACATGTGGGAGCACCGCCGTTACCCTTGGTTCTTCGAATCAGGAGGAGAAAGTTCAGGATTGTATGTGACCCATGATGGGGGAGAAAACTGGAAAAAATTAAGTGCAGAAGAAAATGGACTCCCTAAAGGAAAACTTGGTAGAATGGGTTTGGCCATATCCAAAGCAAATAGCAATAAAGTATATGCCCTGATAGAATCCTCTAAAAATGCGCTTTACGTATCCGAAGATGGGGGAGGAAAATTCACCATGATAAACGATAAAGGTGAAATTGGAGATAGACCCTTCTATTATTTTGAAATTTATGCAGATCCTAAAAATGAAAATAGGCTATACACCTTGTATTCTAGGGTTGGCGTGACCGAAGATGGTGGAAAAAGCTTCAGAGAACTGATGTCTTACGAAGGAGTACACCCAGACCACCATGCTTGGTACATCAATCCCCATGATCCAAATCTGCTTATAGATGGCAACGATGGAGGATTAAACATTTCTAGGGATATGGGTAAAACCTGGTTTTTTGCTGAAGGATTGACCGTTGGACAGTTCTACCACATCAATGTAGACAACGAACTCCCCTACAATGTCTATGGAGGGATGCAGGACAATGGTTCCTGGACAGGCCCAGCTTACCTTTGGAGAAATGAAGGAATTAGGAATACTTATTGGCAAGAAGTATCGTTTGGAGATGGCTTCGATGTAGTGCCCCATCCAGCCAATTCTAGGTATGGCTACACCATGTCGCAAGGAGGAAATGTGACACGGTACGATAAACTCACTGGTCACAACCGTGTGGTACGCCCTACCCATCCAGATAAGGATGTCTTTTTACGATTCAATTGGAATGCAGCCATTGCTCAAGATCCTCACGATGTCAATACTGTATATTATGCTTCTCAGTTTTTGCACAAGTCAACCGATTCAGGTGAAACTTGGGAAATTATTTCTCCAGATTTGACCACCAACGATTCGACCAAACAAAGACAGCAATTTACAGGAGGACTAACTTACGATATCACCGGAGCTGAAAACCATACCACCATCCTAACTATTGCTCCTTCTCCCGTATCCAAACAGGTCATTTGGGTGGGTACCGACGATGGGAATTTACAACTAACTCAAGATGGGGGAAAAACATGGACCAATGTGGCTTCCAAACTGACTGGCTTACCCAAGGGCTCCTGGATTCCTCAAGTCCAAGCGTCAACCTTTGCCGCAGGTGAGGTATGGGTAATTGCCAATAATTATAGAAATAATGATTTTGCTGCTTACGCTTACCATAGTTCTGATTTTGGAAAAACATTTACCCGTATCGTCGACGATTCAAAAGTTTGGGGATATACTTTGTCTATCAAGCAAGATCCAACAGAGCCTAATTTGGTGTTCTTAGGTACAGAATATGGACTATACGTATCTTTTGATAAGGCTAAAACTTGGAACAAGTGGGAACATGGATATCCTAAGGCGGTATCCACCTATGACATGACTATTCAAGAGCGGGAGGCAGATTTGGTAATTGGTACCTTTGGCCGAGCCATTTACGTTTTGGATGACATACGCCCCTTGCGTGCCTTTGCTAAAAATGGAGGCAAAGCCCCTGCAGACAAAATTACTGCCTTTCCTGCCCCAGATGCATATCAAGCTGAAATCCAGCAGCCCCATGGAGAACGCTTCATGGCTTCAGCTAAGTATTCTGGAGAAAATAGAGCGTTTGGAGGCCGACTGAGCTATTTTGTCCAAGACGAAAAAGAAAAATTGGATTCGGTTACAGTAAAGATATTCAATGAAGCTGGAGAACACATCCGTACGCTTAAAGGACAACCGTCTTTAGGCGTTAACCGAATCAGTTGGAATTTGGATCGCAAGTCTACTGCCGAAATGACTGGAGGATTTGGTGGTGGCCAAGGAGGAGGTCAAGGAGGTGGAGGTCGTAGAGGGTTTTTTGAGCCTAGCGGAGGGGATGCACTTCCAGGTACCTATGAGGTACTCTTCCTTTATGGAGGAGATAGTGCAAAAACTAGCATTACGGTGCATGCTGATCCCAGGATTCAGCCCAATCCAAAAGATTTGATAGCTAAAGATGTCTTTTTGAAAAAAGTTGAAAGTTTATCTTCAGAAGTGACTGCTGCAACCAAAAAGTTGGATGAAGCTCAAAAGGTAATCGATAAGGTCAATGCTCTGCTTAAGGATATCAAAACAGAAGAAGGAAAGGCCTTAGAAACAGCTGCCAAAGACATTAAGAAAAAGTTAGACAAAGCCAGAGAGGCATTCAATGGACCGAGAAGAGATGGTCAAGGAATCGTTAGAAATCTATTCCCAACCACCATGACCCACCTCTTTGCACCAAGAAGCTATGCCAATTCTAGCTATGGCGCACCAGGGGCTACTGAAGAGCGATTGCTAGCTCATGCCAAGGAGGCTGCAGCAGCTGCTATTGCCGAGGTGGAAGCCTTTATTCAGGGAGAGTGGAAAGTTTTTGAAGAGAAAGTGAAAGCTACCCCTTTGGACTTATTTCAAAACATGAAAAAATAAAAATTAACAAGAGCAAAAAAAGCACTCTGAATCTTCCGAGTGCTTTTTTTTATTCCTTTTCAACCTTCGATAGACCTTGAGAATGCTTGATAATGGGTGTTCTAACCTTTAGCTTTGTTTATCTTTCCTTACCAATCAAATCCTTCCACTTGAATTCCAAAAGCAAAATTTCCTGGAAAACTGCCTCAGGGATTGTCATGGCCAACATGATAGGAACCGGAGTTTTTACTAGTCTTGGATTTCAATTAACAGTCGTTCAAAATACCTGGTCAATTCTGCTTTTATGGATTATTGGTGGAATTATGGCCTTGATGGGTGCTTTGGTCTATGCTGAGTTGGGAACGCACTTCAAAAAGACTGGAGGAGATTATATTTTTTTATCAGAAACCATACATCCCATAGTAGGCTACTTGTATGCTTGGGTTTCCTTAGTCGTTGGCTTCTCTGCACCTATTGCCATTGCCGCCATGGCCATGAACGATTACTTGGAGCCTCTCGTTGGAAAATCAATTCTTCCCGGATTACTTTTTTTACTTTTCATTCCATGGGTTCACATTTTTTCTATAAAGCGCTCCGCCCAATTTCAAGATTTAATGACTGGATTTAAAATTATTTTTATCCTAGCACTGATTGGGATTGGATTTTTATTTAGCTCGAAAGCAATACCCCAAGCTTTCGATTTTTCTTCTTCTTGGCAGCAGGAAGTACTATTACCGGGCTTTGCTGTATCCTTGATTTATGTTTTTTACGCTTATACAGGATGGAATTCTGCCGCGTACATCACCGAAGAAATTGATCACCCAAGAAAAAATCTTCCTAAAGCCTTGATTGGAGCGACTCTTGGGGTAATGCTGCTATACCTTTTGGTACAACTTGTAATCCTTAAGCATGCCTCTGTGGACCAACTTTCTGGGCAAGTAAACATAGCCAACCTAGCTTTTGGAAATTTATTTGGGCCCAACGGAGCCCTGTGGGTCAGTGTTTGTATTGGCATTCAACTCATCGCTACTATTTCTGGTTATGCCTGGGTCGGACCTAGAGTGACATTTGCTATGGCCAAGGACTATTCCCTTTGGAAACCTTTGTCCGTAGTCAATTCACAAGGAATCCCCGTGAGAGCCATTTTTGTAAATTCTGGAATTAGCTTATTCCTTTTTGTGACGGGATCCTTCGAGCAAATCATGCTTTATGCAGGATTTGTCCTGCAGCTAATGAGTACCGTAACAGTTTTTTCCTCCTTAAAAATAAAACAGGAGCTTGGATTTAAAACACCCCTAAAGCCCTTGTTACAATTGATATATATTATTTTCAGCCTCGTACTGATGGTATACCTTCTTAGGGATAGACCCCTAGAAAGCCTAGCAGGCATAGGAATTTTAGTATTGGGACTGGGGGTTTATGCCTTAGATAAAAAAACAGGGAAGTGAAATCCCCTTAAGAATCAATCACATTTTTTCGTTGCCCAAACTTACTTGGAGTATTATCCGGTCTTGGCTCTGGGACCTGAGACAAAGGTGAGGAGAATTCAGGATAACCCTTACTTGTGCCCGCCTTTGGGAATTTCTTTTTCTTTTTTTTCTTCCTCTTTTTTATGTCAGAAGATGAGGAAGATACGGCATTTGAATTTTTTTCCCCCAGGAAGGTCGGCCCTGCTTGCATGGCTGACGGTAAGGGGAGCTTTGGTACAGACATCCCTATCAACTTCTCTATGCGTACAAACTTAGGCTGATCCTTTGGATTGACAAAGGTGATAGCTTCTCCTTTTGCATCCGCCCTAGCCGTACGACCTACCCGATGCACGTAATCTTCAGGATCACTAGGGGTATCGTAATTGATCACCAACTCGATTCCTACTACATCTATCCCTCTGGAAATAATATCTGTTCCTATAAGGATTTTAACTGCTTTATTTTTAAAGGCAGCCATGATTTGCTCTCGCTCGGTTTGTTCTAAATCCGAATGAAAAGCTTCTACATCAAATCCTTTTTTCAAAACCTTGTACAATGCTTTTACCTTTTCTTTGGTAGAGCAAAAAATAATGACGGCTTCATAAGCCCTCTGGGAAAGTATGTACCGAACCAATTCCTCTTTTTGGGTATCGTAGACAGAGTACATGGATTGCGTTACCCCAGCAGCTGTTTTACCAATAGCAATGGAAATTTCCTCCGGCTTATTTAGAATCTTCATACTAAACTGTCGGATTTTGGGAGGCATGGTAGCTGAAAAAAGTATGGTCTGCCTTTGAATAGGTAAATAGGTGATTATTTTTAGAATATCGTCTGAAAAACCCATATCCATCATCCGATCGGCCTCGTCTAGAACCAGGTGCTTCAAGGTACTTAAATCAATTTTACCACCAGCCAGTAAGGCAATGAGACGGCCTGGAGTAGCTACCACAATCTCAGCTCCCGTTTCCAAGGCCTTCTTTTGCTGCTCCCATACTATCCCATCTCCTCCCCCATAAATGGGTACCGAGCTGACACCTAAGAAATAGGAAAAACCTTGAATTTGCTGATCAATTTGAATCGCTAATTCTCTGGTAGGAGCCAAAATCAAGGTATTCAAGGTACTTGTTCCTTCCTTTGATATTTTATTCAATATAGGAAGTACAAATGCAGCGGTCTTACCCGTTCCCGTTTGGGCACAGGCGATAAGGTCTTTTCCATCCAGAATAACAGGAATAGCCAATTCCTGTATGGGAGTGGGCTGATCAAAGCCCATGGCATCTAACCCTTCTTGAAGGGAGGATTCAAAATTAAATGTATTAAAATTCAAGAATTGGTATTTTAACGCTGAGGTATAGGTTCAAAAAAGAATATCCTCAAAGATACACGATTTAAAACCAATTCTCTGAACTTAAAGTTTAAGCACGGTGTCTCTTTGCATAAAGCACCCTCCCTTTTGTATCAAATTCCCCTTCTCTAGGAATAGAAACGAAAGAAAAATGATGAATTATTTCCCACTCCTACCCAATCCCTTGCAGAAGTGATGCTATTGAACTATTCTTATCTAAAATTGCCTTCTTGAGGCGATCAATCCATTCGTGGAAATTTCATAATTCAATTTCTAATTAGAAGTATACCCTCATGAAAAAGCTAATTTCACTCCTACTCTACCTAGCTTCCTTCAACCTTTCTGGACAAGGACTTCCTGGTCTTGGTGCGGGAACCACTCCCAATAACCGCCCAATCTTACACGGTAAAAACTGGGTAGCCATTACCGGTAAGCCTCTGGCTGCCACGGCAGGGGCAATGATCTTTCAGCAAGGTGGAAACGCGGTAGATGCAGCCTGCGCCATGATTGCAGCGACATCTACCATGTGGGATGTCCTATCATGGGGGGGAGAGACACAAGCCTTGATCTATCATCCTCAACTTAAAAAAGTAATTGCCATCAATGCCATGGGAGTAGCTCCAACTGGTGCGACGGTAGAGTTTTATAAAGGACAGGGAATGGATTATCCTCCTCAATATGGGCCTTTGGCTGCTACAACACCAGGAACACCGGGAGGAATCCTCACCATGTTGGCAGAATATGGAACCCTGAGTTTGGAACAAGTACTCAAGCCCGCCATGGATTTAGCCAAAGGCTATCCTATCGAAGCTCAAACAGCCCAAGCGATCGAAAATAACAAGTCACGCATCAAAGAATGGCCCTATTCCAAAAAGGTGTTCCTCCCCCATTTGGGTGAATCCAGAGAGGCTCCTGTAGCTGGGGAAATCTTTGTGCAAGAAGATTTATACCAAACCCTATTCAAATTAGTGGAAGCCGAGCGTGCTGCTTTAAAAGCTAAAAAATCTAGAAAAGAAGCTATCTATGCAGCATACGATCGGTTTTATAAAGGAGATATTGCCAAAGAAATAGTCAGAGGCACACGAGAACAAGGCGGCCTATTCACTGAAGCGGATTTGGCCAATTGGAAAGTAAAAATCGAGGAGCCTCTGCAGGTAAACTACCGAGGCATCGATGTCTATAAAATGCAAGAGTGGACACAAGGTCCCGCCTTGCTACAGTCCTTAAATATCTTGGAGAATTTTGACCTCAAATCCATGGGGTACAATTCCACCAATTACATCCATACGGTATACCAAGCCATGAGTTTGGCCTTCGCAGACCGAGATTTTTACTACGGTGATCCTGCATTCGTCAAATCCCCCATGATAGGCTTACTCTCCAAGGAATATGCAAAGCAAAGAGCAGCGCTTATTGGCCCCATCAACAATCCTCAATTAGGTGCAGGGGATCCCTACCCCTTTCAAGGAGAAAGTAACCCCTACCTGCACTTGTTGAACAAAAACAAAGAAAAAATAGCTGTACTCCACTCGAATGAAGGTTCAAATCAGGTAGATGCCAAGTTTTTAGCTGATTTTCAGAGTGGGACCACCTCGGTGGAAGCCGCGGATGCAGCTGGATGGGTGGTATCGGTCACTCCTTCTGGAGGCTGGATCCCAGCCGTGATTGCCGGAAATACGGGGGTAGGGCTCTCCCAACGCATGCAGAGTTTTGTGTTGGATGAAAACCTCAATCCTTACAACTTACCCGAACCTGGAAAAAGACCACGGGTCACCCTCACCCCTAGCATGGCGCTGAAGGACGGTAAACCTTACCTTGCCTTTGCCGTGCAGGGAGGGGATTCACAAGATCAAAACCTTCTTCAGTTCTTCCTCAATGTGGTTGAATTTGATATGAATGTACAGGAAGCAGTAGAAGCCCCCAACTTCAATTCCTACCAGATGCAAAGTAGCTTTGGGGATCATGAGATCCGTCCAGGGGCAATTACCCTGAGAGAGGATACTACAGAATGGGTTCGTCGAGATCTGCTCAAGCGAGGCTACACTATGGAATTTTGGAACAAAACCTCCGGGCCACTCACTGCCATTTGGATGGATTGGAAGCACGGAAGCTTCTGGGGTGGCGCCAGTAACTATGGGGACGATTATGGCATAGCTTGGTAAAGGAAAGGGGAGTATTTCTAACTCCCTTTTTTTTACCATTTTTTATACTTATTTCTTTCGTTTTGCGGTCATAGGGATCACTTGTTGAGTATAAACTCTTCCATTTTCCCCCTTGATTACCATCACTACTTGTTTTCTTTCCCAGTCAATAGTAGCCAATCCATAATTTAATTTGGCTATTAACTCGCTTACTCGTAAGCTATTTTTCTCCTCGGCAATACCCGACCAGGTGTGAGTCATTCCACTGGAAGTCACTTCGTAGAGGCCCATGGGAAATCTCTCCTCCTCCAGCTTCATTATTTCTGCAATATGACGATCCCCACTGAGTAAAATGGGGGTTTGAACACCAGAACTTGCTATAAGTTGAAGTAAGCGCTCTCTTTCTTTGGGGAAATTGGCCCATTTTTCATAGGCATGTTCGGTAGGAAGAAATTGACTACCTGAAACAATAAAATTCACCTTGGCTTTACTCTGGGAGAGCTCATTTTCCAACCATTCCCACTGCTCTTCCCCCAATACCTGACCGTAGGGATTGGCTTGATAGACACGATTTTCCCGCATCAGGGTATCCCTAAAGTAGCGAACATCTAAAAGTATTACCTTGACTTGCTGATCTCCCTTTCCAAAGGTGTGGGAAGTATATCCACCCTCTCGCTTTCGCTCTGGAGCCTGAGCAGGAATACCTACAAAATCAAACATCAAGTCCCTAGACTCCTTTTTTTGTACAAAATTTTTACCTCCATCGTTAATTCCATAATCATGATCGTCCCATACCCCAATGATCGGTGTAGAGGCTTTAAGAACTTGATAATCTAGGTTAGCATTCTGTCTTGCATACTTTGCTCTTAAGGTATCCATGACTCGGGAATCTCCATAAATATTATCTCCCATCCATATCCAAAGGTCCGGATGATCCGCTGCTATGGGTTTCCACAAAGGCTGTGGAGAATCTTGCCTATTGCAAGATCCAAAAGCGATTTTCTCGAACGAATGACGCTGGGAGATAGCATCTTGGACAGCTAAAAAATAAAAAAGGAATAAGGATAGAAAAGTTGGAATAAGTCTCATAAGAAATGGATTTAAATTGACACGGAAAAAATGGAAGATTCAGCAGAAATCTGATTGGATTTTCCTGAAATATTGAAGTTACTCCTTTTGCATCTCTTCTCCAAAAATCTCCTCCACCACCCAGCCCTTTCCCCACTCCTCTTGCTCTTTTTGAGTCCATAATTCGGGAAAAAAGATAACCTTCTGAAAACGAGGTGGGAGGTATTTTTGCCAATTGGTACCCCCAGTTGCAGCAATAACATCGGGATCTCGATGCAAAAAACGCACAGCAGATTTGTAATGTGCCAGAGGCCAAAAGACATTCGCCTTCAAATCAAATTGACGCATCAATTCTCTCAATTCCTTAGAAGGATTTTTCAATTCCGCATATTTTCTCCATAAGTTTTTATGTCGGTAATTGTCGATCAATTCTACCAATCGCTTTCCGTATTTGGCTTCAAAGCTTTTTAAGGTCAAGGTCTTTTTTCCTGTTGCCAATTCAATGGCTCCTTGCTGCCAATACAGATGGGCAAACAATTCTTTAGCAGTCGATTTCCTATTAAAAGAATCTCTTTTACTGAGAGCGACCAAACGATAAGCATCCGTAGCCATCAATTCAATTTCTCTAAATTGTGCACTTTGAAAACCAGAAGAAGGCAACAAGGACATGCGGAATTTCAAAAATTGCTCTTTTTCCATCCCTTTCCACATGACCGCAAAGGAACTGATCAACTGATCAAAATACAGTATTACCCGCTCTAACCTGGAACTAAAAAATTCTTCTGAAATGGAATGTTGATCGGCAAGTTGCTCTAGCTCAGAGAGAATAAGGTTAAAATAGAGCTCGGTGATTTGATGGTAAATGATAAAAATTTTTTCGTCCTTAAAACTTGTTTTAGGCTGCTGCAAGGATAGCAAGGTATCCAAATGTATATATTCCCAGTACGTCAGGTAATCTGCATAGAGCAATCCCTCCAAATATGAAACCATATCTTGGCCAGAAGCCTCAAACTTTTCTTGAAGCTGATTGATCTTTTCTAAAATCTTTGGGTCTAATGAGGAAGCGTCCATAGGAATTTTTACAAAGAAAGCATGTTAAATCAGCTCCTTTCTTCTTAATTTCGATGCAAGATTAGAGAAATTTCTTAGGTAAAATTGAAGTTTTCCAGAATATAAACCAAATAAACCGCGGAGGCCATGGCAATCCAAAAATCTTTGAAGCAAGATCTTTTTGAGGGAGTAGATTTTCTTGATTTAGATGACTTATTGAGCGAGGAACAAAAATTAATTCGCTCCTCCATTCGTGACTTTGTCAAAAAAGAAATTTCTCCCTACATAGAAGATTGGGCTCAACAGGCCCATTTCCCCTATGAAATTGTCAAGAAATTTGGTGAAGTCGGTGCGTTTGGTCCCCAACTTCCTGCCGAATACGGCTGCGGTGGCCTAGATTACATTTCCTACGGGTTGATCATGCAAGAGATTGAGCGAGGAGATTCCGGAATGCGTTCTACTGCTTCGGTGCAAGGATCCTTGGTGATGTATCCCATCTACAAGTTTGGCTCTGAGGCGCAACGTAAAAAGTACTTACCGAAGCTAGCCGCAGGAGAATTATTGGGTTGTTTTGGATTGACCGAACCAGATCACGGTTCCAACCCAAGTGGTATGACCACGAACTACAAAGACATGGGAGATTATTACCTCCTTAATGGGGCCAAAATGTGGATTTCAAACTCCCCCAAGGCAGATCTTGCGATTGTTTGGGCTAAAAATGAAGAAGGAAGAATTCATGGCCTAATTGTAGAACGAGGAATGGAAGGATTCACTACTCCCGAGACCCACAACAAATGGTCCCTTCGTGCTTCCTGTACTGGTGAATTGGTCTTTGACAACGTAAAAGTGCCCAAAGAAAATCTCTTGCCTGGTAAGTCTGGATTGGGTGCTCCCATGATGTGCCTAGATTCTGCTCGTTTTGGAATTGCTTGGGGAGCGATTGGTGCAGCCATGGACTGCTACGAATCCGCCCGGAAGTATGCTGCTGAGCGTATACAATTTGGAAAACCTATTGCGGGGTTTCAATTGACTCAGAAAAAATTAGCTGAAATGCTCACAGAAATTACCAAAGCTCAATTGTTGGCTTGGAAAGTGGGTAAAATGATGAATGAAGGTACTGCCAAGACGGTTCATATCTCCATGGCCAAGCGCAACAATGTGGAAATGGCCTTGAATATTGCCCGCGAGGCTAGACAAATCCATGGGGGCATGGGCATTACGGGAGAATATCCAATCATGCGCCACATGATGAATCTGGAATCTGTATTAACTTATGAAGGAACGCACGATATCCACTTGTTGATCCTAGGCAACGAAATCACGGGTCTTCCAGCTTTCAAATAAGAAAACTGTAATACTCACTTGCTTGATTTACCAAAAAAAATGAACTCATTGATTTTAATTGAGCTTAAATTTTTGCGGGGATTCTAAGATGAATTTCACCTCCTTTAGACTAGGTGAATCGTTTCCCCTGAGCAAATACATCACCAAAGCCAAATCCGTTAAATCCACCTTACCTTCATGCTGGGAGGCCTCCATCCTACCGTAAAGCCAAACCCAGGAACCTTTCTGAAAAGGCTTTTCCTCTTTTTGAGGAGAGGAAGTCAACCATGATAGCTCCTCTAGGCTTGAATGAAGTGCATAAGCAGTTTTTCTTTCTTCTTCCAAATCCACCAATTGTACTCCTTTAGGTTCAAAATTTTCCTTTATTTTTTCCCAGGTCCAGCCCTTATGAGACTCACCCTCAAGAGGCTTTTCTGCGTGTTCATGATCCCATTTAGAATTAGAAATTACTTGTACGTATTTCAATTTGCTAGAATCGGCCTCATTTAGTGCTGAACCTACAGATTCCATAGGACCACCCACTAAAATAGTCAAGGGATTTTTTTCTGAACTTTTATTGATTTGCTCTATAATCTCAATGATCGCATAATTAGGTGCAGTCTGTGCCTCAATGAATTTCGTTTTCTTAAAGCCAAAGTGCTTAGCTCCCAAAAAAGCACTCTCCCTCATTTGTGCATCTGCTCCAGGAATGAATTGATTAGAACCCCAAGTGTGGTCACTAAATGCAAAAACCATCAACTGATCTTGCAACTCAAGGGCGGAAAAAAGCGCTAAGGTAAAAGGTGTGGAGGCCCAATCCCCTCTATCGTGTTGGTTACCCTCACTAGTGAATATTAGTCGTTCACCTCTGTAAGGAACCTTTTGTGCTATAGCTTGATAAAAAATACCAGCAAAACAGAAACATAAAAATAAATTTTTTACCATAAAATTCTTCATTAATGAAATTAATTTATTGTTATAAATAATTCATTATCAGTTATTTATATCTATTTTAATTTATGAATTTACCTAATCAATTTTACAAAGTGAATGAATTAATTTCACCAAAGAATCTTTATTCAATTTTACTTTTGATGACAATTGACTGAACTGGATTTACAGGATCATTGGTGAAAATATAGAGATTTCGTTGATCGATCCCTTTTCTTCCAACTGGATCAAATTCAAGGGTCATTTCCATTTTTTCGCCTGGCAAAAGCATGTTTTTGGGCAATTCAGGAACCAGACAAGTACAATTTCTTTGGACCTTTCGAATCTCAAGTGGCTCCTTTCCTATATTTGTCAAGGTGACCGCTTTACGTTGAACCGTGTTGGAACTAATCTCGCCCAAATCAATGATCTTTTGACTGATCATCAGTTGAGGAACTTCATCTAGCTGATCTTTTGAGATAGGAGAAAAATAGTCAAAAAGGTCAGCTAAAATTTCCAATTCCAGTTTCTCTTCCTCCTCTTTTCCCCAGTTAATCCAAATTTTATCAGAAACAGCACCTAATTCTTGCCGTAATTTGGCATCATAGCTGATCTTAAGTAGACCTCGTTCTTGAGGACGAACCAAATCCTGAATCTGTTGAATCTGAATGTAATCAGGTGTCAGCGCATTAAATGCCTGCTTTTCTAAAGCATTGGTTCCATGATTGAAAAATTCGAGGTACTTTACTTTAGGCTCGTTATCAAACACATCCCCCATGGATATTTTCTTCATTCTAAAGCCTAAAGAACCAATTTTTACAGGATAATTCTGCTCCAAATCTGTGGGATAGGGAATGGAGATTCCTTCAAGATAAATGGAATCCTGCACATGAGTTCCTCCTCCTTGCACGAGGATCAATTTGGAAAAATAACCTGCAGATGAGCTTGGATCAAAAGATACTTTTATACTTCCACTTTGACCGAGAGCAAGAGTGTCCTTAGAAAAAGAAACGGCAGTACATCCACATTCAGGAGATACTTGAACCAAATGAAAGGGAGCCGACTGGGTAACGGTAAATTCAAATTCAGCCGTTCGAATTCCCTCTTCTTCTAGTAAGGTGCCTAAATTGATTCGATCTACTTTCCAGATGAGTTTAGGTACACTGGGGGATTGTGCAGGAGAGGAAAAGCTCAAAAACACGCAATAACCAAAAAGAAGTAAAAGAAATTTCATGACTGCAAATAACAAAAAAAATGCCATCAGAATATCTTGATTTAGTTAATTTGCATCAAAATAAGATTAATGGCGAGAGTACTAACAGGAATACAAAGCTCAGGTAGGCCCCACCTCGGCAATATTTTAGGAGCAATAGTTCCTGCTATTCAATTGATTGAGCAAAACAGCAAAGAAGAATCCTTCATCTTCATTGCTGATTTTCATTCGCTCACCAGCCAAAAAGATGGGGCCATACGTAAGCAAAATACCCTTGCAGTAGCCGCAGCCTGGTTGGCCTTCGGTTTGGATATCGAAAAAACCGTTTTTTACAGACAATCTAGAATTC
This sequence comes from Bacteroidota bacterium, assembly GCA_016866385.1. Classification (GTDB taxonomy): domain Bacteria; phylum Bacteroidota; class Bacteroidia; order Cytophagales; family Cyclobacteriaceae; genus Algoriphagus. Next base: position 16,213 of record VGMU01000036.1, read on the forward strand.
CTGAAGTAGCAGAGTTGAATTGGTACCTCAACTGCTTTGCTCCCTTTCCCATGCTTGCCAATGCACATAGCTTCAAGGACAAGTCCTCTCGATTGGCGGATGTAAATGCAGGCTTATTCACCTACCCAGTACTGATGGCTGCAGATATTTTATTGTATTCGGCAGACCTAGTGCCTGTTGGAAAGGACCAACTGCAGCACTTGGAAATGGCCAGAGATTTAGCAAGTACTTTCAACCATGTGATGGAGGAAGATATCCTGACGCTCCCTGAAGCAAGAATTGCTACCGATGTGATGACCATTCCCGGTACGGATGGACAAAAAATGAGTAAATCCTACCAGAATATTCTGGATATCTTTTTGTCAGAAAAAGAACTCAAGAAAAACGTGAATGCCATCGTTACGGACAGTACTCCTCTAGAAGAATCCAAAGACCCAGATACCTGTACCGTATTCAAATTGTATAGTTTGATGGCTACACCTGCCCAGACCCAGACCTTGCGAGCACAGTATCTCGGGGGTAACTTTGGCTACGGACATGCCAAAAAGGAACTTCTGGACCTCCTATTGACCAAATTCGAGAAAGAGCGAGAACGATTTGACTTTTTCATGAACCATCCCGAGGAAATCGAGGCAAGACTTCTTGCTGGTGAAGCGAAAGCACGGCAAGTAGCGCTTCCGCTCCTCAATCGTGTACGTGAAAAATTAGGATTCTTATAATCAATACGATTACCGGACTTCCCGAAAGTACTCTCGGTCAAAGATCCTAGAATAGATCCATTGCGGCACTTTATCGTGGTAAGGCATCAAATCTTGCAATACTTTTTTCTGAGTTTGGTGTGCTTGCATGACCTGAAGTGTTCTCGAAAAGTAGGACTGCGTTCCTATGGAAAAATCCGGTGCTGGTAGGCCTTTTCCGGGATCCCTGGGGTAATTTTTCTGGAATCCAGCAGAAAGCTTTAAGGCGACCTCGATTTGTTTTTTGCTTAAAGTAACCTGAAAAAGGTGCTGTGGCTGAAATCCTTGGGTTCCTCGATATTTCAGAAAAACCTCCTCCACCGCTTCACCGGTGAGGCGATGATCCGGATGTCCATATAAGCCTACTTTGGAATCATAAGAAAGGAGTACATCGGGGGCTTGCTCTTGAATTAGTACATGGACCACCTTCATCAGGTTATCCAAACCCAATTCATCCATCCCTCCATCGGCATAGTCCAACTGAATCAGACTATCTACGCCTAGAATTTGAGCGCTTTGCTGCATTTCATCCGTACGCAAGCGTGCCAATTCTTGTTCCGAGGGAATATTGGCAGCATTTCCTTTTTCTCCACGAGTCAAGCAAACTAGAGTAACCTGATGCCCAGCTGCCTTAAGCCACATGACGGTACCCGCCACCGTCACTTCATCGTCCGGATGAGGAAAAATAGCCAAAATACGTTGTTTGGGGCTGATAGGAATCAATTCTTCCCGTTTGGCTACATCCGAATCATGCAACATGCTCCTACCCCATCCGATGAGGATCAGCGGGGAGCAAAGTAGCAGGACGAGTAGAAAAACTAAAATGCCTTTCCCTACCTTCTTCATTCGGATTGCTTCAAAGTGCTCAGGTAACTTACTAGATCACGGATTTCCCGCTTCGACAGTAAGGTACCCATGGGAGGCATACTCGAAGTGCCCAAGGCAGTAGAAGCAATTTCCTTTTTGGCAATTTCCTTCACTTCCGAACCCACCTGTACCCGCATGTTGTCTTTTTTATCTTCTAAGAGCAATCCAGTGACTTTTTCACCAGCCACCAAGGTAAGGGTAACCGTTCCAAATCCAGGAGCCAATCGCTTGCTTGGCTCCACCAAAGCGATCAACAAATCTTGCTTGGAGAGGGTCTTTCCGATATTATCCAAGGCAGGGCCAGCATTTCCACCCATGTCGTCATAGGCATGGCAACGAATACATTGGGCGGTTTGATTTTGGAAGAAAATATTTCGACCCCTTTCCACATTTCCTTCAGCCAAGGCGCCTGCATATTTTTTCCAAGTCTCCCCACTAGCTTTTTGATCCAAAATACCCTCGTATTGGGTTTTAAGGTTGGCCGAACCCGTAGCAAGTACTGCCTCCTCCAATTCAACCCAGGTACCTTCTGGGAGTTTGCCCAACTTAAAGTCTTCCAAAATAGGAGTCCATTCCTTGAAATCCTTGCTACCCGGTAAACTACCCAAGGTAAGTAAAGCGGTCTGCTGCTCTGCAAGGGTCCTTTTCTTCAAAATCTCCATCAATAGCGGCACTTTTTGGTCATTGGGCAGAGATGTCTGGGCAATCAAGCCCAGCCCCGCTACACGTACCGCTTCGGATACGTCGCGCATGGCATAGCTGATGGCATCGCTGAGGTTTGGTGCGGACATAGCCACTAAGGCCTGTAGTGCTTCCACCTTGACCTCTTGGGAAGGATCGGTTTTTAACTTGCCAAACAAAAAGTCCGCCATCTCTGTCATGCCCAACTTGCCCATGGCCTTAAGTGATTCTTTTCTCAATTCCACCGCAGGGCTTTTCGCTTGAGTTTCTAGCGTTGCTGCTACTTTTCGCTTAACCAGAGCCGCATCACGACTTACTTCACCTCTATACCTTCCATCCACACGGTCCAAAACAGATGGTTTTGCCCAAGTTCCAAGCGCGGCTAAGGACTCTTGCTTGAATGCTTGCGAGATCCCTGGTTTGGCAAGGAATGCTATTACTGCATTTAAGTTCTCTTCTTTACCTAGTCGATGATTGGCACTGATTGCACGACGAATCAAAGGTTCGTTGGAAAATGGAGTAGTGCCAAGGATGGCAGCTAAAGCCGGCAATGCCGCGGGTACGGATAAATCATCGTGAATGGCACGAGCCGCTTCAGTCACAATATCCTCTTCTTTATCACTCAAAAACTTGGCTAATTCTGCTGATTCCAAACGTCTAAGCGCAAGAACTGCTCCCATGCGTACGGCCTTGGAAGGATGTGAGGAAAGTGCCGCTAAGGGAGCCAGTTGCCCGATTTGCGATAAGGCATAGGAAGCCCCATGTCGCAAAAAGGCATCTTCATCGTTGTTTGCAGCCAACAATTGAATCAAGGGTTGGATTGCTGCCACATCCTTGGCTCTACCCAATGCCTCTGCACTGAAAAAGCGTACCCGTGCATTTGGATGAGTTAAATTAGCAATCAGCTCCTTGCTGGCCTCTTTGTATCGGATATCACCCAACCACTTGGCGGCTTGTGCTTGAATCTCTGGATCGCTATCTTTTAATAAGGCCACAAGTGGCTTGGCGTAGGACCTGTCCTCCAATCGTGCCATCTGGCTCAATCCCAAAATACCATGGATGCGTGCAAGTTGGTTGCTTTTATCTGTGATCACCTGCTGAAACTGCGCTGCCCCTTTTTGGCCACGCTTTACCAACTCAAATTGTGCCTTGCGACGAATTCGCATGTCCTCAAAGTATAATTTTGACTTTAGGTCAGTTTCTGACAATTTCTTGTAATCGGCTTTGATTTCTGCCGCGGTTTGCTGTTGCAAAGCCCATCCTTTGGCTGTTTCATCGGTCATCTTCCAGATACGCCCATAGCCTTTATCGTTCCAGCCATTGACCCAATCTGCCATGTACATGGATCCATCTGGAGCAAAATCAATCCCAGTAGGTAAAAAATTACTTACAATTTTTTCAGTTTTAGTCAATTCAAAAGAAGCTCCTTTGGGTTGCAATTGGAAGGCATGTATCCCAGAGCCGGCAGCATTACCCACAAACTCCACCACAAAAAAGTGATCCTTCCAGCGTTCACCTAGACCAGCACCTGGGTTAAATAGCATGCCGGTAGGTCCACTCACATAGTTCATCAGTGGCGGTGTAATGTAAGCCGCCTGTCCCTCCCAGCGAGGCAGGTACATTTTCTCATCCATCCACACCTTATAGGTATTGTTGTTTGGATCTCGGTACTTGCCAAACTGCCAGTTGATGCGCCATCCAGTATCGGAACCACGGGTGATATACACCAAGCGTTCTTTTTCACCCGCATGATCTCCATCGTTATCTACAGAGATGAGGTTGGTGTGCTGATCAAAGACAAACTCGTGGGTATTTCGAAGTCCTCCAGCAAAAATTTCGAAATCAGATCCATCCGGGTTGGAGCGTGCTATCACCCCTGAATTCGAATGGTTGTATTCCGTTCCATCGTCCCCTTTTCCATTAAATCCAATGTCACCAATCCCCCAATAGATTCGTCCATCAGGGCCCATTTCGACTCCAGACATCCCATGGGCACCGAAACCGATGTGAATACCATAGCCATGGGAGAGGGATTTCTTTTCATCCATAATCCCGTCCCCATTCGTATCCTGCAATCTCCATAAATCTGGGCCTGCAGCTACATACAAGGCATCTTCGGTCTTCAACACTCCACCAGCTACGTCGGTGACCTCTTCGTGGAAATCGTACACCTGCTTCTGTCCCCAGTCTGCTAGACCATCTCCATCCGTGTCCTTTAATTGATGAACTTCATTTCGCTCTTCGAGCATGTCCTTCCAATCGTGAGAACCATCCCCATTTAAGTCAGCCAGCCATTCGTTTTGAGCCGAACGCTCTGGAGATAGTTCGGTTCGTAGGAAATTTCGCTTGTCCTCAATCGTCTGTAGAGCGATGGAACGGATTTCCCAATCCTGGTGTCCTCTGATATCAAATTCAGCATTATTCCGGCGAGGCGAACGGGTATAATAAATGGATCCATCGTCCCCTACTTGTAAGGCAATGGGATCCTTCACCAAGGAATCCGTTCCCCAAACTTCCATTTTAAGCCCTGCTGCGAGAATGGGAGTTACCGATTTTCTAGCCGCTTCCGCCTGCAAGGCAATTTCCTCTTTACTTAAGGTGGTAATTCTTAGGTCTACAGGTTCCTCTTTTTTACAAGAAATTAAAAGAACGGGTAAAGCAAAAATGAAGCATGCATTTATAAAATGGGTGAGTTGGGGTTTAGACATAAAGATGTAGGCTATTTGGAAAAGAAAAATAAAAAAAACTGGAACCAATACCTATTCAATGGTAAAATCCTAAAAAAAATATAAACAAAATAATCATTTAAGCTCCAAGTCCAACTAGGACCTCTACCATGAACTACCCAAGAGGAATGCCAGACTAATTAAAATAAAATTAAAACCCTAAATCGCATTTAGCTAATCCAGGCCAAAAAACGAAAAAGCTGCTTTTTAGGCAGCTTTTGATGTAGTCCGTACGGGAATCGAACCCGTGTTTTATCCGTGAAAGGGATACGTCCTAACCCCTAGACGAACGGACCTTAGGGGTAAAAATCAATCCTTTTTTAAAAGGTTGTGCAAATATAGAGGGTTCAATTTATAATCCCAAAGTAGGTACAGAAAATTCTTTGACTCCTCGAACAAAAATGCTGAACCAAAGCAGTGAATTTTTGCTTTAGTAAAAGTTACCTTTACATAAATTTAGCTCAGTTCATCACATGTCTCCCCATTCCTCTCCCATACGCATCGCCATCAATGGATTTGGAAGGATTGGTAGGTACACTGCCAAACTCCTCCTCGGAGATAGTAGATTTGAACTAGTGGCCATTAATGATTTGGCTGAACCCACTGCCATGGCACACTTACTAAAGTATGATTCCATCCATGGAAAATTTGATGCAGAGATTGCGCTAGAGGATAGTTTCCTTAGAGTAAATCAGAAAAAAATAGCCTTGTACTCACACGCTCAGCCTGAACAACTCCCTTGGAAAGAATTAGCCATAGATGTAGTCTTGGAATGCACAGGGAGGTTTACTTCTACAGGGGATGCATCCAAGCACTTAAAGGCAGGTGCGAAAAAAGTAATCCTCTCTGCACCCTCCCAAGACCATACTATTCCCATGATCGTAATGGGGGTAAATGATCACCTAATTACTGGAAATGAAAAGATCATCTCCAATGCATCCTGTACGACCAATTGCCTTGCTCCCATGGTCAAAGTACTTGAAGAGCATTTTGGTATTGAAAGAGGTTTTGCCTCTACCATACATTCCTACACAAACGATCAAAACCTACACGACGCTCCCCACAGAGATTTGAGAAGAGCAAGAGCTGCAGCCTATTCCATCATTCCTACCACTACGAATGCGGGCAAAGCTTTGGATAGGGTAATGCCAGCATTAGCAGGAAAAATTGAAGCCTCAGCCATGAGAGTTCCAGTACCAGATGGATCCCTCACCGATTTGGTGGTGACCCTATCCCGAGAAGTTACGACGGAGGAGATAAATCAAGCTTTCAAAAGTTCAGCAGCAACAAACCTCAAGGGTTACCTGAAAGTAGAATCTGATCCTATTGTATCCATGGATATCATTGGGGATCCCCATTCCTGCATCCTAGATGAAGCGCTGAGCAGTGCCAAGGGAAATCTAGTGAAGGTAGTGGCTTGGTACGACAACGAATCGGGCTATGCCAATCGACTGGTGGATCTTTTGACAAAAATTAATCAAACTGACTCGAAATAGTAGATAATACTCACCAGAGAAAGTATCCTAGTGACCTTAATTTATTCTTCGCACTTGGTAATCTTTGATCGTACTTTCGACCATAATTTTTTCTAGTTTTCCTGCTTTGTAATGGTATTGGGTGATATTACCATTAAGATTTATTTCATAGATGTTGGTCCCTATTTTTTTTATGGGAGAAGCTAAGCCGTATACTTCAGATAAAAACATCTCATTTCCGCTAGGCTCATGAAAAAACATTTTTGTACTGCACCAAGAATGTGGCCCTGGGAGGGCGGATCTATTGGAATACTTGTAAGAAGTGGCATCAACGGAATATTGGGAACCATTCCAAATGATTTTTGAAGCAAAATTTCCTCTATTGGTCTTAGAATCTGAGTAAGCCTTGGTGATTTTCCCTCCAACCAAATGAGCTCTATTGTTTAATCGCAAATCTACATCCCCAAAGAACCAGAAGCTGACCTGACTATCCACTTTGTAAGCTATGGAATCCTTAAAGCCTACTTTTTGTGCTGTCATTTGACCAATTTGTATTCCTAGCACCACAATTTTAAACCGAGCTGTCTCCGTTGTTTGCTGGGCATGTACTTCCCAAGAGAAGAAATACAAGAGGAAAAGGAAAGAGAATATGTAAAATAGGGGTTTCATTCGCTAAAGAACCTAGGGATAAGGATTTCTCTAGAATAGAGGATAATAAATTAATAAAAATAAGCTAGCCAATAGCTATACCTAAGCTTTTTATGGAAACTTTTGGGTAAATCTTTCCCAATCCTGCTGCGTATCCAAGTCATAGAGCGTGGGTAAAAGGTGATAACTCAATTTATTATCGTGCACCAATTCAAGAGTTTGGGCCAACACCATATCGGTACTCCAGGAAATCCCATCAAATAAAAAAGGGTAAGAAGAATTCATTCCAATCAAATAATATCCTCCATCTTCGGCAGGCCCTAATACCACTTGGACAGTCTCTAGCAGGGAGAATGCTTGTATAAGATGATGGGCTTTAAGTTCGGGACAATCCGTTCCTATGATGACGACTTGCTTGCAGCCAGCAGCCATGACCTCTTCCACGGCATTTTCCATTCTTTCTCCTAAATCCTTTCCCAATTGAATACGAAGACTATGGTTTTTTTCTGGGTGAAATAGAGGAATTTCATCAGAAAAATATACAAAAATCTCAGCCACATCGGTAGGGAGCTCCTTGTAAGTTAGAGCCACTAATTTGGAGTAAATACCTAAGGCCTTCTCCTCACCTACACCTGCAGCTATCCTAGTCTTCACCTTTCCTAAAATGAGGTTTTTTTGAAATAGGATGAGTGCCTTTTTTTTCATGAAGCTGGGCGAATGAAAATCCTTAAAGGAACTTGAGAAGCATGGATAGGAAATGGCATCACATCAGTCCAAATAGCCTGGGAAGTAGTAAAGATAACTCGGGGAAAATCATAATGAGGACCAAAGCAATAACCATAGCCATAAAGAAAGG
>VGMU01000037.1 GCA_016866385.1 Bacteroidota bacterium
TCTCTATTTATTGCAATCCTATTTTTTGCAATCACCAAGCAATTTGTCTACGGATTGGCCGTAGGGGTATTGGGACTAGGTGTCGTTGCTGGCCTGCTTTTGCATGTGAGTCTTGATATTTTAAAGCGCTTGGAGTTTAAAGAACTATAAGTCCGCCTCGAAGGACTTCGAAAATTTTAAGTCAGGTCGGAAAAGGTGAAGATTTTTTTAGCTTCTACCACCCAGCTTTTTCCATTGGCCCAAGAAATTCCCTTAATTTTGAAAGGACATCTATAAACCCAATATGATTTACAACTCCATCATCGATACCATAGGCAATACCCCCATGGTTCGTCTCAACAAACTTTCCAAAGGCATCAAAGGCGAAGTGCTGGTGAAAGTGGAATACTTCAATCCAGGCAATTCCATGAAAGATCGCATGGCGATCAAGATGGTGGAGGATGCCGAAAAAGCGGGTATTCTAAAGCCAGGGGGAACTATCATTGAGGGCACTTCCGGAAATACGGGTATGGGTTTGGCATTGGCAGCAGTAGCTAAAGGCTACAGGTGCATTTTTACCATGGCAGACAAGCAGTCCAAGGAGAAGATCGATATCCTTCGTGCAGTAGGTGCCGAAGTTGTGGTATGTCCTACCCATGTAAGTCCTGAAGATCCTCGATCTTATTACTCGGTGGCCAGAAAACTCAATAAAGAAATACCCAATTCTTTTTACCCCAATCAATACGACAACCTTTCCAATGCACAGGCGCATTACGAAACCACAGGCCCTGAGATATGGAAAGATACGGAGGGCAGGATTACGCATTATGCCGCGGGGGTAGGTACGGGAGGCTCCATGTGTGGTACGGCCAAGTACCTTAAGGAACAAAATCCTAAAATTCGGACCATTGGATTAGATACCTACGGGTCTGTGTTCAAAAAATACAAGGAGACGGGAATATTTGATGAGAAGGAAATTTACCCTTACCTCACCGAAGGGATAGGGGAAGATATTTTGCCTAAAAATGTTGATTTTGACTTGATCGATGAGTTTATCAAAGTGACCGACAAAGATGCTGCCGTAATGACGCGAAGACTAGCAAGAGAGGAAGGACTGTTTGTAGGTTGGTCATGTGGATCTGCGGTACATGGGGCCTTAGAGTATGCGAAGGAACATTTGAAAGAGGGAGATGTCATGGTCATTATTCTACCTGATCATGGGACCCGTTACTTGGGGAAAGTCTACAACGACGAGTGGATGAGAAATCATGGATTTTTGGAAGACAAAACTTTTGCTACAGCAAGAGATATTATTGCTCAGCGGAACGGAAGCTATCATTTGCTTTCTGTGAAAAAAACTGATTCTGTAAAGGAAGCGATTGGTTTAATGAATGGAAAGAGCATTTCCCAAATCCCCGTGCTGGATGGGGAAGAAGTAGTGGGTAGCCTGACAGACAATAAGCTTTTATCGAAGATCATTGAAAACCCCCAACTTAAGGATGCACAAGTAGATGAGGTCATGGAGGCTTCCATGAAGTTTGTGGCCCTGGATTCCAGTTTGGATGTACTTTCTTCCATGGTAGAAAAAGAAAAGGCAGTTTTGGTTAGGGATACCTTGGATAATATCCATATCATTACCAAGCACGATATTCTAGAAGCATTTACGAAGTAAACATGAGTTCCGAACGTATTCATCGCCTGCTTACTGTTCCCGTGGAGGTAGATATAAAAGCCTCTTTTGCTAAGGCATGGCATATGTATACCACTGAGGTCTTTTTATTTACCTTATTTATGTTGCTGATCCTGTCCATTCAAGGATTGGTAGTGATCTACGCAGAACAATACATGATTGTGTATAGTGTGGCCTTGGCCCCACCCTTGTATGCAGGATTTTATTTGGTGGCCAATAAAATCAGTAGGCAAGTTGAGGTTAAATACATGGATTTTTTTGGAGGCTTTCGATTTTGGATACCCTTGGTTTTTATCTCCTTACTGACCCAAGTATTGATTGCCATGGGATTAGTTGCCTTGATTGTGCCTGGAATATATTTAGGTGTAGCCTACATGTTTGCCACCCTGATGGGACTTTTTGGAGGGCTTGATCCTTGGACAGCCATGGAGTGGAGTAGGAAGCTGATTACCAGAAATTGGTGGAAATTCTTCTCCTTACTTTTGATTTTATTAGGGATCAATCTTTTAGGCATCCTTTTTTTGGGAATTGGAATTTTGCTTACTTTCCCTTTGACCTTCTTGGTCTTGTATGTCATCTTTGAAGACCTCACGCGAGCGATCTTTGCAGAAGAAGGCTCTTCGGCTACTCGTGAGCCAGGATCATAGCTTCTAGTCTATTCCTGCATATTGTGCTAAACTCTTCTACGGCAGTTGTGCTAGGAGCAGGAGGAAGCAGAGGCTTAGAAAAATACACCTTGATTTTTCCGGGACGAAGGAGCAATGAGCCCCTCTTCATGCAGTGATCTGCTCCCAGGACGGCAATTTCTATGATGGGGGTTTGGGTCTCTATGGAAAGGAGGAATGCCCCTTTATGAAAGGGCAAAAGGGTTTCAGGGGTATTGTTGCGGGTGCCTTCAGGGGATACTACCACAGAAATCCCTTTTCGAAGGATAAGAATGAGTTTTTCTAAGCTTGCTTTACGAGATTCAGGATCACTACGGTCTACCCAAACGGCCAATTTGCTAACTACCAATCCAAAAATTGGAATTTTGGTGAGTTCCTTTTTGCCAATGGCACGAATTCTTTGGGTAATGACCAGGGCAATAAGTGGGGCATCTATAAATGACCTATGATTGAAGATATAGATGTAGGGGGTAGAACGTTCTACGACTTCTTGTCCATGAACTTCAAATCGAATACCTGATAAAAAAGCCCATCCTCCTGCCCATAATCGAATAAAAAAGAAGGAAATGCGATCTCCTTTGGGATGTAGGACCAGAGGAATCAGGATGAAAAGCCCAAAAATCATCATTAGCGTAGCAAAGATGAGCGCGGAATAAGCAGTATATATCCACTGAAATACCTTGATCATTTCGTTTTAGGTCTTACCTTTGATGCTATAATTATCCATTCACTCTTTGCTTGCAAGCCCCAAACGTTTTGGGGCTTTTTTTGTCTTTCAGACACCTAAAATACGATAGCTTGAGCAGGCGAGGAAGGATCCTAAGTTAAATTTCTATCAAAGGAAGAGGAAATTAAAGAAAATAGCTACCTTTGCAGTCCCTTCGAGTGAATGGGGTGTTTTGAAAAATTCAAGGCGCCGATTTTCAACCTAAAATCAACTTCCTGATGACTCTTAGGAAGTTGGATATCAGAGTCAAATTAAGGTATGTCTAGTACAAAAGAATTTAACTGGGAAAACTTCGGTACCAAAGGGTTCGGAGAAGGCTATTCCAAAGAGCAACGCGCTCAGATGGAAGCGATGTATGCAGGTACATTGAGTGAAATTACAGAAAAGGAAGTCATCAAAGGAGTAGTAGTTGGTGTCAATGACAAAGACGTAATCATCAACATTGGATTTAAGTCTGATGGATTGGTTCCTCTTTCTGAATTTAGAGATGTAGCCAGTATCAAGCCCGGCGACGAAGTGGAGGTATTTATTGAAGAACAAGAAAATGCCTTGGGTCAATTGATCCTTTCTCGTAAAAAAGCCAAGATTGTAAAAGCATGGCAAGATATTGAAGGTGCGTTAGAAAAAGACAGCATCATTGAAGGTCTTGTGAAGAGAAGAACCAAGGGAGGTCTGATCGTAGATATCTACGGAGTAGAGGCTTTCTTACCTGGTTCTCAAATTGACGTGAAGCCTATTCGTGATTTCGATATCTATGTAGGCAAGAAAATGGAAGTAAAGGTGGTTAAAATCAACCACACCAACGATAACGTTGTTGTTTCTCACAAGGTATTGATCGAAAAAGACCTAGAGAAGCAAAAAACTGAAATCTTGAATAACCTTGAAAAAGGCCAAGTGCTCGAAGGAGTAATCAAAAACATGACTAATTTCGGTGTATTCATCGACTTGGGTGGTGTAGACGGTCTTCTTCACATCACAGACATTTCTTGGGGTCGTATCAACCATCCTGAGGAAGTCTTGCATCTTGATCAAAAGGTACAGGTGGTCGTTCTCGATTTTGACGACGACAAGAAGAGAATTTCCTTGGGTATGAAGCAATTGAGCTCTCATCCATGGGATTCCTTGGCATCTAGCCTAGAAGTAGGTTCTAGAGTAAAAGGAAAGATTGTGAATGTGGCTGATTACGGAGCTTTCCTAGAATTGGCCCCAGGAGTAGAAGGATTGATTCACGTGTCTGAAATGAGTTGGTCTCAGCATTTGAGAAATCCAGCTGATTTTGTCAAGGTAGGATCTGAGATAGAAGCAGTAGTGCTCACGCTAGACAAAGAGGAGCGCAAGATGTCTTTGGGCATCAAGCAACTTACTGAAGATCCATGGACCAAAGGAGACATGGCTACCAAATATGCAGCAGGAACTAAGCACAAGGGAGTGGTACGTAACTTGACCAACTTTGGCCTTTTCTTAGAATTGGAAGAGGGTATCGATGGTTTGGTACACGTGTCTGACCTATCCTGGACTAAAAAAATCAAGCATCCCTCTGAATTTGTAAAGGTAGGAGATGAACTTGATGTCGCTGTCTTGGAGCTTGACGTGGAGAATAGAAAATTGGCCTTGGGCCACAAGCAATTGGAAGAAAATCCTTGGGATACTTTCGAGACCTTGTTCCCTGTAGGGTCTGTTCATAAGTGCACCATCAATTCTAAGAACGATAAAGGTGCCGTGCTCGAACTTCCCTATGGACTAGAAGGCTTTGCTACGGTGAAAAACCTTGAAAAGCAGGATGGGACTCAAGTAGAAGTCGGAGAAACGCTAGACTTTAAAGTTTCTGAGTTTTCCAAAGACGACAAGAGAATCGTTCTTTCCTATACAGCAACTTTCAAAGAAGAGGCCAAGGCACCTAAAAAAGCTGCAGCAACTTCTAAAAAGAAAGAAGAAGTAAGTGCGGAGCTTCCCAATGCGGCAGAGAAATCTACGCTAGGAGATATTGATGCTTTGGCAGAATTGAAAGAGAAAATGGAAGGTAAGAAGTAATTTTTACTTCACTCAAAGATAAAAATGCCAGCCCAGCTGGCGTTTTTTTTATGTATTGGAGTGGGTAGGTCAGGAAGTAAAAAAATAGATTTTTAAGTGGTAGAAAATAAAAAAAGCACTTCTACAGAAGTGCTTTTGGGTGGAGGTCGCGAGCGGATTCGAACCGCTGTACGAGGTTTTGCAGACCTCTGCCTAGCCACTCGACCACGCGACCTAAAGGGAATGCGAATTTAGGGATAATCTTTTCTTCTACAAATGGCTTCGAAGAGTTTTAGGTGGAGGGATTTAAATCGGACTTGTTTTTATAGTATGGTCGAGTTGCAAATGAGGAGTTAGATAACCCGTTTACCTTATACTACAGGGAGGATTGGGGGATAGGAGTTGAGAAAAAAAACAGTCCTTTAATTGGAAGGGTAGTGCGAACTTGAAAAAAATACTATTTATAATAATTCTAAATAATATTTTTACCTAAAAAACCGCTGTAATCTATTGAAAAACAGCTTACTAGTTGATTAAAAACATTCTCCCAATTCAAATTCAGAATACCTATTTCAAGTTTGAAAAATTAACCTCCGATACTACCTTTGCAGGGGTAAAAGAGTACCGTTACATCCATAATTAGCTATACTATGTTTTCCAAACGCTCGTTAGTAGGAATTTCGCTGAATTTCCCGACACTGGCAGTGCTGTTTTTCATGTTGGTGGGAACTTCCGTTTATGCGGCTGATCCAGCAGTGGCAAGCAGTGATGAGGCAATTGCTGCAGGTAAGACTGTATTTAACGCCAATTGCAAGCAATGTCACAAGCTTGATCAGAAAAACGTTGGTCCTGCCCTGAGAGGAATTACCGACAGACAATCTATTGCCTGGGCAACAAAGTTTATCCGAAACTCCCAGGCAGTCATTGCTTCTGGGGATGCGTATGCTACGGCATTGTATAAGGAGTACAACAACACCGTCATGCCATCCCATGAGTTTTTGAGTGATGGAGATATAAATAATTTATTGTCCTACATCGAGCACGGTGACAAGGTAGATCCGGCCGCTGCTGCTACTGCTGGAGCTCCTGCGGGAGATCAAGCTGCTCCAGCTGCAGGAGGAGGAATTCCCAACGAATACCTAGCTATTATTTTAGGTGTTTTGGTGTTTGTATTGGTTCTTATTTTAATCGTACTCGGATTGATTATTCGAGTTTTGACCAATTACATTCAAAAACAAGATTTGCCTGAAGATGATAAGGACTTTGTTTCCCAAAAAACTAATTTTTCAAAAATTCTCAAAAGCGATGCGGTTATTATTATAGTTACTGCACTCGTTGTAGCTTTTGTGGCCAAATCTGCGATTGACGGACTCTACGGCGTTGGGGTTCAGCAGGGCTACGCACCAGCCCAACCCATTGCCTTCTCTCATGCCTTGCATGCAGGGCAATACGAAATCGCCTGTCAGTATTGCCACACGGGAGTAGAAATTGGAAAATCTGCTAACATTCCTTCTGCCAATATTTGTATGAATTGTCACACCCATATACAAAATGTGGGGGGCAAAGAAGGAATTTCACTAGAAATCCAAAAGATATACAATGCAGTAGATAACAACCAGCCTATTGAGTGGGTGAGGGTTCACAATCTACCTGATTTGGCCTATTTCAACCATGCGCAGCACGTAGCCGTGGGAGGCATCGAATGTCAAACTTGTCATGGCCCTATTCAAGAAATGGAAGTGGTGGCACAGCACAGCACCTTAACCATGGGATGGTGTATCGATTGCCACAGGCAAACGGAAATTGCCACCGAAGGCAATGCCTATTACGACAAATTGGTGCAGTTACATGCTTCCTCTAAAGATGCGCTAAAAGCAAAAGACATCGGAGGATTAGAATGCGCCAAGTGCCATTATTAATTCCGTAACCATTTGAAAATTCATTCCTAGAAATAAAAATGAAGGAAACTAAAAAAACATACTGGAAAGGGCTCGAGCAACTAAGCAATGATCCAGGCTATGTAAAGCATGCCGACAGTGAGTTTACCGAATTGCCAAGTGCACTAAACGAAGACGGAACTGCTTCTCGAAGAGACTTCCTTAAGCTGATGGGCTTTAGTTTGGCAGCAGCCTCTTTGGCCGCCTGCGAAACTCCAGTGCGCAAGGCCATTCCTTATGTCAATAAGCCGATAGACATCAATCCTTCCATTCCAAACTACTACGCCTCTACGTTTTCTTCAGGTGGCGATTATGCTGCCGTAGTGGTGAAGACCAGAGAAGGTCGCCCTATCAAAATTGACGGCAACGAACTATCTCCTATTACCAAGGGAAAAGTCAATGCTTTGGTTGAAGCGTCTGTACTTTCCTTGTACGATAAGCAACGTCTGGTAGGGCCCATGATTTCTGGGGCTGCTTCCGATTGGGAAAAAGTAGATGCCCAAGTAAAGGCGAGTTTGGCTTCAGCCGGAGCAATCAAAATTGTAACCAATACGCTTCTTTCTCCAAGCACAGAAAAGGTATTGCAAGAATTTAGTGCAGCCTTTGGGGGTGCAGAAGTGGTAGCTTATGACGCTATTTCCAATTTTGGAATTCACAAGGCAAGCGAACTTTTCTATGGTCAAGGAATCATTCCTTCTTACCATTTTGATAAAGCAAAGACCATCGTTTCTTTCGGGGCAGATTTCTTGGGAACTTGGATTTCCCCAATTGAATTTGCAGGGGCTTATGCAAAGACTAGAAAAATTACCAAGGAAAAACCTGAAATGTCTAAGCATTTCCAGTTTGAATCCAATCTTTCCCTGACTGGGGCAAATGCAGATTACCGCACTCCAATAAAAGTTTCTCAATCTGGATTGGCAGTACTAGCACTTTACAATGCACTTGCTACCAAAGCAGGACTAGCTACGGTATCTGCCTCAAAGGTGGAGGTAGCTCATTTAGATCAAGCTGCTAACGAACTTTGGAATTCCAAAGGTGCTTCTCTTGTAATATCAGGTTCCAATGATCCCCATGTTCAAGTCATTATTCATGCGATAAATGAATTGCTCGGTAACAATGGAGCAACCGTGGATTTTTCTAATCCTGTCTACTACAGAAAGGGTAACGATACCCGAATGGATCAATTCATTACCGAATTGAAATCGGGGAGTGTAGGTGGAGTTATTTTCTACAACTGTAACCCAGTCTACGATCATCCTAGAGGTGCAGATATTGCGGCAGTAATTGCCAAAGCCAAACTAAGTATTGCTACTAACGGTACCTTAGATGAAACCTCCTCTTTGGTACAAATTGTAGCGCCAGATCATCATTTCTTAGAGTCTTGGAATGATTTTCAGCCTAAAAAAGGACAATATTCCTTGTCTCAACCTACCATTTCGCCTTTGTTTAACACCCGTCAGGCTCAAGATTCTTTCTTGACATGGGCGGGATCTACAACTTCTTATTTTGACTATCTTCAAGCGCAGTGGAACAGTACCTTGTTTCCAACCTGGGGAACTGGACTTAGTTTCCAAGAATTTTGGGATAGGTCACTTTTCAATGGAGTAATGAGCACGACTTCCGAGCCTAGTATTGTTGCTCCAGTTGGGAATGTAACTGCCGCTGCTGCAGAGGTTTCCAAATCCTATCAGGCGTCCAATGCAGGAGCTGAACTAGTGGTCTATGCCAAAGTGGGTATTGGAAACGGAACTTTTGCCAACAATCCTTGGCTGCAAGAGATGCCAGATCCTATCACCAAAGCTACCTGGGACAACTACCTGACCGTTTCGCAAAAGTGGGCCTCTGAGAATGGGGTCACTATGGTCGAAGAAAATACCAAGAAAGCTACCTTAACGGTGAACGGGAAATCTATTCAAGTACCTATTTTGGTTCAGCCTGGACAAGCCTACGATACCTTTGGTCTAGCTCTAGGTTATGGTCGTACCAAGGCAGGCAAGGTAGCCAATGGGGTAGGTGTAAATGCTTACGACTTGCTAACAAGCGCCAAGGGGTTTGTTTCCTACGAGCTTACTTCCAAAGTTGAAGTAGCTGTGACGGAAGAGTCCTATAAAATTGCGAGAACACAAACGCACCAGACCTTTATGGCTCGTGAAAATGTGATTCAAGAAGCTACTTTGGCCGAGTACAAAAAAGATGCTTCTGCCGGTAGGTACAAGCCTGAAATATATAAAGACGGGGAATTTGTAAAGCCTTCCAAAATTTCCCTTTGGAATGGGCACAAATATAGCCAACACCATTGGGGTCTGGCCATTGACATGAACTCATGTATCGGTTGTGGTGCTTGTACCGTAGCCTGTCAAGTTGAAAACAACGTGGCTGTAGTTGGTAAGCAAGAAGTGCTCAACCGCAGAGAGATGGCTTGGATAAGAATTGATAGATACTATTCCTCTGATGCGGCAGCCGATGATCTAAGCGGTTTGGAAATAGCAGCAGAAAATCCTGAGGTTACTTTCCAGCCCATGATGTGCCAGCAATGTAACAACGCTCCTTGTGAGACGGTTTGTCCGGTGGCTGCGACTACCCACTCTTCTGAAGGCCTCAATCAAATGACCTACAATAGGTGTATTGGTACTCGTTATTGTGCCAACAACTGTCCTTACAAGGTGCGTAGGTTCAACTGGTTCAAATACCATGACAATAAAGATTTTGCTGGAGTCAATATCACTCAAAACGATGACTTGGGTAAAATGGTGTTGAATCCTGATGTGACCGTAAGGGTTAGAGGAGTTATGGAGAAATGCTCCATGTGCGTGCAGCGTATCCAAGCGGGTAAACTGACTGCCAAGCGCGAAAAACGAACCTTGGTAGATGGAGAAATC
Source organism: Bacteroidota bacterium (assembly GCA_016866385.1). Lineage (GTDB taxonomy): Bacteria > Bacteroidota > Bacteroidia > Cytophagales > Cyclobacteriaceae > Algoriphagus. The sequence continues at coordinate 9,888 of VGMU01000037.1, forward strand.
AACGTGGCTTGTGCTGTAGCTTGTCCTACCGATGCTTTGGTATTTGGAGACATGAATGATCCATCAAGCAAGGTGTCCAAGTTATTGAAAATTGAGGAATCAGACGATGCAAGCAAACAAGTGGGTGAAGAAAGAGCCTACCATGTGCTTGAGGAGATCAACGTTAGTCCTAACGTTTGGTACTTCACCAAAATCAGAAATAAAGAGAAAAACGAAGCGTAATCATACTATTTATTCCTTATGCAGGTTACTTCATCCGTTCGCCAGCCCTTAGTTACCGGTGGTAAAACTTACCACGACGTGACACATGACGTGTCACGACAGGTAGAAGGTAAGCCAAGTAAATTGTGGTACATGGCCTTCCTTACCGCTGCCAGTGTATTGGCTCTTGGTTCCATTGCCCTATTGACTACCCTATGGGAAGGGATAGGCATCTGGGGTCTCAACAAAACTGTAGGTTGGGCTTGGGACATCACCAATTTCGTGTGGTGGGTAGGTATTGGTCACGCAGGTACCCTAATCTCTGCAGTATTGCTCTTGTTTAGACAAAAGTGGAGAACTTCCATCAACCGTGCAGCAGAGGCGATGACCATCTTTGCGGTAATATGTGCTGCCATGTTTCCTGTGATTCACATGGGCAGACCTTGGGTAGGTGCCTATTGGGCCTTGCCCTTGCCCAATACCTATGGATCCTTGTGGGTAAATTTTAACTCTCCCCTTTTGTGGGACGTGTTTGCGATTTCAACCTATTTTTCCGTTTCCTTGGTGTTTTGGTACATAGGATTAATTCCTGATTTTGCTACCATTCGCGACCGAGCTACGGGATTACGTAGAAAAATATACGGTGCACTTTCCTTCGGATGGGATGGCGCTGCCAAAACTTGGATGCGTTACGAATCTGTATCTTTAATATTGGCAGGTCTAGCCACGCCTCTAGTACTTTCTGTGCATACCATTGTATCCTTTGACTTTGCTACTTCGGTGATTCCAGGTTGGCATACCACGATCTTCCCTCCTTACTTTGTTGCCGGTGCGATCTTCTCTGGATTTGCCATGGTACTTACCTTGATGATTATCACGAGAAAGGTATATAAGCTGGAAGATTACATTACTATTGGGCACATCGAGTTGATGAATATCGTAATCATCATTACAGGTTCTATAGTAGGTATAGCCTACATTACTGAATTTTTCATCGCCTGGTATTCTGGAGTAGATGCAGAGCAGTATGCCTTTATTAACCGGGCTACAGGTCCTTACTGGTGGGCCTATTGGTCCATGATGACCTGCAACGTAATCTCTCCACAACTATTCTGGATCAAGAAAATTAGAACCTCCATTGTTGCTACCTTCCTTTTGTCCTTGGTGGTGAACATTGGAATGTGGTTTGAGCGATTTGTTATTATTGTAACCTCACTACACCGAGACTACCTTCCTTCTTCCTGGGCCATGTTTTATCCATCATGGGCGGACGTGGGAGTGTACCTATTTACCTTCGGTGTCTTCTTTACCTTCTTCTTCCTATTTGCCAAGTTTTTCCCAGTGATCAACATGGCAGAAGTGAAGTCTGTATTGAAATCTACTTCTGAAAAAGCACACAAATAATTATGGAAAGAGATACACATTTTATTTTGGGAGTGTACGTCGATGAAAACGTATTGCTTCATGCTGTTGAAAAAGTTAGAGGAAGTGGAGTGAAAATTCACGAGGTGTATTCTCCCTATCCCGTGCATGGTTTAGAACACGCATTAGGGTACAAGAGAAGTAAACTACCTATCGCAGCATTTCTTTTTGGAATGTTGGGAACAAGCTTGGCGCTTACCATGCAATTTTATATGATGAAATTTGACTGGCCTATGATCATAGGAGGTAAGAATTATGCTGCCTTTCCAGACTTTGTTCCTGTTTCCTTTGAAATGACAGTACTTCTGGCTGCCTTTGGAATGGTGGGCGTATTTTTGATTACTTCCAACCTTAAACCTTGGGCTCAACCGAGGATTTTTGATGTTAGAAGTACGGACGATAAGCACATCATGGCCATTGATTTAGCCAACAATACCAGCTTGAAAGAGGATAAAATCAAATCCATTTTAACTTCCTCCGGAGCTACTGAAGTGAATAGAAAAAGTTTTGAATAGAAATTCTGGACATATGAAAATTACAACGTTATCACTTTTCACAGGTTCTGCTCTGGTTCTTTCCCTTTTGGGAGGATGCAAAGCAGGAGGTGACGATCCAGGGCTAGAATATGCTCCTCAAATGTATCACTCCGTGGCTTACGAGCCCTTGACTCAAATTAAAGATGAAACTCAAGGATCTTGGCTATCTACTAGAGAAGACGGAAAAGGTGAGTTTTTCAATTCCAATGTGAATAATCCTCATGGAATGAATATGAGAGAGCCGGTAGCAAATACGGTCCCTAGAAATAAACAAGGATACCTGCCTCACCGATTGACCCAAGCAGACTTAGCTTTAGCCGCTGCTATTGCAAACCCAGTGGCTGCTTCTGAGCAGGTATTGAAAGATGGAGAAAAGCTTTATTTACAATATTGTAACGCTTGCCATGGAAAGGGCGGAGAAGGAGATGGAAAAGCAGGTCAGGTGATTGGTGGTGTAGCTAATCTGAAGGGAGGAGCCTATGTCAACCTACCTGAGGGTCATATCTTCCATGTAATAACCAAAGGAAAGGGTAGAATGGGAGCCCATGGATCTCAAATTCCTGCAGAAAGCAGATGGAAAATTGTTCACTATGTCAAACAAGTTATTCAAGGTCAAGCTGTAGCTGCTGCCGATAGTACAGCTACGGATTCAACTGCGGTAGCACAAGTAAATCCAGCTAATTAATCATGGCTCATCACAGCGAACATCACTACAATTTGGAACAGAGATTTGATTTCTCTTCCTCCATAAAAAAATCAATCCTTACCGTATTGGGCTTGGGTGCTATCCTCTTAGGCATTGGCATTGTCCTATCTATCACCGGAGGACACCATGAAGAAGCTGGAGAGGCTACCGGTCATGCCTTTCATTGGTACGAAAGGGTGTATGCAAATCTTTGGATAAACAATGTGTTTTTTACCGGGATTGCCATCATTGGAGTATTCTTCTTTGCCATCCAATATGCTGCTCAAGCAGGTTGGTCTGCTCCTTTAGTTCGAGTCATGCTTTCTTTTGGAAATTGGTTGCCTTTCGCAGCAGTGTTGATGATAGGAACATTTTTTGTAGCTAATCATGATTTGTTCCACTGGACACACTCCTATTTGTTTGACAAAAATGATCCTCAATACGATCAAATTATAGACGGTAAAGGCGCGTTTTTCTATTGGCCTATGGAAAAAGGAACATTCCCTGCTTTTTATATTGCTAGAATGATCATTTTCTTTGGTTTCTGGGTATTTTTCTTTACCAAGTTTAAGCAGTTTTCTCAGCAAGAAGATTTACAGGGAGGTACCTCTCATTGGTTCAAGATAAGGAGCTGGGCAGCCTTTTTCCTAGTTTTCTTTGCTGTATCTTCTTCGGTCTCAGCTTGGGATTGGGTAATGTCTATCGATACCCACTGGTTCTCTACTCTTTTTGGGTGGTATGTCTTTGCTTCTTGGTTTGTATCTGGTCTTTCTGCATTGACTCTACTGGTCCTGTTTTTAAAAGGAAGAGGATATCTTGAAATGGTCAACGAAAACCATGTGCATGACTTAGGTAAGTTCGTTTTCGGATTTTCAGTTTTCTGGACATACTTATTCTTTTCCCAATTCCTTTTGATTTATTATGCAAATATTCCTGAGGAGAGTGTCTACTTTGTGGAGCGTCTTAGCAGCGATGTATATGGTCCATTTATTTTTGTCAATCTAGGATTAAACTTCTTCTTACCATTCTTAGTTTTAATGACTAGAGACGCTAAAAGACATGGAGTGTTCTTAAAATTAGTGTGTTCTTTGCTCCTTGTGGGTCATTGGATTGATTTCACCCTGATGGTACAACCGGGTACCCTTGGACACAATGGAGGAATAGGTTTGGTAGAAGTAGGAATGTTCCTCGTCTACGGGTCAGCGGTGGCGTTGGTAGTGCTTGGAGGTCTGGCAAAAAGTAACTTGATAGCCAAAAATCACCCGATGCTTGAAGAAAGTTATCATCATCATATTTAATCATTTATTAGAAAAAAATAGAATATGTACGGATTTCTAATTGGAGTTGGGGTTGTTTTGTTACTTTCCTTGGTTTGGATGGTATTCAGAATTCAAACCTTGGTATCTGTAGTCAAAGGTTCGGATAAGAAAATTGCTACGGGAAGTAATAAGGTAAATGCCCTGTTATTTGTATTGTTTTTGGTGGGCTCAGGCATTTTGATGTTCTGGTATTCCATCAAAGAGTTTGACAATTACCAATTGCCTTTGGCTTCTGAGCATGGAGTAATTACAGATCAATTATTTTGGATAACTACAGCGGTAACGGGAATTGTATTTCTCATTACTCACGTCTTACTCTTCTTGTTTCCTTACATGTATCAATACAAAGAGGGGAGAAAGGCAAGTTTTTATCCTGAAAACCACAAACTAGAGATCATTTGGACTGCAGTCCCTGGAGTGGTGATGGCCGGTTTGGTGATCTCTGGATGGATGGCATGGTCAGATATCACTGCTCCTGCGCCAGAGAAAGCTCATGTAGTTGAAATCATGGGTTACCAGTTTGCTTGGGACGTTCGTTATCCTGGTAAGGATAATGTATTGGGAGATTACGATTATCGATTAATCAACGCTTCTAATTCTCATGGAATTGATTTTTCTGATAAAAATTCTTTAGATGATTTTCCATCTCCAAAAGTGGTGATTCCTAAAGGTGAACCTGTGCTCTTTAAAATTAGAGCCAGAGACGTATTACACTCGGTGTATGCCCCACACATGCGTTTGAAAATGGACGCAGTGCCAGGAATGCCTACTCGCTTCTGGTTTGTACCAACCAAAACAACCGAGGAGATGAGAGCAGAACTGAAAGACCCCAATTTTGAATACGAAATCGCTTGTACAGAAATCTGTGGGCGTGGACACTTTTCTATGAAAAAAGTGATTGAAGTGGTGGAGCCAGCAGCTTATCAAAAGTGGTTGGCAGAACAGAAATCTTTTATTCAGCAAAACCCAGCCTTGGCTGAGGGAATTAATCCTGAATCTAAAGAGCTTGCAGGAATTCAATTAGGCGATAGTAATAAATAAAAAATAGAAGGTATGGCTACAGCAACAGTTGCACATCACGAAACGGAAGTTCATGATCATCATGACCATGAGCACCACGATAGTTTTATAACGAAGTACATTTTCAGTACGGACCATAAAATGATAGCGAAGCAATTCTTGATTACTGGAATTTTTTGGGCTATCATCGGAGGGCTTCTTTCTACTCTATTTAGGTTGCAGTTGGGATTTCCTGAAATGAATCTGGAATTCCTAAGACCTCTTTTGGGAGGTTGGATTGATGAAGCAGGAAAACTTGACCCAACTTTTTACTTGGCCTTGGTGACCATGCACGGAACCATCATGGTATTCTTTGTATTGACAGCAGGCTTGAGTGGCACCTTTTCTAACTTCCTTATTCCGCTTCAAATTGGAGCGAGAGACATGGCTTCTGGATTTATGAACATGCTTTCCTACTGGTTTTTCTTCCTTTCCAGTGTGATCATGTTTATTTCTTTGTTTATTAAAACTGGTCCTGCTGGTGGGGGTTGGGTAGTTTATCCTCCACTATCTGCTTTGGAACAAGCTATTCCTGGGTCTGGATTGGGAATGACCTTATGGTTAATTTCCATGACCTTTTTCATTGTTTCTTCCTTGCTAGGAGGGATCAATTACATTACTACAGTAATTAATCTTCGTACCAAAGGAATGTCTTTTTCAAGACTTCCACTTACCATTTGGGCATTCTTCCTGACAGCTGTGATTGGATTATTATCTTTTCCAGTATTATTTGCAGCCGCCCTCTTGCTGGTATTTGATCGAAGCTTTGGTACTTCGTTTTATTTGGCAGATATCTATGTAGCTGGAGAGGCGCTTCCCAATACAGGAGGTAGCCCGGTATTGTTCCAGCATTTATTCTGGTTTTTAGGACACCCAGAAGTGTATATTGTTTTGCTACCTGCATTAGGTATTACTTCTGAAGTGATAGCAACCAATTCCCGCAAGCCCATCTTTGGATACAAGGCCATGGTCATTTCCTTGCTAGGAATTACTGTTCTTTCCTTCATCGTGTGGGCTCACCACATGTTTGTGTCTGGAATGAATCCTTTCTTAGGATCTATCTTTATGTTTTTGACCTTAATCATCGCAGTACCTTCTGCAGTGAAGGTCTTCAACTACCTGACTACCCTTTGGAGAGGCAATTTGATTTTCACTCCAGCCATGTTGTTTTCTATCGCTTTGGTTTCCTTCTTTATTTCTGGAGGTTTAACAGGAATTTTCTTGGGCAATTCGGCCATAGATATTCAATTGCACGACACCTATTTTGTAGTAGCTCACTTCCACTTGGTGATGGGATCAGCTTCCTTCTTTGGTATGATGGCTGGTATTTACCATTGGTTCCCAAAAATGTTTGGGCGTATGATGGATGCTAAGTTGGGATACATACATTTCTGGTTGACTTTCGTGGGCGTGTATTTGGTATTCTTCCCCATGCACTACATTGGAATAGCAGGTTTCCCAAGACGCTATTACTCTTGGACCAATTTTGAATTCTCCAATACCTATACCGATTTGAACATGTTTGTATCTGTTGCTGCCATCCTAACCTTTGCAGCACAGGCAATCTTCTTGTTCAATTTCTTCTATAGTATGTACAGAGGTAGAAAGGCTACTCCTAATCCATGGAATTCCAATACCCTTGAGTGGACTACTCCAATCCATCCGGGACATGGCAATTGGCCAGGAGAAATTCCAACGGTATACCGTTGGCCTTACGATTATTCCAAGCCCGGTGCAGCTCAGGACTTTATTCCACAAACGGTACCTCTTTCTCAGACCCCAGAATCCAATCTTCCTCACGAGCAAGAGCTTGTCAAAGTGGAATTGGAAATCATGAAGGATGAAGCAGAGGTATTGGTAGCCAATGAATCCAAACATTAATAGAAGTTTAAACAGCTTCCATCGTTATTCTGGAATTACGGTGGTAGCTGTTTATTTTCTCATTCTGGTTGGAGGAATTGTTAGGAGTACAGGCTCTGGAATGGGTTGCCCCGATTGGCCTGCCTGTTTTGGTTCGGTAATCCCCCCCACCTCTGTGGACCAACTTCCTGCTAACTATCAAGAAATATATCTTGAAAAACGCTTGGCTAAAAACGAAAGGTTTATAGCAATACTTGACAACTTAGGATTTCACGAATCCGCCCATCAACTTGCCACGGATAAATCCATCCAAGTGGAAGAAGAGTTTAATGCTGCCAAGACATGGATCGAGTACATCAATCGACTGATTGGTGTTGTAATTGGGATTTTGATTGTTTTTACCTGCTACAAATCCTTATTCTTGTGGTCGGTAGACAAATGGATACCCCTAACATCTTTTCTAGCAGTTGTGGTTGTGGTATTCACGGGCTGGATTGGTTCCATTGTAGTATCTACCAATCTACTTCCTGGTATCATTACCTTCCACATGCTTCTTGCTTTGCTTTTGGTTTGCATAATTCTTTATGGTCAATACCGATCAGCAAGAATCCTAGCTCCAAATAAACAAGGTAGAAGTATTCCAAAAAAAGTATTTTGGAGCCTATTGCTAGGCATGCTTGCGATGTTAGTTCAAGTATTGTTAGGAACCCAGGTTCGTGAAGCTATTGATAGCGTCGCCTTTTCCTTGGGTAATTTGCTTCGAGAAGAATGGGTGGAGCGTTCGGGTATAGTTTTCTTAATCCATCGTTCCTTTTCTCTCTTTTTGTTGCTCATTCATGGTTTGTATTTCCGATGGGCCTTCCAATACATTCCTAGAGGATCTGCACTCCACTTTTGGAATTTTGTTTTGGGAGTTCTAGTTCTTGTTGAAATAGCCACAGGAATAGGCATGGCTTATTTTGGTATACCCGCTTACCTTCAACCAATTCACTTGTTGGTAGGCTCTGTCATATTAGGAATCCAATTCTTTTTGATTGTAAGAATCAAAGAGCAAGTGGAACGAAAAGAAATCATTACGCATTCATGAAGACTGTTAATTTAACGTCTGCTTCTGCTTTACTACCAAGGATAAAAGCTTATTCCGAGCTTTTGAAATTTCGTCTTTCTGCTTTAGTTACATTCTCTGCTGCCTTTGGTTTTATTTTAGGGGATAGGGGAGTGAGTTTTGGCTGGCCTAGTTTTGTAGGATTGATTTTAGGTGGATTTTTTATCTCTGGAGCCTCTGGAGCTGCCAATCAAATAATGGAAAGGGACTTGGATGCCCTCATGGAGAGAACCCAACTAAGGCCACTTCCTCTTCAAGTCATCTCCTTGCAAGAAGCCTATTGGTTTACCCTTACCATTGCTGGGTCAGGTCTAGCCTTGCTATGGATATTTACCAATCCGCTGACTACTTTTCTAGCGGTATTGAGTATGGTATTGTATGTATTTGCGTACACACCACTAAAAAAAATAGGGCCTATAGCCGTATTTGTAGGTGCTATACCGGGAGCCATGCCTCCATTATTGGGGTGGACTGCTGCTACGGGAGCGATTACCTACGAGGCCATGATTATTTTTGGGATTCAATTCATTTGGCAGTTTCCACACTTCTGGGCCATTGCTTGGGTAAGTGACGAAGACTATAAGCGTGCAGGATTTAAGCTCCTTCCCAGTGGGGGAGGTCAGGATTTGAATACTGCCATTCAAATCATGATTTATACGCTCTTTCTGTTACCATTAGGTCTTTTACCAAGCTACTTTGGTCTGGTGGGATTGAATTCAGGTATAGTGGCCACGGTTTGTGGAGTGTTGTTTTTGGCTCAAACTTTTTCTTTGATGCGAGACTGTTCTCGTAAATCAGCCTTGAAAATTATGTTTGGGTCTTTTATTTATTTGCCCGTAGTTCAGATTGCCTACTTATTGGATAAGCTTCCTTAAACCATGGAAAAAGAATTAAAGTATATCGATATTGTTGATCAACCTATCAGTATGCATCCAAAGAAATTCGCTCTTTGGTTGTTTTTGGTGACTGTGGTGATGATTTTTGCAGCCTTGACCAGTGCGTATATCGTAAGGCAGGCGGAGGGAAATTGGTTGGAATATGAGCTTCCGGAAATCTTCTGGCTTACTTCGGCCTTGGTGATTATCAGTTCTATAGCCATGCAATGGGCCTACTATTCCGCGAAAAAGGATAACTTCTTAAGTCTGAGAATCGGGATGATCTTTGCCCTCCTCTTTGGTATTGCCTTTTTAGTAGGGCAATGGTACAGCTGGGTAGCATTGGTAGATCGGCAAGTTTTCTTTGTAGGAAATCCTGCTGGTTCTTTCTTGTATGTTTTTACAGGATTGCACGCAGTTCACCTGATTAGCGGTGTGATATTTCTGATTATTGTGCTAATTTCGACTTTCAGAATGGAAGTGCACGCGAAGGCCTTAGATACCCTAGAAATGGCTACTACCTATTGGCATTTTCTAGGTGGCTTATGGCTGTACTTGTTTTTGTTTTTACAAATGAATCATTAAAAATAACCCAGTATACTCAAACACTATGTCTGCGCATTCTACTGCTATAGGAGTAAGCTCAAAAAGAGGCACTTGGGGGGGAGGACATGAGCCCCTTAAGGCGAGCTATGGAAAACTTATGATGTGGTTTTTCTTACTCTCCGATATCTTCACCTTTGCCGCCTTCTTGATAACCTATTTGGCCATACGCGTAAGTTATCCGGCTTATGCAGGACCTGCGGAATCTTTTGTGGGTTCTAATGAATATTGGCCCATCCCTGAATTGGTGTTTGAGGCGGTTCCTTTTCTCCATGGAGTGCATGCCCCATTGATTTTTGTGGGAATCATGACCTTTGTGTTGATCGCAAGTTCGGTGACCATGGTATTGGCCGTAGAAGCTGGGCATCGAAATGACCGCTCCGATGTAGTTAAATGGATGCTCTGGACTCTTTTGGGAGGAATAACCTTCTTGAGCTGTCAAGCTTGGGAGTGGTCTCACTTTATCCACGGCACCGAAGGAGGCTCTCTTCTTACCTATGTAAACGATCTTGGTCAGAACGTTACGGAGTCCGTTTTCGGAGCCAATCTTTTGGTCAATGAATATGGCCCTCCAGGCTTTGCCCAACTCTTTTTCTTTATTACAGGCTTTCATGGGTTCCACGTTACCATTGGAGTATTTCTTTTGTTCCTTTGTTTTTACCAAGCAGCAGTTGGTGTGTATGACAAGCGTGGCCACTACGAAATGGTAGAAAAAATCGGCCTCTACTGGCACTTTGTAGATTTGGTTTGGGTATTCGTTTTCACCCTGTTTTACCTTATTTAAGTCTTAAAACTTGATTACTATGGAAATTCAAGAAAATAAATCAACACTTGAGGTTGCTCCTAGAAATGAGGAGAAGATTAAAAAAATCTGGAAAACAGCCTTTATTCTACTCGCTATAACCGTTGCAGAATTTATCATGGCATTTACCATGGATCGTGGGCTTTTGCTTTACGTACTTTTCCTTTTGCTGACCATTTGGAAAGCGAAGTATATCATGATGGTATTTATGCACTTAGGAGACGAGGCTAAGCCCTTGTTTTATGCCATCATTGTGCCCCTCATCTTTTTGGTCTGGTTGGTCATTACCTTGATGAAAGAAGGAACGGACATTTTCATGATGCGCTGGTAAATCATCCCTAAACAAAAAAAAATTAGGTTGAAGCAAATCACTTCAACCTAATTTTTTGTTATCATGATACTATGCGTGGTTTACGAATTTTACAAGGCCTGGTACTGGTATGTATCCTGATGGTACCCGTGTTGATCTTCTTATTTTTGAAGAGCTTCGGGAAGAATGAATACGATTTACCCATTTTTTTTGAAAAAGGGGTGGAAAAGCCTTTTGAGGAATGCCCAGTAGCAGATACCACCCAGCATTACATCCCAGAGTTTGCATTTACCAATCAAGATGAAAAGACCATAGGAAGGGCTGATATGCAAGGCAAGATTACCATAGTTGATTTTTTCTTCACCTCTTGCCCTAGCATATGTCCCATCATGTCCAAAGAAATGGAACGGGTCAATGATCATTTTCGTGATGATCCTCAGGTACAACTCATGTCTATTAGTATTGACCCTGAATACGACACCCCTGAGTTATTGAAAGAATACGCCCAAAAGCACCACGCCATATCTGGCAAATGGCATTTTTTATCTGGCCCTAAATTGGATACCTATAGGTTGGCCAGGTGTGGTTTTGTACTTCCTACTTTGGATGGAAACGGAATTGCAGATAATTTTGTGCATAGCGATAAATTTATCTTAGTTGATGATTTGGGAAGAATCCGGGGGTATTATAGCGGAACTTCCCGCGAGGAAGTTGACTTATTGATGTTAGAAACAAAAATTTTACTCCATGGAAAAGAAGAATAATCTGCCTGCTGATCAGCAAGAGGCGAAAGTGAGAAAGTGGATTATCGGTATTTCTGTTGCTATTCCCATTGCAGTTGCCGTATTGTTATTTATGCCAGCAAAGGTTACTTCTCTGGGAGACTGGGTATATTTTTTACCCCACCTTAATGCGGTAATCAATACAGCAGCATCCGTTGCTTTGCTGTGTGGATTGGTGTTTATCAAACAAAAAAAATACACCCTTCACGGGGCCACGATGACTGTTGCCTTCGTTTTGGGTGCTATTTTCTTGGTTTCCTATGTCGTTTACCACGGTGCAGCAGAAAGTACCTCTTTTGGAGGAGAGGGTGGTATACGGTACCTGTATTATTTTTTGTTGATCACCCATATTCTTTTTGCGGCTATAGCGTTATTTCCCATCCTTTTCGCTTACTATTATGGATATACCAACCAACGGGAGAAGCATAGAAAGGTAGTAAAATTTGCCTATCCTATTTGGCTCTACGTATCTGTGACTGGAGTGATTGTATACCTTATGATCGCACCTTATTATACCCACGGATTTTAATAAAGTACTGCACGATGAAATTGAAAGTTCTCTTCCTTTTCTTGGTCACCTTTTTGATCCGCACCAGTGCCATGGCCCAGTGCGCCATGTGTCGAGCTTCTGTAGAAAACAATGTAAGTAATGGGGAAACTAGCATCGGGGCAGGTCTCAATTTGGGAATTCTATACCTCTTGATGATGCCTTATCTCATTGCTTTGGTCATAGGAGTACTTTGGTATCGGGCCTCTAAAAAGAAGAAAGCCAAGGCCATCCTTAGATAAATGAATTACGGCAAAGTTTGAATCCAAACTTTGCTTTTTTATTTTTAGTCTTCATGAAACCTCTTCTTCGTAGTATACTGCTTCTTGGCGGTGTATTTGTTCTTCCAATTCTCTTGATCTTGAATTTTTTTGTTTTTCAAAAAAGTCAAGAAGAGCATTATGTGGAGGCCATCGAATCAAAACTCCATGAGGTAGAGAAACAATTTGAGGAAGATTTTCAGAATATACAAAAGGAAGTAGGCTCTGCCGATACCCTGAGTGCAGCGCTTTTAACCAACGGGAATTATGCCTTTCCTTTTTTTATAATTTCCCCCCAAGGCCAACTCCTTTTTTGGTCGGATTTTAGTTTTACTCTTGAATTTTCTTCTTTGGATCCAAGCAAAGAATTTCAAGTTTTGGAAGATCCCAATGGAACATTCTTGGCCAAGGTGAGTACTTGGGATCATGGAGGTGTAGCTTATACTCTTGTACAGGCCTATCGCCTGATTTGGCCTGGAACAATAAAAAATGATTATTTGGCAACAGGCCCTAATCCTGAGGTTTTTGGAAATGATCAATTCATCCTTTATCCAAATCCTGAGGAGGGTAGTTTTCAAATTACTTCCAGCAAAGGCGATTCCCTTTTTGGGATAGATTTTAACTTGGGGTATGTTTCTGTAGGTAAAACCCTAACTACCCCACTTTTTATCTTCAGTTGCTCCATATTTTTACTCTATTTCCTTCTCAGCTTTAATTTTTTAAGAAAAAAATGGAAAAAAGGACAGGTATGGCAAGCCATTGGCTATGGATTTTTGATTTTGTGCTTGGTTCGTGTAGGGATGTTATTGGGTAAATTTCCCCATGCTTACATAGATCTTCCTTTGTTTGAATCCGCTGAATATTCTTCGGGTTGGCTGATTCCTAGCTTGGGAGACCTTTTATTGCATGTTTTGGGCTTGGCTGGTATTCTCGGATTGGTAGTTTATCAACTTTCTAGTTCTGCTACTTTTGAAAAATTTTTACGCTGGAAGGAGTTGGGGCACCAAAACTGGGTTTTCCTCCTTGGATTTTTAACTAGCTCTTTATTTTTTTTCCTCTTGTTGTGGTTTTCTAGAGACTTCATGTTACATGCTCAATGGATATTGGACAGCTCCACCATTGCATCCTTTGATTTGTTTAAAGGGATAGGTTTCTTCATCCTTTTTCTTTGGGCTTCCATGTACGTATTTTTATCCCTATGCTTCATTCAATTGATGCGGCAGGGGGATACGCCGAAACAACTCTTCTTTAAATTTCTGGTACTAGCTTCCATTCCCATGATCATCCTTCTTTTTTTATGGGGTCCTTGGATGGGAATTGCAGCCCTAGTTCATCTACTTTTTTTACTTGCCATTCTTCGATTCGATTTGTATGCCAATGTATTTAGGCTGGGCTTAGAAACCTTCCTCATCTTATTCTTCGCTTGCCTTATGGCAGCCGTCTTGGTGGCAGCCAGTGGGTTTCATAGCAAAAGAGAACGATTGATACACTCCAAACTTGAGTTTGCGCAACAAAACCTTGTTGCTACAGATGAAATGACTCTGGGGTATTTGGAAGATATTTTTTCTCGCCTGAAAAATGATTTGTTTGTTCAAAATCGACTGATTGATCCTTTACTTTCAAAAGAGCCCATCGTAACAAAAATCAAAAAAATATATTTGGACAATTACTTCGATCAATTTGATATTGAAGTACGAGTTTTTTCCACATCTGGTAGACAAATTGCAGGTCAAGTAGAGGTTAAGAATTGGAAAACGCTACAGCAGGAGTATATCAAAAGTGATTATGCTACTAGGGTAAAGGATCTTTACTTCCTAGAAGGGAATGCAAGTCCTTCGGGCAACAAATACGTGTC
>VGMU01000038.1 GCA_016866385.1 Bacteroidota bacterium
GGATTCAATATGGGGGTATCAAGGGAGGTATTTGACCGTTTGGGCGGTTTTGTGGACCCCAATCGGGGAGAGGATATCGAATGGAGCATCCGCATCAAGAAGGCGGGATTTCGCTTGGAACTGGTGTCTGAGGCTTTTGTCTACCACAAGCGAAAAAATACGCTTTGGTCCTTTGCAAAGCAGGGCTTTTCTTTTGGAAGAAACCGGGTCAATGTGTCTCGCTTTCATCCCGAGGCCATCAAGTTGGTCCATGCCTTGCCCAGTTTTTTTCTGCTATTCTTGATTTCTCTAGCGGTCAACCTGCTTTTTATTCACTTACTCCCGATACCACACTTACTTATTCTTGGAGTTTGGGCCAGTTTGGTGCTCGTACAAAGCACCTGGCAGTACCGGTCCCCCTTGGTGGGGATTTTGGCCCTGGGCACTTCTTTGGTTCAACTTTCAGGGTATGGAATGGGCTTGCTCTTGGAGCTGGCCATCAAGTGGACGAAGGGTTAATTTCCCTTACGGCAAATGAAGAGTACCTCATCCGGAGCCAGTGCATACTGCTTCACCTTTTCAGGAGCAATTTCCTTCACAAATTGATTTTCTTCAATCTGAATTCCCGAGCGGCGAAGTCTAGCGGCATAATCCTTTCCAAATTTGCGCACGTGATCCCGCTGACCAAATAGGCGCTCCCGTTCTGCAGGATCGGTGATGGTCTTATCTTCCAATGTGGCTTCCAGCGGATATACGGGAGATTGCAAAATGCCCCAACCCTCCGGCTTCAGCACACGGTTAAATTCGGAACAGGCCAATAGGTCATCGTCCACATGCTCCAATACGTGATTGCAAAAGACCACGTCAAAGGTATTGTTAGGAAATGGGATGGCATGTACGTCCATCTTTACTTTGGCTAGTGGTGACTCGATGTCTGCCGTGATGTAGTCCAAATTTGGAAGTGCTTCAAAGCGCTGGATAAAGCAATGCTCTGGGGCGACATGAAGCACTTTTAGGGGTGCTGTGAAAAAGTAGGTTTTCTCTTGTAGGAAAAGCCACATCAGTCGGTGACGTTCCAGCGCGAGGCAGTTGGGACAAAGTGCATTTTCTCTTGCAATGCGGCCGTAGGGCAGAAATTTTTGGTAGGAGTGGTTGCAGACGGGACAAGTCACATCTTTGCCTCGATTGAGTTGGGAGAGCACCTTCATCGCCAAAGGGCTCACCGTTTGAAGGATAGGCCTTGGGATGTAGCGGATAACAAAGCTGATGATGGATTTCATGGCGTACTAAAATGCGCCTGCAAGTTACCAAAAGAGAAAGGTCTTCTTTTCTTTTTTAGCGAAAATCTAGTGGAATAGGCGGACTAAGGGTTTGGGCTAGTGGGAGAATCGGGTTTAGTTTTAGGTAGTCTTCCTGCCTTTTTTAGTGCCTCTCGGATGATCCATTCCAGCTGCCCATTCGTGCTTCGAAACTCATCTGCTCCCCACTTTTCAAGGGCTTTCATCATGCTTTCATCCAAGCGCAGTACGAATGGTTTTTTAGTTGCCATGGGAGCCGGATTTGATTTCCATAAAATGCACAATGGCTTCCCTTACTTTTTCAGGTTTTTGAGTTCCCAAAAGAAATTTTTTGTCTTTCGTCTTTATCAATATACCGTGGGTTCCCCCGGTGGTGTATGACCAGCAGTCGCCATTCCACTTGATCCCCCAGCCCCCATATTCTAGAAGCCCGTTGTAGGCAATCAACTCCATGGATGCCAATTCAGAAAAAGGATATACTTTTTTTCGAAGGAAGGGAAAGTACGTAAACGTCAGTGAAGATGCATCTAATCGAGTGGTAAGGCGCATGGAAAAGAATAGTCCATTGACAAAGACAAGTATCCCAAGAGGTATAATCAGTTCCCTAATGCTTGTCTCCGGGTCGTTGAGTAGCTGATAGGCCATTATTCCACCAGCTAAGCCTGTTACTCCTAGAAGGATTGCCCAGATCCAAACCTGTCTAAATCGCTGTGTTTCGTTAAAAATTGGAGGGGTCATGGGTTAGGATTTACTGGCTTGCCAAGTTTTGATGACTGCGTCAAAATCTTTTGGCCTTGCCGTGGAGAATACGAGCTTTTTACCTCCTTGCTCTAATTCGATGACGTGATCTGCGAAGAAGATATAGGCTTTGGTTTTGCGAGAAAAGCGCAGTCCTACGCCACCATAGTCTAGAATCCCATCTTTTTTATGAACGGAAATGGAGCTTATTTGCTCCAGAGGTAGTTTTTTCCAGCTGCGCTGAAAAGGCAAATTTCGGTAGGAAAAAGCATGGGTGTCGAGGCGTGTTTCCAGGGTGATGCTCATCAGTAGCAGAAAGGTGAGGGGAATCAAGGTGCCCACTATGAGCATTGGAATCCATCCTTCTTCCCCGAGTTTGCCCGTAAAATAAAGCACGGAAATTAGGGTCAGGGTTGGGAGTTCCAGTAAGATAATCCCATACATGACGATGGTGCCTCGGAAGCTTTGCTGCTCTTGTGCGACCATGCTTATTGGTTGAGTGTGCCTACATTGACTACCGGGCTCGCGCTGCGGTCGGAGCAGAGGACCACCATCAAGTTGGATACCATGGCTGCCTTTTTCTCTTGGTCAAACTCGATGATGTCTTTCATTTTCAAGTCTGCCAAGGCCATTTCCACCATGCCTACAGCACCTTCTACGATCTTTTGCCTTGCCGCCACAATGGCAGTTGCCTGCTGGCGCTGGAGCATGGCGGAAGCAATCTCAGCTGCATAGGCCAAGTTAGAGATTCGTGCTTCGATCACTTTGATGCCTGCTTGGAGGAGGCGTTCTGCAATTTCTTTTTCCAAGGAATGGTTGACTTCCTCTACTCCTGAGCGTAGGGTAACTTCACTGTGGTTGTCGTCAAAATTGTCGTAGCAGTACAGGCCGGCCATTTTGCGTACGGCGGCATCGGTCTGTAAGTGGACAAAATTCTCGTAATCCTCTACGTCAAAGCTGGTCTTGAAAGTGTCTTCCACCTGCCAGACAACAATGGTTCCGATCATGACGGGGTTGCCGATTTTGTCATTGACTTTGAGCGGCTTGTTTTCAAAGTTGCGAACCCGCAAGGAGATCTTCTTTTTGGTCATGAAGGGGTTGACCCAAAAAAAGCCATTGGCCTTGACAGTGCCCTTGTACTCACCAAAAAGGAGAAGGACCATGGCTTGGTTGGGGTCCACAATAAAGAATCCTCCCAAGTTGATCAAGGAAATCGTCAATAGAACTCCCCCGACAATTGGGGAGGGGAAGCCTATGAAGAACAAGAAAATTGAGGTTGCTATGCCTGCTAAGCTAAGGAAGAGCAATAAAAATCCTGAGGAGGGCTTGGTAATTTTTTCCATGTTTGTTTGATATTAATTTGATATCATAATGAATACGTAAACCTAGCAATTTTGTTTGGAATTAGTCAAAAAAAATCCTCCGAAATTTTCAGAGGATTAACAATCTAGTTCTTTTTAAAGAGCGAGTCTACAAACTCGGTGCGGTTGAAGAGCTGCAGGTCGGTCATCTTTTCGCCCACCCCGATAAATTTGACGGGAATTTTGAATTGGTCGGAAATGCCAATGACCACGCCGCCTTTGGCCGTGCCGTCCAGTTTGGTAATGGCCAGGGAACTTACTTCGGTTGCCCTGGTAAACTCTTTGGCTTGCATAAAGGCGTTTTGACCGGTAGATCCGTCCAGGACCAGCATTATCTCGTGGGGGGCTTCCGGGATAAATTTTTGCATCACCCGCTTGATTTTGGTGAGCTCGTTCATCAAATTGACCTTGGTATGCAATCGGCCCGCAGTATCTATGATGACTAGATCTGCTTGATTCTCTAATCCTTGTTTCATTGCGTCGTAAGCCACGGATGCAGGATCGGTATTCATGCCGTGGGAGACCACGGGTACCCCTACACGTTGGCCCCAAAGAATCAGTTGGTCTACCGCGGCAGCTCTAAAAGTATCCGCGGCTCCCAGGATGACTGACTTTCCAGCGTTATTAAACAAATGGGCCAATTTACCAATGGTGGTAGTTTTTCCTACCCCATTGACACCTACTACTAGGATGACGTATGGTTTTTTGTCTGCAGGCAGGTCAAAATCCAGTAAATCTTGGGTATTGTTTTCTTCCAAAAGGGAAGCTATCTCTTCCCGAAGGATAAGGTCCAACTCAGAAGCATCTACGTACTTGTCCCGAGCGACCCGAGCTTCTATGCGCTGAATCACTTTTACCGTAGTTTCTACTCCTAAGTCCGAACCAATGAGCACCTCTTCCAATTCGTCCAAAACCTCTTCGTCAACCTTGGATTTGCCGACAATGGCCTTACTTAATTTGGAAAAAATAGATTCGTTGGTCTTTTGCAGGCCTTGGTCTAAACTTTCTTTTTTCTCTTTTGAGAAGAATCCAAAAATTCCCATGGGGTGGTGAAATACAAAGTGAATATAATGAAAAAGTCCCACTGAACCAATCAGAGGGACTTTTATCCAATTAAGCAAACATGCTTGAATTATTTTCTCAGGGCTTCCTGTACCGAAGTAGTGGGAACCATTTCTTCTCTGAAGGTGTAAGCTCCAGTCTTAGGTGATTTTACCGCGCGAATTACTTTTACGTAAGTTACTCCACCTTCTTTTTTCAGGGTTGCTACAACTTTCTTAGCCATTGTTAGTGTAATTTAGGGACCAGGTCCTGAGTGGTTATTTTATTTCTTTGTGAACAGTAACTTTCTTCAAAATAGGATTGAATTTTTTCAATTCTAGTCTTTCAGTCGTGTTTTTTCTGTTTTTGGTGGTGATGTATCGAGAAGTACCTGGCATGCCAGAATCCTTATGTTCTGTGCATTCCAAAATCACCTGTACTCTATTGCCTTTCTTAGCCATCGCTATCTTAAATTAACCGTTGTGACTTAATTATCTGATTACAATCATTCCAGACTCCTGAGCTTCTTTCAAAACTGCAGAAATCCCTTTCTTATTGATTGTTTTCAATGCCTTGGAGCAAACTTTTAGCGTAATCCATGCGTCTTCTTCTGGAACATAAAAGCTCTTTTTGTGAAGATTTGGATAAAATCTACGCTTGGTTTTGTTGTTTGCATGGGACACGTTATTACCTACTTGAGGTCTTTTTCCGGTGATGTCACAAACTTTTGCCATGATATTTTTCCTAAATGAGTAGCAATTCTGTATTGGGTCTGCAAATATCGGAATTTTTTGATAATTATCACAAAGGATTTTAAAATTATTCCTGCTTCTACCTTGATTTGGGATAGGGGCAATGCTTACACCCATTTCCACAACAATAGCCTCGTTTCAAATGGTAGGCTTCCGTAAATACCAATAACCCCTGGGAATTGAAGTAATAATCCTCTGGGGAAAGGGGAGCGACCTGTTTCTTTTCTTTTTTCATGGGTTAGACCAAAGCCTTTGCTATATTTGGAAAAGCCTGGAGGGAGCTTAAAGATGCCCTTGCAAATGTATGAAAAACACGGAAACCATCCTTTCAAGTAAGCAAGCTATTGCCTTGGAGGACACGTATGGAGCCCACAATTACCATCCCTTGCCCGTGGTATTGGCCCGAGGAGAAGGGGTGTATGTCTGGGATGTAGAAGGAAAAAAATATGTTGATTTCTTATCGGCCTATTCTGCGGTCAACCAGGGGCATTGTCATCCCCGCATCAAAGACTCCATGATCGAGCAATTGGGTTCGCTTACCTTGACCTCCAGAGCTTTTTACAACGATCAATTGGGTCTATTTGAAAAATATATTTGCGAATACTTTGGTTTTGATAAGGTATTGCCCATGAATACCGGGGCTGAAGGGGTGGAAACGGCACTCAAGCTGGCTCGAAAATGGGGCCATGAAGTCAAGGGAGTGCCAGAAAATCAGGTAAAAATCATTGTAGCGGCGGGCAATTTTCACGGGCGAACCACGACCATTGTATCTTTTTCTTCGGACGATCAAGCTCGGAAAAGTTTTGGTCCCTTCACTCCAGGATTCCTCACTATCCCCTACGATGATATCACTGCTTTAGAGCAGGCCTTGGAGCAGGAAGGAGTGGTTGGCTTTTTGATTGAACCCATTCAAGGAGAAGCAGGAGTTTACACCCCAGCCGAGGATTATATTCGCAAAGCCAAAGCAGCATGTGAAAAGAAAAATGTCCTGTTTATCGCCGATGAGATCCAAACTGGGATTGCACGTACGGGCTCCCTCCTGGCCGTATGTGGGAATTGTACTTGCCAAGGGCACTGTGAAAAGCAGGCTACCTATACCCAGCCAGATATCTTGATCTTAGGTAAAGCCTTGTCAGGGGGATTTTATCCTGTTTCTGCTGTTTTGGCTAATGCCCCCATCATGAATGTAATCAAGCCAGGTCAACATGGTTCCACTTTTGGAGGTAATCCCGTGGCGGCACGCGTAGCCATGACTGCCTTGGAGGTAGTTAGGGATGAAAAATTGGCTCAAAATGCACGGCGCTTGGGAAATTTATTCCGCTCTCGCCTGCAAGTCTTGGTGGATAAATACCAGGTGCTTAGCCTAGTTCGAGGCAAGGGTTTGCTCAATGCGGTGGTCATCAACGACAGTCCTGAGAGCAGTACGGCCTGGGATATTTGTGTCAAACTTGCTGAAGCCGGTTTGCTGGCCAAGCCTACCCATGGCAATATTATCCGTTTTGCGCCGCCTTTGGTCCTAACCGAGGAGCAGTTGCACGAATGTGTGGACATCATCGAGTCTGTAGTCGCCACCTACGGTTGAGGCAACAAAAACCCCATTTCTATGTTTTTTCAATTAAACGATTCGATTGGTGTCTAAAGCAGTCATTTTTGATATGGATGGGGTGATTTGTCACACCAATCCCTACCATGCCCAAGCCTTTTCCCGATTTTTTGAGAAGCGAAACCTTTTTCCCACAGAGGAGGAGTACTTTCAGCACATGTATGGAAAGAACAATGGCTACATCTTGAGTCATTTTCTGGGAAGAAAAATTGAAGGGCAAGAGCTCCTCGACTTGGAATTTGAAAAGGAAAGTTTGTTTCGAGAGATCTACCAGCACCAAGTGAATCCCATTGCAGGATTTTTAGATTTTTTTCATGGCCTGAAGCAAGCAGGTCTGAAAATAGGCATCGCCACCTCTGCGCCTTTTGCCAACATGGAATTGATTGCTGGGAAGCTGGATATTTTCCCTTACCTGGAATCTGCGCTTGCTAGTGAGCAAGTAAGTAAGCACAAACCTGACCCCGAAGTGTATCTGAAGTCTGCAGGAAATCTCTCCTTGACTCCCGATCGCTGCTTGGTTTTTGAAGATTCTTTCTCTGGCGTGAGTGCTGCCAAGAATGCCGGTATGAAAGTAGTGGCCGTACTTTCTTCCCATCAAAAATCTGATTTGCCTCCTTGCGACGGGTATATCGAGGATTATTCCGAAATTAGCCTTGATTTGATACACCAACTCATTCCCTGATGAATTCTCGCAGACCCCGTCGCAACCGTAAATCTGAAGCTATCCGCAACTTGGTGGAAGAAACGCAGGTATCTGTCAAGGACTTGATCTTCCCGCTATTTCTAGTGGAGGGCCGTGATCAGGAAACTGAAGTGGCTTCCATGCCGGGTATTTACAGGTGGTCTTTGGACGGGATGCTTCGGGAGATTGAGGCGTGCATGAAGTTGGGCATCGCTGCGGTGGATGTATTTCCTGCCTATCCCGAATCCTTGAAAGATGCCGTGGCTTCGGAAAGTTATAATCCCGAAACTTTTTACCTGAAGGCTTTGCGGCAGATCAAAAAAGAGTTTCCCGAACTTTGCTTGATGTCCGATGTGGCCATGGATCCTTACAGCAGCGATGGGCATGATGGATTGGTCAAAAATGGCAAAGTCTTGAATGATGAGACTTTAGTAATCTTGGGTAAAATGGCCTTAGCTCAAGCCGAGGCAGGCGTAGATATTTTAGGTCCATCGGATATGATGGATGGGCGTGTGGGCTACATCCGCCAGTTGCTGGACCAGCATGGATTTACCGATACTTCCATCATGTCCTACACGGCCAAGTATGCTAGTGCCTTTTATGGTCCTTTTCGCGATGCGCTGGATTCTGCTCCCAAGTTTGGGGATAAAAAAACCTACCAGATGAACCCTGCCAATAGTAAGGAAGCCTTGGTGGAGGCGGCCTTGGATGTGGCAGAGGGTGCTGATTTTTTGATGGTGAAGCCCGCCCTGAGTTACTTAGATATTATCAAGATGCTCAGTGACGCCCATCCACTTCCCATTGCCGCTTACAACGTGTCTGGAGAATACAGCATGGTGAAGGCAGCCGCAACGAAAGGCTGGCTGGACTACGACCACTGTATGAATGAGATACTCCTATCCATTAAGCGCGCGGGAGCCAAAGTCATTTTAACCTATTTTGCTAAGGATTTTGCAAAGTTAGACATCTGATATAAACCTATTGAATTTGAAAGCCCTGAAATCTTCGGGGCTTTTTTTTGCTTATTACCCAAAATTCACCTAAAACTTATTTTTTGATTTAAAAATGACCCTACAAATTAATAAAAAGCAAAAAAAAGCATAAAACAGGTTTAAAAAAATTAATAAACAATAAATAAAAATGTAAAAAAATTAAAAATAGGTTTGTTTTTTAACCAAATAAATAATTACATTTGGTAATTCTTCTAGGGAAGATATTTTGGTGCCTTAACTGCTTCCCCAGACTCACTCTCAAACCTATTTCCTATGAAAAAAATTATTTTTAGATCATCTGCTCCTTAGCTCATTTTGTAGCGATTATTCCTGAGCAGAAGGCTGATTCCCATCCTTCTATCTTGACTCAGTTTGCCTAGGTTCTTCCCCGATAAATAAAAAGTAGGGAGGTTGTTTTTGTATAAAGCTATTTCAACGCTGTTTAAAAAAAAGAAGAACCCCATCCGGAGAAAAAAATGCGACTCTCTTTCGACCGGAATGGGGCTCTATTGGTCAACTCTATCATTCACCAACCCACAAAATTAAGATGAAAAAAAGAATTTTAACCCTATTGTTGCTTTTCTTTAGCCTTGTTCCTTTTTTGCATAGCCAGGAACTGGAGCATAAAGAAGAGGGAACCCTTACGCTCTCCGGATCGGTAGATGCCTACTTCCGTTCCAATCTAAATGCTCCTAATTCAGGCGATAATTTTCAAGCACCCGCTTCTTCTTTTGCCAATTTGCCTGGGTTCTCACTCGGCATGGCCAATCTCATTGCAACATACCAAACCAAAAAAGTAGGTGCTGTGATTGACCTGGTGTTTGGTCCGCGTGGGGAGGATGCTGTTTTTGGGTCTCCACTTTACAGCGGCGGGATGGCTGGAAGTTCTCAAATTGTCAATCAGCTATACGTTTATTGGAATGTGTCAGACAAAGTGACCTTGACCCTAGGTAATTTTAATACCTTTTTGGGATATGAAGTAATTTCGCCGAGATCCAATTTCAATTATTCCACCTCCTACCAATTTTCGTATGGACCATTTTCACATACGGGTCTAAAGGCCAATATTCAAATATCCGAACGTTGGTCTGTACTTGCTGCGGTGATGAACCCCACAGATATGACGGAGTTTAACCTGAATGGTACCTACACCCTAGGAGGTCAAGTAGCCTACTCCACTGATGCAGGCAATACCTACTTGAATGTGGTGTATGGAGATCAAGATGGTAGATTAAATGTCAATGATGGATTGCTTTCGGGTGTTACGTCTAAGGGTAGAACTTTCCAAATCGATTTAACAACTGGGGTAGATCTAAGTCCTACTGTATATGCAGGGGTTAACACTACGTATCAAACCACCAGTGCTGGTGAAGTTTTCACTCAAACGGAGATTCAAACTATCCAAGGTGATGGGGCTGGTTTTTATGGGTTTGCCGGATATTTGCAAGCCAAGCCTTCTGAAAAATTTGGTATTGGATTTCGAGGGGAATACTTTTCGGTCTTTAATTCTGGTTTAGAAGAGGTAGTGGGCTTGAATTCTAAAGGTAAAGGTTCGGTTTTTGCAGGAACCCTTTCTGGGAATATTCAGGTTGGGGACAATTTGAAATTGATTCCAGAACTTCGAGTAGATAGTATGAAAGAGGAGTTTTTTCTCTCTAAAGATTTAAATGGAAGTAAGGGATTGGCTTCCATCCTTCTAGCAGCTGTATTTTCATTTTAAGGCGGTGTAATCAACAGTAAAATTTGCTAAAAAACCGAGGCATTCATGCCTCGGTTTTTTTGTTTGTAACACCTTTTGCTAATCAAACTTGAGGCAATTTGAAACCATTTTCGAGCTTTCGTTGTATATAAACCATAAACCCAACTATAGCTTGTGAAGCAGATCTTGTTTTTTGCATTTTTCTTTATGCTTTCTCTTGCGATCCAAGCACAGGAATTGGCAGTAAAATCAAAGGCTACTCCTGGATTGTTCGGTAAACTCAAAGCCTTTAAAATCTCCATAGTTTCTCAAAAGGCCAGCACGAATCTAATTGGGCCCCAAGCAAAAAATAAAATGCCCTGGCAGAAAAAGGTAAAAGAGGGTTCTTCCCTAGTTATAAATCCATCAGAAGGGAATCAGAGCGGTCCAAGATCTAAAAACGCAAAACCAATTGATCTCCATCCTCCAAAGACTTCCTCAAAGGCAAGCTACCGAGAGCCAAAGTCCATGAGAGCCAGAAAATGGTGGATTCATTAAAAAAAATGCCCGAAATCATCAGATTTTCGGGCTTTTTTTACAACTCCTGCTCTCGCTCCAGCATCAAAATAGCCCCCTGGGAGACGATGTAGTACTTTTCACCCTCATAGAGTACTTCATGGGCCCCTGAAAGTAGAAAAATCGCCAAATCTCCTTCTTTGGCTTGAAGAGGAACGTAACGCGTTTTTTCTTCAGCTTCCATCCACGGTTC
Source organism: Bacteroidota bacterium (assembly GCA_016866385.1). Classification (GTDB taxonomy): domain Bacteria; phylum Bacteroidota; class Bacteroidia; order Cytophagales; family Cyclobacteriaceae; genus Algoriphagus. Next base: position 10,894 of record VGMU01000038.1, read on the forward strand.
TTGGTCTTCTACTGGCAAAGGAATGGGATATCCTGGGCCAGCCTTGATGATGTAGCCTTGTTGTATTTTTTCTTTTTCCTGAATCCCAGGAGGCAAATACAGCCCAGCATCTGTTTTCTCGTTCGGTTTTTTGAGTCGGATCAGCACCCGATCTCCTACCACGATGAGTTTTTTTAATTTATTGTCAGGGGTCAATTTCATGAGGTTTGTTACGTTAAACGAAAGGCCAAGAGTCGCGATGGGAAAATCTTGATTCTTGGCCTTGGTACATGTTACCCCTGCCTTTATGGGGTATATCCGTGAGACTAGCTATTTTTTATCCTCGCTCACTTCTTCGTAGTCTACGTCAGAGACGCCGTCACCTGTGGTGTCTGAACTTGTCCCTGCCTCTGGGCCTGGACCTGCTCCCGCACCTTGGCTGGAAGCATACATTTCTGCAGAAGCCGCTTCCCAAGCCTTATTGAGGTTGGCCATGGCGGCATCTATGCCCTCTAGATTCTTGGATCCGTGGGCAGATCTAAGTGCTTCTACGGCCGAGGTAATGTTGGCTTTGTTGCTGTCGGAAAGTTTATCTCCATATTCTTTGAGTTGCTTTTCCGTTTGGAAAATCAAGCTATCCGCCTGGTTCAACTTTTCTATAGCTTCTTTCTCTGCCTTGTCCGCGGTTGCATTCAGCTCAGCCTCTCTTTTCATTCTTTCTATGTCGTCTTGAGAAAGTCCTGAGGAAGCTTCGATTTTAATCTTTTGCTCTTTGCCGGTGCCTTTATCCTTTGCCGACACGTTCAAAATCCCGTTGGCATCGATGTCGAAGGTTACCTCAATTTGAGGCACCCCGCGTGGTGCAGGTGGAATATCTGACAACTGGAATCTACCGATGGATCGGTTGTCCTTGGCCATGGGACGCTCGCCCTGAAGAATATGAAGGTCTACTGCAGGTTGATTGTCCGCTGCTGTGGAGAACACCTCCGACTTCTTGGTAGGAATGGTAGTATTGGCTTCGATCAACTTGGTGAATACTCCACCCATGGTTTCAATACCTAGGGAAAGGGGAGTCACGTCCAAAAGCAGGACGTCCTTCACCTCTCCAGTCAATACCCCGCCTTGGATCGCTGCTCCGATAGCCACCACTTCGTCAGGATTTACTCCTTTGGATGGTTTTTTACCGAAAAACTTCTCTACTTCTTCCTGAATCTTAGGGATACGGGTAGAACCACCCACCAAGATCACTTCGTCGATATCCGAAGCACTCAATCCCGCATCCTTCAAGGCCTTGATGCAAGGATCCATAGATCTTCTTACCAAGGTTTCAGAAAGCTGCTCAAACTTGGCTCTACTCAAGTTTCTTACCAAGTGCTTGGGGCCTGTTTGTGTAGCCGTAATATACGGAAGATTGATTTCGGTAGAAGCCGAACTGGAAAGTTCAATTTTTGCCTTTTCTGCAGCCTCCTTCAAGCGCTGAAGCGCCATAGGATCTTTTCTCAAGTCGATGGATTCCTCGGTCTGGAATTCAGATGCCAACCAGTCAATGATCACTTGATCAAAATCATCTCCACCCAAGTGTACGTCTCCGTTGGTGGACTTTACTTCAAAAACCCCATCTCCTAATTCGAGGATGGAAATATCAAAAGTACCCCCTCCCAAGTCATAGACAGCAATCTTCATGTCTTGGTTTTTCTTGTCCATGCCGTAAGCAAGGGCAGCAGCCGTAGGTTCGTTGATGATACGTTTTACCTCAAGACCGGCGATTTGACCTGCCTCTTTGGTGGCCTGACGCTCCGCGTCGTTGAAGTAAGCGGGCACGGTGATGACTGCTTCGGTCACCGTTTGACCCAAGAAGTCTTCCGCGGTGCTCTTCATTTTCTGAAGAATCATGGCGGAAAGTTCTTGTGGGGTGTAAGATCGATCGCCGATTTTTAAGGTCACCGTATCGTTGCTGCCTTGCTCTACCTTGTAAGAAGCGTGCTTTTTCTCCGCTGAAACTTCTGAGAATTTCTTTCCCATAAAGCGCTTTACAGAAGAAATGGTGTTGGCAGGGTTGGTAATGGCCTGACGCTTGGCAGGATCACCTACCTTGCGCTCCCCATTTCCATTGTCGAGAAATGCTACGATAGAGGGAGTTGTTCTTCTCCCTTCGCTGTTTTGAATGACTACGGGCTCGTTACCTTCCATTACGGCTACGCAGGAGTTGGTAGTACCCAAGTCTATGCCTATAATTTTTCCCATGTGTATATTAGTTTTATATGTTTTCTATTTGAAAGACAATGCACCTTATTCAAGGCTCATGCCATGTCCCATTTTCTTTCGATTCGTGTCAGGTTGTCATGATTTTGTCACGGAAAATTTGCCTTCTGTGTGCCAATTGTCATTGCAGCCTTGTTTTGACCTTCTTTCTGTCAGCCTATTCCTTTCTCAGGGAGTGTCATCTACTTTAAGTTTTTGGCAGCTAGGAGTTCTTGTTTGGTAATCAATTCCAATTTTCTTGTAGTTTTAGCTCATGAATCAGCTCCTTTTTATCCAAAGCCTTTACCTCTATCCCATCAAATCCTTGGGAGGGCTTGCGGTACAAGAAGCCGAAGTGGAGGAAAGGGGATTTAAATACGATCGCAGGTGGATGTTGGTGGATCAGGCCGGTGAATTTTTGACGCAAAGGCAGCACCCGCAACTCGCTTTGCTGCAGGTTAGCTTGACAAAATCGGATTTGGCCGTTGCTTCCAAAATAAACCCTTCTCAGCAAATCTCCTTCGATTTGGAATTGAACTCCGGAAAGCAAATGAAAGTGAAGATCTGGGGAGATGAAGTTGCCGCACTGCAGGTATCTCCAAAGGTAAGTGCTTGGTTTGCTGAATTTTTGAGCATGAATGTGGAATTGGTGGTGATGCCAGAAAGTTCACACCGCAAACTAGATTCCCGCTATGCGGTAAACTCTGAGTCAGTCAGCTTTGCAGATGGGATGCCTTATGTGATTATTGGCCAAACTTCACTGGATGAGTTAAACGGCAGGTTGGCTGATCCGGTGGGTATGGATAGGTTTCGGCCCAACCTGGTGTTTTCCGGAGGTGAGCCGTATGCAGAAGATCAATTCAAACATCTCCAAATCGGGGAGGTGGAATTCCAGGTGGTTAAGCCCTGTGCTCGATGCGTGATGATCACCGTAGATCAAGAGAAAGGAACAAAAGGGAAAGAGCCACTGGCTACACTAGCAACTTACCGAAGCCAGGATTCAAAAGTGTATTTTGGACAAAATGCGGTAGCCTTGTCCCAGGGAGTTGTCCGAATAGGCGATCCCATTCAAGAGCTGTAACCTTGTTGAACTGGGTTATCCTTCATTAAACTTTTTGTGATTATCCACTTTTAATCGGTAACCAAAAACACCTAGATGCAGCTGTGATTTTTAAGTTATTCACATAAAAATATTTTAAGTTGATAAAGGTTGATTTTTTTTCGTTCTTGCCCTCAAATGTTTCCTCCGTAATTAAACTTCGATGGACCTTAAAACAGAGATTATAAATAAAAGCAAAGAACTTCATTACAGATGTATAGAAGTTGGAATTCAAAAGGGGATTTTCTCAAATAGTCTTTCTGAAAATGAAAAAGAAGATCGATATGTTGATGTATTTGATATGATGCCTGAAAATATTTCATCTTCAGTATTAGTAATTAGTATTAATCCAAGTTCATCTGACTTGGATAATAATCAAGAACCATCTCCTTGCTACTTGCATTTTATCCCCGATGAAATTAAAGCTCTTAGGACTGATTTGAAACCAATTCTTAACACTTGGAATGGTGATAAATTCGGAAAGAAATTGTGCTACCCAGGGTATTTTCGTAGGATATATAAAATTTTCCAAAATACTGATTACTATCCTTTGTTCGTAAATAAAGAGTACAACGATAATTGGATTAAGGAACTAAAAAAAAATTCTAAGTCCAATAATGACCTATTATCCGAAGAGGATTTATTTGCCCTGCGAGCTCTTGAAAACAGGAGTCTCTCAAAGAGCATTATAATTTCTGATTTGATTCCCCTAAAAGAAACCAAAAGTTTTAAGGTGAATTTGATTATGAACGATCCAGAAGTAAGGAAACTTATTATTGAATTACTTGAGAAAAAAATCAAATTTCTCAAACCAGATTTCGCTTTAATTATTTTTAAAAGGCTTCAAAAAGATTTAATGCCAAATATTCAGTCACTATTTAGTGAGGCTGGTTTTGATGATAACAAATTAGAAAAATCAAAATTTATAAGGTACATGCCTGAGAGTGAACTTCTCGAAATAAAGAATAAAATCAATAGAGTATTTGGAATAAGATTTCCTGACGAGAGTTTATCAGATAAGTGGAATTACTTAAATTCTTAACTTAATGGGTCAAGAATTAGGACGAGGTATTTCTTATGATTTGATTAAATTCTAAAAAATTTGAAATATCGCCTATCAAATGACAACATTGTCAATTAATTTCAATTTACCAGGCGCTGCATTTTTAGTCAAGAGATTGAACCATGGTCTATTGTCAGTATACTGACTGAAAGCTGTGCTGTATTAGCGATTATCCGCATGCATAAGACGCTCCTTGAAGTACTTTACCGATAATTCTAAAACTCCTTGACCGTTTGGATAAATACCTTGACCATCTCTGGATCAATGTCAGGATAGACTCCATGGCCTAGGTTGGCGATGTGTCTACTTCCTTTAAACTGCTCCATCATGGCTTGGGTAGCCGCACGCACTTGATCTGGATTGCCGTAAAGCGCAGCAGGGTCTAGGTTTCCTTGTAGAGTTTTGTCAGGCCCAATCAATTTCCGCGATTCTGCAATCCCCATATTCCAGTCCAGACCGATGGTTTGGCAAGAAAGTTGGGCTAGGGACTCACGCGCAAAAAATGCGCCTTTGGCAAAAACCGTTACAGGTACCTCGGTTATCGCATCGCAAATCTGAGAGATGTAGTTCAAGGAAAATTCTTCGTACTGGGCGGGACCCAAGATCCCCGCCCAACTGTCAAATAACTGAACCATATCTGCGCCTGCGCGGATCTGAGCTTTGAGGTAGTTGATCGTGGAATCCGTAATGAGCTGCAGGAGTTGATGGGAAAATACCGGGTCTCGGTACAATTTCTCTCGGGAAAGGGAAAAGGTTTTGCTGCCACTGCCCTCAACCATGTAGGCAAAAATGGTCCAAGGAGCTCCAGCAAATCCGATTAATGGCACTCGTCCTTGGAGGTTTTTCTTAGTGATTTGAATCGCGTCCATCACGTATTGCAGGTCGTTGTCTCCTTCCGCAATTCGAAGTTTTTTAAGATCTCCTTCCGAACGTACGGTTTGGGGAAACCAAGGTCCCCGTTTTTCCACCATCTCGTAGGGCAAGCCCATGGCCTCTGGGATGACCAAAATGTCTGAAAAAATAATGGCGGCATCTACTCCAAGCAGGTCTACCGGCTGAATAGTCACCTCTGCTGCCAGTTCGGGTGTTTGGGCAAGCTCTATAAACCCGGATACAGATTCCCGCACGGCTCGGTATTCGGGGAGAATTCTCCCCGCCTGACGCATGAGCCACACGGGAGTTCTTTCGGTTTTTTCTCCCTTTGCTGCGCGTAGCAGAAGATCATTTTGAAGTTTCATGGCGCAAAGATACAGCTCAATTAGGATTCAGTCATCCTAGGGATACACATTATCCTCTTCCCCCTGATTTATTTCACAGGGGCGATTACCTGTACTTCGCTCTCACTGATAATTTTTTCAACAAATACTTCACTTAAGGTGAAGCCTTCTTGGGAAGCAAAGGATCTAATTTTTTCTTTGATCTGTTCTGGGTTTGGCATAACCCATTTGTTGCCTTGGATGATTGCACGTAGGTATCGGGATTCATCAAAGGATTTTGTCTCCATGCCTTGGGTGGCATAGGGTAGGTTGATGCCTACAAAAACCTCCAGGGTGTCCAGTTTTCCTGCGGGTTCTTGGTAATAAATGGTGTGTAAGTAGGTGCCTGGATGTAGGCTGCGAAAGGTCTCCAGGGATTGAAATGTTTCCTCTAATTTTTTGTCTTGGGGTATTCCTCTAAATGATTTACCCACCAAGCGATCAGGCGCAGCATCCACCACTTGTATGGTGATAGAAGTATTTTCTTCCAGCCACGTAAAAACGCCATATGCAGCACCCAAAAGTAAAAGAACAGCTATCAGAATTAGACCTATTTTTTTCATACATACAGTAGTTACCTATTCGCAATTTTACGTTGCATGAGATGCAATTGAGTATAAAATCCTCCTTGGCCTAGCAGAGATTCGTGGGTACCTGTTTCTACAATTTCTCCTTTATGAAGGACCAAAATTAGGTCAGCTTTTTGAATAGTGGAAAGTCGGTGGGCGATCAGGATGGAGGTCCTTCCTTTCATCATTTTTTCTATGGAGGCTTGAATCAATTCCTCCGTTTCGGTGTCTACCGAGGAGGTAGCTTCATCCAAGATGAGAATTTCAGGGTTGTATACCATGGCGCGGACAAATGAAATCAATTGACGCTGTCCCACAGATAGGGTAGCGCCTCGCTCCATCACGTTGTAGTCTAGACCTCCGGGTAGTTTTTCTATAAATTTGGAAGCGCCTACGCGTTCGGCAGCTTCCATGACCTGCTCCTTGCTGATGTTGGGATTTCCTAAGGTGATATTTTGAAAAATGCTGGTGGAGAATAAAAATACATCCTGATGCACCACCCCAATGTGCTTGCGAAGCGCACTGAGTTCAAACTCTTGAATAGGGGTGCCGTCAATGGTGATGGACCCTTTGTTGATTTCGTAAAATCTCGAAATTAGATTGATGATGGAAGATTTACCTGCCCCTGTGGCTCCTACCAATGCTATGGTCTGCCCCTTTTTTACAGAAAAGGAAATATTCTTGAGTACATACTCTTCTTCATTGTAGGCAAACCATACTTGGTCTAGTTTGACATTTCCTTGCACCTTTTCTGGGCTGAAACTGCCTTCATTGGCGATGTGCTCGCTGGAAGCCAGCAGTTTGAATATCCTAGAGGAACTCACCACGCCCATTTGAAGGGTATTGAATCGATCTGCAATCATGCGAATGGGTCGAAAAAAGAGTTGCAGGTACATGATAAAGGAGATAAGGATTCCTATTTGCAGTTCCATTCCCAATACCCCTACAGCTCCGTACCAAACCACCAAACCTATGCCTATGGCTTGGATGATTTCTGCTACAGGGAAATACACCGAATAGTAGAGGACAGATCGAATATGCGCCGCTCTATGTTCCCGGTTGATTTCCTTGAATTTCTCAAACTCCCGTTGCTCACGATTAAACATCTGTACTATGTTCATCCCCGTGATGTGCTCTTGCAGGAAGGAATTCAAATTGGACACCGCATTTCTTACGTCGTTGAAAGTAACTTTTATTTTCTCTTTGAATACATAAGTGGACAGGACCAGTAGGGGAAGGGTGCTCAAGCTCACCAGGGTAAGCTTCCAGTCGATGTAAAGCATCACCCCAAGAATGGTGACAATCTGAAGGAGGTCGCCAATGATGGCAGCCAGACCTTCACTAAATACATCTGCCAAGGTCTCTATATCGGAGACATTCCGGGTAACCAACCTTCCAATAGGGGTAGAATCAAAAAATTTAAGCTTCAGTCGCAGCAAGTGTTGGTAGAGTTTTACCCGAATGTCTTTGATGATGACTTGACCTATCCAGCCCGAGTAATAGGTATGTGCCCATTGGGCCAGGGCCTGAATAACCATCAACACCACCAAGAGGTAGATGATCTGAATCAAACCCGGCACATCCCCTAAGGCCACATGCTCGTCTATGGCAATTTGGATGAAGTAGGGTCTGGTAGGAGCTAAAATTGCTAAGGCAATAGTAAGGAATACCAAGAAGTAGAATTGCTTTTGGTAGGGCTTTACATAAGTGTACAGCTGCCGCAAGACCTTCATGTCTAGGATTTCTCCTGCCGATTCTTTTTCTTTTTCTAAGCTCAAAACAAGGGTTATTCTAGGTAAATGTCGGCAGGATATTCGATTTGGCTTAAAAATAAACCCTTAGCAGGAGCTGCCTTCCCTGCTTGATTTCTATCTTTTGAAGCGATGATCCTATGCATGTCGTCTGCTGGGCGTAGCCCAAACCCGATTTCTATCAAGGTGCCTACAATGGTCCTCACCATTCCACGCAGAAATCGGTTGGCTGTAATGTGGAAAATCAATTCCTCCTCCTTTTGTTCCCAGAAGGCCTCATGCATGGTGCATCTGAAATGCTTAACTTCGGTGTGTACCTTGCTGAAGCATTCAAAATCTTCGTATTCAACTAATATTTTAGCTGCTTGATTCATGGCTTCAACATCGGGACGCTGAAAAAGGTGCCAAGAATACTCATGAAGAAAAGGACTTTTTGAAAAAGTAATCCTATAGAAGTAAGATCGCTTCATGGCATCAAATCTGGCATTGGCATCTGGCTTCACCTTCCGCAAGCGATTGGCCGAAATTTCTTTGGGTAAAATCGCATTGAGTGCTTTGAGAAAATTTTCTCCTGGGGATTCGTGGACCAAATCAAAATGGCATACCTGTACTTGGGCATGTACTCCGGTGTCCGTTCTCCCACTTCCCATGATGGAAATAGGGGTTCTAAAAAGCGTACTCAATGCTTTTTCCATGCATTCCTGAACCGTGAAGGCATTATCCTGCAGCTGCCACCCATGAAAGGCACTACCTTTGTAGCTGAGCTCAAGAAAATACCGAGTTGTCGTTTCATTCATGCCTCCGCAAAGATACGATTCCCAATGAAATCCTCCCTTACTTGATATTCCCGCTAGAAGCGGTTTTCTTTGTTGAAAAAATAGATCGTATGATTCAGCGCGTGCAAACCATTTTCCTTTTTCTCATTGTTGTAGGCATGGGTATCACCTTGAGTACCCAACTTTGGAGCCAAGATGGAGCCGCAGGGGATTCTTGGAATCTTTCTGCCTTTGCGATGAGCAACTTGGATGAAAGTGGAAAGGTAATCCTATCCTCGTCCAAATGGTATCTTGGGGCGCTAGCGTCTCTCGCTGCGATTTTGGCCTTGGTTTCTATCTTCCAATACCGCCTTCGTTCCCGACAGCTTTTGCTCAACATGATCAATTCTTTAGTGATGGTCTCTCTAGTTGCCACCACCTTCTTGACGACCAATGGAATAAACGAAGCCCTTAAAGCCCAAGATGGAGGGGATTACGGCATAGGATTTTGGGCGATCCTGGTGGCCATGGTCATGAACATGCTGGCCAACCGCTTTATCAAAAAGGACGAAGCACTGGTCCGGTCGGTAGATAGAATTCGATAATCAGAAGCCTTGCGAAATCGCAGGGCTTTTTTATTCTTAGCTTTTTTGTGGAAGGGTTTTTACCTTACCTGTTGTTTTCTAACTTGTAGAAAAGAAGTTTGCCATGAAATTTGAAACCCTAAGCATTCATGTGGGTAATGCTACCCCAGAGCAGCACCAGGCAGTGGTGCAACCCATCACCTTAAGTACCACCTTTGCCCATGGCAATGCAGCGGGTATGATCTACACCCGGGCCAATAATCCCAACAGAGATTCTTTAGAAAAAGTATTAGCGGCTTTGGAAAAAGGGGAGGACGCTGCTGCATTTTCCTCAGGCAATGCTGCCGGAACAGCCGTGTATCAGGCCTTGGCTCCGGGATCTCATATCGTGGCACCAGACGACATGTACCATGGGCTTCACAATTCCATGGTTCAACTTTTTGGTGGGATTCATGAAGTAACCTTTGTGGACATGAGCGATCTGGAAGCGGTAAAAAATGCCATCCGAACCAATACGGCACTTTTTTGGATAGAAACCCCTTCCAATCCCCTGCTCAAGATCACCGATATTCAAGAGATTGCGTCCTTAGCCAAGGCACAAGGAGCGATTTTGGCCTGCGACAATACCTTTGCTACCCCCGTATTTCAAAATCCCCTTACCTCGGGCGCAGATCTAGTCATGCACAGCAGCACCAAGTATTTGGGAGGGCATTCCGACCTTTTGGGAGGAGCCTTAATTACGGCAAAAAAAGATGCATTCTGGGAAAAAATTAGAAAGGTGCAACACTTGGGAGGAGCAGTGCCTTCTCCGAGTGATTGCTATTGGCTTAGCCGCAGTATCCGTACGCTGGCCTACCGAATGAAGGGACATGCGAGCAATGCCAAGGCCTTGGCGGAGTTTCTAGTTTCCCAACCCCAAGTAGAAAAAGTATACTATCCAGGATTGGCTATTCATCCCAATCATGCGGTGGCGGCCAAGCAGATGCATGACTTCGGCGGGATGGTTTCCTTCACGGTAAAAGGTGGAGCGGCAGCAGCTGATCATGTGGTGTCAAAATTGAACTATTTTGTCAATGCCACCAGCCTGGGAGGAGTAGAAAGCTTGATCGAGCGTAGGGCTGCCGTGGAGGGTCCAAATACTACCACTCCTGAAAACCTACTCCGGGTATCCGTAGGGCTGGAGCATATCGAGGACTTGATAGCCGATATGAGTCAGGCGCTTGGATAGAATCGCTAACGGTTGATAGGCCACGGCCCACTGCCCATCTAATTCACTTTCAACTTTATTTCATTTGGTGATAGGTGAAAAAGCATTTTAAAAAGAAAGGTCCCGTACCTACGGGACCTTTTTGCTTACTTGTAGATTTCTACGGGCCAACTGTCATTGCCCAAGTTGATGTCGGTAGTGACCTTGTCTGGATCGATGACCACTTGCTTGATCTTTTTTGTGCTTTTGTGCAGGTAAGCCCAAGCATCTCCTCTTTGCCAAATTTCTACGGGAAGTTTGACTCTTTCCGTGGATTCATCTGAATAGGTGATTTCAAGGAGTACGGGCATAGGAAAATCTCCTTTATTGACTAGGTTGATTAAGGCATTTTCTCCATAGGAGGGTTGTACCGAAGTGATGCCTAGGTCTATATTGCCATTGCCATAAAACCAGCCCTTCCAGAACCAGGACAAGTTTTCGCCAGCCACATTTTCCATGTGATTGAAGAAGTCACCGGGCTGGGGGTGCTTATAGGCCCAGGTCTTGATGTAGGAGCGGAAAGCATGGTCAAAGCGTTCTGGGCCCAAGATGTATTCCCGAAGCATCACCAAGCCCACGGCAGGCTTCATGTAAGCCACCATGCCGAGATTGCGAGTATCTGTTACATCAGGATAGTTGTCTATTCCCTCCCGGTTGTCGTTGGTAAAGTAGGTATTGAAGTTGCGGGTTTGGTGAAGGGTGGAGGGGAATTCTCCCTTGTTGAAGGCATTGGAACTGTAGTGGTTGATGAAGGTATTGAAGCCCTCGTCCATCCAAGCGTAGCGGCGCTCGTTGGTGCCGACGATCATAGGAAACCAGTTGTGCCCAAACTCGTGATCGGTCACGCCCCAAAGGGATGCCCCTTTGGATTGGTAGTGGCAGAAGTTGAGTCCTGGGTATTCCATGCCATTGATTTCTGCGGCCACGTTGGTAGCCGTTTCGTAAGGGAATTCAAACCATTGCTTGGAATAGTATTCGATGGAAGCCTTGCTGTATTCGGTAGAGCGGGTCCAGGCATCTTGTCCCTTACTTTCGATGGGGTAGACCGATTGAGCGAGTGCCTTTTTGCCGCTAGGTAGGTTGATGCGTGAAGCATCCCAGATAAAGGAGTCTGAGGTACCGAAGGCCACGTCGCGCGCATTTTGAATGTGGAAATGCCAGGTAAGTGTGCCGCTTTGCTTAGGACGGGTGAGTTGCGTGTTTTTGATTTCTTCAGGAGAGACTAGGTAAACGGTTTCTTCGCTTTGTGCGGCTTTTGCATAGCGTGCTTGCAATTCCTTGCTGAGTACTTCGGTGGGGTTCATCAATTTGCCTGAACCCACGACGATGTGGTTGTAAGGTACAGTGACCTTGTAGTCAAAGTTGCCATACTCCAAGTAGAATTCACCAGCGCCTAAGTAGGGCTCGATGTTCCAGCCTTCGGTCTCGTCAAAGACAGCCACCTTGGGATACCATTGTGCAAAGGCATAGATCCAACCGTCTTTCACTTTGAGTCTACCCATGCGGTCCATTCCTTTTTGAGGTACTTTGAAGGAAAAGTCCATGGAAACAGTTGCTTTTCCCCCTTTGGCGGGGATGGGTTCAGCAAACCATACTTGCATGCGGGTATCCTCAATGAGGTGTTGGGTGGAGGAAATGCCTTTTGGGCCCACTTTGGCTTGCACGTTGGTGATTTGGTAGCCCCCGTCTATGTCCCCATTGTAGCGGTTTCCTTGCACGGGGGTGGTGAGGGTACCTCTGGAGGTAGGGGTAAATCGATTTTGTTCGAGTTGGAGCCAGATGAAGTCTAGGGCTTCAGGGCTATTGTTGGTGTAGGTGATGCTCACCTTGCCTGATAAGGTATGGTTAGCTTCATCCAGAGCCACTTCGATTTGGTAGTCTGCGGCATTTTGCCAGTAGGCTTCCCCCGGCTTGCCTGAGGCAGCGCGGTAGCTGTTTCCTCTGCGGTCGATGACCTCGGTAAAGTTTTTTTGGTTGTTGTCCTTTCCTTGTTGTTGGGCCAAGGCAAAAAAGGAAACAAAGCAAATTAGGAAGGAGGAAAGCCCTCTGAAAAGAAATAGTTTATTCATGAGTAGAGGTATTTGGTGTCAAAATAGGGAGAAATGTTCGTTGAATAAATTATTTACGCCATCTTCTTCTTTGGGTTGGGAAAAAGTCGGGACGGTATCGGTATGCGTTAGTTAGGAATAAGGGGCCTTGGGAAGAGGCTGAGCCATTTTTTCTTTCTCAAATTCAAGTACTTGTTGAGTTTAGGGTAAAAAAAATTAGTAGCACTATTGCTTAAAGTTTAATTCAAGTTATCTTTGCCTTCCATTTAAACGAGAGGGTATCCATTTATGGGAGTTTAGCTCAGCTGGTTCAGAGCATCTGCCTTACAAGCAGAGGGTCGGGGGTTCGAATCCCTCAACTCCCACATCAAGTCCCGAAGAAATTCGGGATTTTTTTTGTCTTAATTTTTTTATCATTGATGTGTTGTTCGTTCTACATTCTTTTTTCCGCTTCAAGGAACGCGTTTTACGTTGGGCATACCTGCGATGATTTATCTGAACGATTGAGAAAGCACAATTCCAATCACAAAGGATTTACTGGGGGTAATGTGGATTG
>VGMU01000039.1 GCA_016866385.1 Bacteroidota bacterium
TACGCGTCTCGGTAGAAAATGAAGAATTAGAGTTGCTCTTGGAAGAAGTATTGATCAGCTCCCAAGATATTCCAGGATGGTCTGTAGCCTCTGACCAAGGCGTGACGGTAGCCTTGGATGTGACGCTCACCGAAGAGTTAAAACAGGAAGGAGTAGCTAGGGACTTAGTCAATCGAATTCAAAATCTGAGAAAAGATATGGGACTGGAGGTCCAAGACAAGATCCACATCACCGTATCGGATAGTAATGCCTTAGTCAATGCATCCATCGCCCAATTTGGCCCGTATATTCAAACCGAGACTCAAGCCCTTCGCCTTTCCCTAGGGGAGTTGAGTGAGCCCTTCAGCCTCTTGGACATGGATGATTTCGAGTTAGCCGTACGAGTAGAAAAGGCCTAAATTCTAGCAAATGAATGCTTACATCAAATATTTCGGGTGCACACTTCTTGTCATCGCAATTGACCAGGCAGTAAAAATGTGGGTACACTTCCAGATGGATTTCGGTTCCCCAGGACAAATCTTAATTTTTGGGGACTGGTTTAAGCTGCATTATACCACCAATCCAGGAATGGCTTTTGGGATGGAATTGGGCTCAGAATATGGGAAAATGATCCTGACTTCTTTTCGACTGGTAGCCATGGTTGGAATTGGGTATTACCTATACTACTTAATTCAGAAAAAAACGCACCCCATGTATATCCTGTGTATTTCCATGATACTAGGAGGAGCCATTGGCAACTTGGTGGATTCGGTTTTTTATGGCGTATGGCTTGACAATGCTCCTTACAATGCTCCTACACCTTGGTTTCATGGTCAGGTAGTGGATATGTTTTATTTTGACATCTGGGAAGGCTATATCCCGGAGTGGGTGCCCTTATGGGGGGGACAATACACGGCCCTTTGGCCTATTTTTAATGTGGCAGATGCTTCTATTTTTATGGGGGTTGCCATCATTTTACTTTTTCAAAATAAATTTTTCCCTGAAGCGAAGCCCAAAGAGCCTGCGGCAGATCAGGAAGCTAGCTAAGCTTGTACCAATAGGTGAATGTCTTGGTTTTAAAGTAGACTTTACTTGATAGGGAGAGTCTTGGTTTCCATTGAAGTGAATAACTATCCATTCCTCCTTGGCTTAGCCTATCTAACAGAAAAATACCTCCTTCATAGGGGGTGAGATTGATTTTTTATGTAACTTTCCTTTTCGTGTATCTGTAGCTGACCTATCTCAAGGGATTTTAGAATGAGGATGTATACATATTTTCTTTATATAATTTTTATGAAAGCATGATTGTAGATCCAAATCAGCCCTTTCAGCTCGTATACTCTATTTTCAGCCATGAATATTTGGGGCTGATTTTTGAATCTTTTGTGGTTCCCTTAGACGAAAAAGGACGTCTTTCTTATGCCTACCAAAATATAAGTTCTGCCAATGCCCATGAGTTTGATTCGGGATTGGATGCCCAAGATTATGAATTGATCCGCTTGATGGATTCCATGCAACAGGATGTTATCGTAAAGCCTTTGATGAAAAAGGGGAATTTGAAGCCTAAGGAGTTTTTAAGAAAAATTTTTGATCCAAAAACGGCAGATCCAGCAATCCAAGAAATTTTATTTAAAAGCTTAGAGGCCAAACGAGCAAAAATCCTTCCTCTTCTGATCGGAAAGCGGTTGTTTGAAACGGCTTCGGATGGCAACCCTACGGGTAAGGAGATTGTAGTACACGCTGAAAGTGCCACGGTGCTCTTTCATTTTGACAAAGGAGAGTTCAATACTCAGTATTACCCCATCATCAAATTCCAAGGGCAAAAATTAAACTGGCAACACAAGGGAGGGTATTTGGTCTGCAAAGAACCGGCTTGGTTGGTAGTGGACCAACAACTCTTTCATTTTGAAAAAGGGATAGATGGTAAAAAACTGCAGCCTTTCCTCAATAAAAACGCTATCCTCATCGAACGAAAGTTTGAGCCCGAGTATTATAGAAAATTTGTCACCTCCTTGATTACGCAATTCGAAGTGGTGGCCAAGGGCTTTGACATCCACACCGAGCAGGGTACTCCTGAAGCCCTTTTGGCAGTGAGTATTCTGCCAGGAGGGAGCATGGGAGAGAATCTTTTTGGGGAGGAAATTAGTAGCTCTTCCGAAGAAATGATTGTCTTGGAACCCCGATTCAAGTACGGGGATTTTGATTTTGGAACCTTGCTACATGCCGCTGAGAGTGGGGGCAATTCCTGTAGGTATGAGGAGAAGGATGAGAATTTTAGTTTTTACAAAACCGTCCGCACCACGAAGTTGGAAGAACGGTACTTGACCCTCATGAAGAAAAAGGGCTTGGAGTTTATCCATGGCAAAACAGCCCTCCCCAAAACCCAAGCCTTTGAATGGCTAGGTAATAACGAAGATTATTTGCGCGAAAACCACATCCGCATCGTTCAAAAAAATGCCCTCAACGGGAAGACCTACCATATCGGAAAGGCTCAAATTTCCATAGAGGTCAATGAAAATATTGACTGGTTTGATGTCAAGGCCATGGTGAAATTTGGAATTTACTTGGTTCCCTTTGCCAAGCTCCGAAGATTGCTCATTCAGGGGAAGCACGAATTTGAGCTCCCCAATGGGGAAATCGCGGTCATACCAGCGTCTTGGTTTATCAACTATTCCGAGCTATTCAATTTCATTGAGGAGCGGAGTGCTGAAGAGTTGGTACTCCGAAAGCATCATTTGGCTTTTGCTAGGGAACTACAGAACGGGGAGTTGATTCGCCTCAACTTGAGCTTAAAGCTTGAGCGCCTTCGCAATTTTGATTCCATAGACGAGTACCAGGTGCCTAGCAACTTTAAGGGGGCTTTACGGCCCTACCAAACGGCAGGATACAACTGGCTTAGATTTCTCAACGAGTACCAGTTTGGAGGATGCTTGGCAGACGACATGGGATTGGGAAAAACGGTTCAAACCTTGGCCCTCTTGGCCCATGAAAAAGAGGAAAACTCCGGCTTCCCCTCCTTATTGGTCATGCCTACGTCCTTGCTTTACAATTGGGAACTTGAGGCACGAAAATTTACCCCCGAACTACAAATTATAGTCTACGCAGGTTCGCAACGCATCAAAGACCCTTGGAGATTTAGAGGCTATGATGTGGTATTGACTTCCTACGGGATTGTTCGAATGGATATAGATCAATTGAATCAATTCTACTTCAACTATGTCATCCTCGATGAATCTCAAGCCATCAAAAATCCAAGTTCAAACATTGCCTTAGCTGTCAACAAATTAAAAAGCAAACGAAGGCTCATCCTCACAGGAACCCCGGTAGAAAATGGCACCATGGACCTTTGGTCACAGATGAATTTCGTCAACCCAGGACTTTTAGGTAATGCTCAGGTATTTAAAAAACAGTTCCTCCTCCCCATAGAAAAACAAAACGACAAGGACAAGGCCTCTCGCCTTCATGCCATGATCAAGCCTTTTATATTGAGGAGATTGAAATCTCAGGTAGCCAAAGACCTTCCAGAAAAAATCACCAACATCAAGTACGCTGACATGACTGCCGAACAAGAAAAGGTGTACGAGGAGGTGAAGAGCTATTACCGAGAAAAAATTATAGGGGAGCTGGAATCTGCAAGCCGAGGGAGTCAACAGTTTACCCTCCTTCGCGGACTCACCCAACTCCGACAGATCGCCAACCATCCCAAACTGGTGCGAGACGATTACGATGGGGAATCGGGCAAATTGGAAAACATCACCTATATGCTTCAAGAAAGTATTTCAGAAAACCACAAGGTGCTTGTCTTTAGCCAATTTGTACGGCATCTAAGTATCATTCGGGAGTTTTTGGATGGAGAAAAAATTCCCTATGCCTACCTGGATGGAGCAACAAGGGATCGACAAGCACAGGTAGAAAAATTCCAAATACAGGAGGAGTGCAAGGTATTTTTAATTTCTCTCAAAGCTGGAGGGGTAGGACTGAACTTGACCAGGGCAGATTATGTGTTTTTATTGGATCCCTGGTGGAATCCGGCCGTAGAGGCACAAGCCATAGACCGTGCACACCGCATAGGCCAAGAAAATAAAGTCATCATTTACAAGTTTATCACCAGAGGCTCGGTAGAAGAAAAAATCATGGCCCTGCAAGACCGCAAACTTGCTCTAGCTGGGGAATTGATTAGCAACGAGGAAAGCTTTATGAAAAGCTTGGGTAACGAAGACATTCGGGCACTTTTGGATTAATTTTCTATGGCCCCTTGGGCCTAGTACATCCCCTATTATTTACATATTCAGATTCGCCGGACCCTTACTTTTTGAGGGTTAAAAAAATTATTCTATTGATAGTCAATACTCTAGTAAAAAAGCTGAAATTGGAGGTATAAATTATTGCACAACATGGGCTTTGGCTGGGGATATTTTTTTAAATTTTGTCAGCTTACACCCTTACCTATTTCTTGCTGATGCCTAAAGCCAAATCCGATAAAGATCGGAAAATCTTTGTACTGGATACTTCCGTCATCCTCTACACGCACAACTCCATCATGAACTTTGCCGAGCACGACGTGGTCATCCCGATCACCGTCCTTGAAGAGCTGGATCAGTTCAAAAAAGGAAACGATACCAAAAATTTTGAAGCACGGGAGTTCATTCGTCTTCTCGATACCTTGTCGAAGGACAACATGATCCACGAGTGGACCCCCCTCAATGGGAAAACGAAGGGGAATTTTAAGGTGTTGATGAATCCAGACAACAACCTGAATGCAAACGTCATTTTTGGAGAGGAAAAAAACGATCATAAAATTCTCAATGCGGCTCTTTACCTCAAGCAGCACGAGAAAAATAGGAAGGTAATCCTCGTTTCCAAGGACATCAACTTGCGCCTCAAAGCTAAATCCTTAGAAATTCATGCCGAGGACTACGAAACAGGGAAAATTAAGAACATCACCGAGCTGGAGAATACCGGCAAGTACCTTCTAGAGGACTTAGATCCCCAGGCCATCAACACGCTATACGAACAAGGATACGTAGAAGCAAAACTCATCTTGGGAAACAGGAAGCGAAAGGCCAATGGGTTTTATATCTTGAAAAGTCAAAAAAATTCGGTGCTGGCGTATTTCAACTCCGACGATAATGTACTGGTTCGTGTAGACAAGCAACTTGCCTACAACATCAAACCAAGAAATGCTGAGCAGACCTTTGCCTTACATGCCATACTAAATCCTAAAATAAAATTGGTATCTATTCAAGGGGTAGCAGGTACAGGTAAGACCCTCTTGGCTCTTGCTGGAGCCTTGGAGCAGCGCAGAGAGTACAAGCAAATCTTTTTAGCTAGGCCCATAGTACCCTTGTCCAACAAAGACATTGGGTATTTGCCAGGGGATATCAAATCCAAGCTCAATCCCTACATGGAGCCCTTGTGGGACAACTTGAAGTTTATCCAAAACCAATACAAGGAAACAGATAAGGAGTATCAAAAAATTACAGAGCTAGTCAATCAAGAAAAGTTGGTGATACAACCCCTGGCCTACATCCGGGGCCGATCCCTATCTAATATTTTCTTTATCGTAGATGAGGCACAAAATCTCACCCCCCATGAGATCAAAACCATCATCTCCAGAGCGGGAGAAAATACCAAGATTATTTTTACAGGAGATGTTTTCCAGATCGATACCCCTTACCTAGATTCCCAATCCAACGGACTCTCTTACCTAATCGATAGGGTAAAAGACCATCCCTTGTATGCACACATCAAATTGGAAAAAGGGGAAAGATCAGAGTTGGCCAACTTGGCGAATGACCTACTTTAGAGCAAAAAATCAATTTGCCTCGGTGTAAGTTTTGTATTGATCTAAAATAGATTGCCAGCCAGATTTTTGAAGAGCTAAGGAATTTTCATTTTCTGCATCAAATACGATGTCAACGCTTGTCCCTTTCGCAGTGGGGGTAAAGGTGATCTGTACCTCACGCAGATCCGGCAGGATATAGGCTATTTTCTTTAGGTAAACTAACTCCGTGTATTTTCCCTCAAAATCAAAACCAACACTTCTATCCTTGGCTACCATTCTCCAATTAAAACTCTCTCCTACTTCCAAGGGGTTGCTGGCAGAGGGGCAGCACCAATCAGGAGAAGCAAAATTCCATTGGGTGATGTGCTGGGCTTCCGTATAATAGGCCCAAGATTTCTCAAGCTTAACGGCTACAGAAACCTGAATGTGAATTTTTGTACAGGGAGGAATTGACATGTTATGTGGAGGTGAAGGAGAATAATTGGTAGTACAGACAAGTTTTCTTACAAACTCATCATTTCCTTAAACCGAGCAGCCTGCCTTCGGCTCACTTCTATGCGATCTCCTCCTTTCAAGGTGACCACCAAGCCTCCATTAAACCAGGGTTCTATGCCTTCCACCCATCCCAAATTGATGATGTGCTTGCGGCTCGCCCTAAAGAATGACTTTTCGTCAAGCCTTTCGTCCAAGGCATTTAAAGACTTATGGATCATGGGCTTGAAGTTGTCAAAATATACCTTGATGTAGTTCCCATCTGATTCAAAAAGACGCACGTTGGACAAGCGAACAAACCAGCACCGATCCCCGTCTTTGACAAAAACTTGGTCCTCCAAGGTAAGTTTCTTTTGGTGGATATATCCACCATTTTCATCTCTTCGGGCGATCCCTTCCAATTTTCCTTGCAATTTGTTGACCGCCTCTTCCAATCGCTTGGGCTCGATGGGTTTGAGCAAGTAGTCGAGGGCGTTGACTTGAAAGGCTTTTAGAGCATATTCGTCGTAGGCGGTGGTAAAGATGACCTGAGGCAACTGATCAAGTTCCTCCAAAAGATCAAAGCCTGTTTTTTCTGGCATTTGAATGTCAAGAAAAATCACATCCGGCTGTAGTTGCTCAATTTTTTCCTTGGCATCTTCCACATTAATGGCCTCCCCCACTACCTCCACCGTTTCCAGCTGGTTTAACAAATTGATTAGCTCTTTGCGGGCTAATCGCTCATCGTCGATTACTAGCGCTCTCATGTCAATTCAGTTAGTTCGTCTAAAGTAAGTCTTTGTTTCGGTATTTTTAATTCAGTTATTACAAATTGGTTTCCAGAAGAAAAGATGCGGAAACTGGCCTTATCCCCATAAAGTAGGGACAAGCGCTGCTTGGTGTTTTCTAAGCCATGCCCTTCTTCTTCCTTGTATTTTAGTGTAGCATCGGGGGCCAAGGATCCACTATTTTTAACTTGAATGTACAGGTCATCTTCTACTCCCTCTCTGCATTTGATTTCAATAATGCCCCCTTTGACCAAATTGGAAATCCCATGCTTGATCGCATTTTCTACAATAGTTTGAAGCATCATAGGAGGAATTTTATAGGAATAGGCCTCTTCTGTAATATGGTACTCCACCTGGAGGCGCTCTTCAAAGCGAATAGATTCCAAGGCCAGGTAGTCCTTTACAGTAGCCAGCTCATCTGCAAAATCAATCACCTGCTTTTTATCCATCATCAAGGAAAATCGAAGCATGTTGGAAATACCAGTAATGGCAGTTTTGGCTTTGGTAGGATCTTCATCCACTAAGGCCCTGACTGAATTCAATGCATTGAATATAAAATGAGGGTTTAACTGGCTTTTCAAATGATTCAGCCTCACCTCATTGATATTGGCCTCGTACTTTAGTCGGCTATTGTATTTGTCTAACAGGTGAAACAAAAAGTACAGCAACACCCAAAATCCATAATACAAGTAGCTAACAAACAGGTTGACTGAGATCACCAAGGCCCTAAAATCTTCATTGGGATTGAGGGTGCCAAACAGCAAGTTGATAAACACTTGTGCCAAGACATTGAGGATGGAAAGTAAGGCCAAGGCTGCAAAAAGCCGCAGCAATAAGGAAGAGATGGGAAGATCAAACCACTGCTTAGCTTTTACATACTTCCTAAATGCATGGGTGGAAAGCAGGTACACTCCCGCCAAGGCCAAAAAGGCCCAGGTTTGGATGGGGTCAATTCCTCCTTTGGATAAGGAAGCAAAAAATACGTTGACAAAAGCAAAGAAGCCCCAGCCCAGAAGTTGTAGTACCCAATATAGTTTGATCCTATTCATCCTGCCTCCAAAGTTAAGAAAGGAAGGCTATGCTTCGGCCCTAATGTGATAAGAGGGCAAACTGCTTGATTTTTTGCCCTTTTTCAGCGATATAATTCCTGCTTTAAGAATCTGCCTGTATGACTTTGTGGGTGAGCTGCCACTTGTTCTGGGGTACCCTGTACGAGAATACTGCCTCCCTTATTGCCTCCTTCTGGGCCCAGATCGACTACATAATCAGCAAGTTTGATGACGTCCATATTGTGCTCGATGACCAGTACCGTATTTCCTTTATCTACAAGCTTTTGCAATACGGTCATCAACAAATCGATGTCTTGAAAATGAAGGCCCGTGGTGGGCTCGTCCAATATGTATACCGTCTTGCCCGTATCCTTTTTAGACAATTCTGTGGCCAACTTCACCCGCTGTGCCTCTCCTCCTGAAAGGGTGGTGGCATGCTGTCCTAAGGTGATGTAGCCCAGCCCCACTTCATGCAGCGTGGTGATTTTCCTAAGAATTTTAGGTTGAAATTCAAAAAATTCAAGTGCTTGCTCCACGGTCATATCCAAGACGTCAGAGATGGACTTCCCCTTGAACCTCACTTCTAAAGTTTCCCTATTGTATCGCTTCCCTTTGCAAGTTTCACAGGGGATATGTACGTCAGGTAGAAAGTCCATTTCTACCAATTTCATTCCTGCGCCTTCACAATCCTCGCATCTCCCTCCTTTCACATTGAAGGAAAATCTTCCGGGTTTGTATCCTCGAATTTTTGATTCTGGAAGTTCGGTAAATAAGGTCCTTATGTCTGAAAACATCCCCGTGTAGGTGGCTGGATTCGATCGCGGAGTTCTTCCAATAGGGCTTTGATCTACCTCTATCACCTTATCTAGGAACTGCAAGCCCTCGATGGAAGCATAAGGCATGGGCTCTTTTTTAGAATGGTAAAATTCTCGATTAAAAATGGGGAAGAGGGTTTCATGGATCAAGGTACTTTTCCCGCTTCCCGATACCCCTGTAATCAAAATTAAGGTGCCTAAAGGAAGTTCTAAGGTGACATTTTTTAGATTATTCCCCTTGGCTCCGCGCAGCACTACCTTTTCTCCCGTACCTGACCTCCTTTCCTTAGGTGTCCCTAGGCCCATCTCCCCTTTCAAGTAGCGTGCGGTGAGAGTATTCGATTGTAAAATCTGTGCTGGCGTACCCGCCGCCACGACATGGCCTCCATGCCTACCCGCACCAGGACCTAGATCGATCACATAATCGGCTTCCACCATCATGTCTTTGTCGTGCTCAACTACCAGTACCGAATTGCCCAAGTCTCTTAGCTTCTTCAAGGCTTGGATCAACTTGACATTGTCTCGCTGATGAAGCCCAATGCTGGGCTCATCCAAAATATAGAGCACCCCCACCAGCTGGGTTCCGATTTGGGTGGCCAACCGTATGCGCTGCGCTTCTCCTCCAGATAGGGAGCGAAGGGGCCTATTTAAGGATAGGTAGTCCAAGCCAATGTCCAAAAGAAATCCTATACGCTTCCTAATTTCTTTGAGCACCTCTGTCGCGATGCGCTGTTGCCTTTCAGACAGTCGAGTTTCAAGCCCTTCAAACCATTCAGAAAGCCCTTGTATGTCTTTCATGGCTAACTCTCCTATATGGGTCTGGTCTAACTTGAAGTGAAGTGCCTCTTTTTTCAACCTAAACCCTTGGCAATCTGGACAAGTAGAAGTCACAGTAAATTCCGACACCCAGTCTTGGGTCTTGTCAGACCCCCACTCTTGATATTTTTGTAGAAAGTTGATGATTCCTTCAAAGGTAGTATTCCACTTGGTTCCGGGATATTTGACTGAATCTACAGCTACCTCCACCTTGTCGCCATACAAGAGGATCTCTATCACGGATTCTGGTAAATCCTTGATGGGGGTACTCATACTGCATTTGTAATGCTTCAGAAGTGCTTCAATTTTTTTAAAAATCCAAATGTCTCTGTATTCCCCCAGAGGGGCAATCCCTCCCCTAGTGATGCTTAACTTGGGATCTGGGAAAATACTCTCTCGGGTAATTTCTTCGATCACCCCCAAACCGTTGCAGGTAGAACATGCTCCATAGGGAGAATTGAAGGAGAAGGTATTGGGCGCAGGCTCATCGTAAGACAATCCCGTTTCGGGGTCCATCAAGTATTTAGAAAAATGATAGACCGAAGCATTTTCATCACGGACCATGAGAACACCCTTGCCGTGCTGTAAAGCAGATTTTAGAGATTGGGTGATACGAAAGCGGTCTCCTTCTTCCACTACCACTCGATCGATAACCAATTCTATATCGTGAATCTTGTAACGATCTACTTGCATTTTTGGGGCCAAATCGACCATCACCCCGTCGATGCGGACTTTAGAAAATCCCAGCTTGCGAAGTTGTTCAAAAAGCTCTCGGTAATGTCCTTTTCTCCCCTTGACCAAAGGTGCCAACAACTCAATCTTTTTCCCCAAAAATTGGGTCAATAGCTGCTCTATGATTTGATCCTCCGTCTGTCGAATCATGCGATTGCCCGTGTGGTAGGAGTAGGCTTCTGCCGCTCTAGCAAACAAGAGTCGCATAAAATCATAGATTTCCGTGACGGTACCTACCGTAGACCTGGGGTTTTTGGAGGTAGTCTTTTGCTCAATGGCAATTACTGGAGAAAGGCCGTTGATTTTGTCCACATCGGGACGCTCCATCCCCCCTAAAAATGAGCGTGCATAGGCGGAAAAACTTTCCATATACCTGCGCTGCCCCTCTGCATATATGGTGTCAAAGGCCAAAGAACTTTTTCCACTTCCACTCAGCCCTGTGATAACCACCACCTTGTTGCGGGGAATTTTAACATCCAAATTTTTGAGATTGTGCTCTCGCGCACCAAAAATCTCAATGTATTCTTCCTGAGCTGCAGGCCTTTGACTCATGGGTGACAACTATATCAATTTGCAAAGGTACGATTTTTTACATGAAACAAGCACTCTCCTACCTAGCACAATAGGAGTCTACTAGACTAAATCTATAAGCCTAATTACTAGAAAAAGGGCACTTGCTTACCAGCTCGGGCGGGGTCTTCTGGGGACGCTGCCAGGGAGGTGTTTGGTAAAAGAAATTAGGGGATAGGACCTGATTTTTCCATTGCTGATGAAAAACCTCCAGGGTAGATGCAGAGGAAGGTGGAACAATCCAGTCCCAAGCTGCTTGTACCTCACGGCCTTTGCTTTCTTCGCGCTTGCAAAACTCCATAAATTGCTCTGAGGCAGTATGGTGATCGACTAAGGTGACTCCTTGCTGTTGAAAAGAAAACAAAACAGCCTCTTGGAGCAATAGCAAGGTCTTGTCTTTCCACAAAGAGGCTGCATTTCGGGTGGAAAGTTTCAGTTTTTTTGCCATCCAAGGAAGAACATTGTAGCGTTTGGCGTCTCCAAAATTTCTTGCAGCTATTTCCGTAAGCATGTACCAGCCATTAAATGGAGCACAGGGGAAGGAAAGCCCTCCGATTTCCAAACGCATATCCGAAATCACAGGAACCGCATACCACTGCAACTTGGCTTCTGCTAGCCAAGGATGCTCAGGATGTACTATCGGTACGCTCAACACTTTCTCTTCTGGAATGTCTATCCAGTGTACTGGGCCCTTGTCCACTTGCAAGACCAAGGGCAAAAGGTCGAAGGGAGTACCTTTTCCACTCCAACCCAAGGATTCACAATATCGGGTAAAAGGCAATGAGTCTGGATCTCCTACCAACTCCCCCTGAGACTTTTGATAGCCAGCATAGCGTAGGAGTTGTTTGTTGAATATGCGAACTTCCGGATCTCCTTCATCTGCTGAAGCATAGACCGTGAGTGTAGATCGAATCTTGCCACCATTGGTGGCATAGTCTATATGAGTAAATGTATCCGCACTGATTTCCTCCACAGTCCGGAGGTTCCTTCGGTCTCTTACTTTTAGACTTTTCCAAAAAAGCCTCCCC
The DNA here is from genome assembly GCA_016866385.1 of Bacteroidota bacterium. Taxonomy (GTDB): domain Bacteria; phylum Bacteroidota; class Bacteroidia; order Cytophagales; family Cyclobacteriaceae; genus Algoriphagus. The sequence goes on from VGMU01000039.1 coordinate 12,034, forward strand.
ATACATCGATTGCTATTTCTCCAAGCCAATTTTGCACCGAAGACGAGCTCCTCTTCGCTTAGCCTATAGGTCCCTCTGATGGCAATTTCCTGCTTGACCCCTTCGAGACGTATGGACAAACCTTCCTGTTCTGTTTCCTCATAATATTGCGAAAGGAAATCGGATGCTTGTTCAAAAAGAGATAGGGAAGACATGGAGGGGGAGTTTAATAGAAAGAAACCCGTGTTATCGTCAGAAAATATTTCCTTTGGTTCTTTCCAACCTAAAACTCTGAATTAGAAAAAGTGGTTTACTTTTTATCCAAGTTTTTTATTTCATCCGCTAAAAAACCTCGGTTTTTCACAAAAAAAGCGCTCCTAACCTTAGTAAAAAGAGAGGGTATGGAATTAGAAGATTCAGAATTGCCCTGATCGGCGCTTACATCATGAGTAAGAGCTCATCTAACAGTTCCCTAGAATTAGAAAGTCGAGGTACTTTATGCTGACCGCCCAACTTGCCTTTTTTTCTCAGCCAGGCTTCAAACAACCCCTCTGGGGCGCTATGCATCTGCAGCCGTTGCAAGGCCAAGTCCTTGTGTCGTTTGGCATCGTAATCGGAATTCACTTCCCGCAATTTACTATCCACCAAATCGGCAAACTGTTCCAAGTCTGAAGGATGACTTTTGAATTCTACGATCCATTCGTGAGAACCCTTGGAATTGCTCTCCTCAAAGTACCGAGGTGCGGCCGTAAAATTGGCTATGGTAGCCCCCGTCACTTCGCAGGCATATTGAATAGCCACTTCTGCATTCTCTACGATTACTTCTTCTCCAAAAGCATTAATAAAATGCTTGGTACGTCCTGAAATACGGAAGCGGAAGGGATGAGTGGATGTCAATTTGATGGTATCCCCGATTTTATAGCGCCATAGACCTGCATTAGTAGAAATAACCAGCGCATAGTTTTTACCAACCTCTACCCCTTCCAGGGAAATAACTTTAGGCTGTTCCTTATCAAGTTCCTCCGTGGGAATAAATTCATAAAAAATTCCATAGTCCAAGAGCAAGAGCAACTCATCGGAATGGGGCTGGTCCTGCATGCCAAAAAATCCTTCCGAGGCATTGTAAGTTTCCATGTAGCGCATTTTTTCAGAAGGAATCATTTGCTGAAACAAATTCCTATAGGGCCCAAAGGCCACTGCTCCATGAAAAAAGACCTCCAAATTTGGCCATACTTGCAGAATGTGCTTTGCCTTTTTAAGTTCCAAAATTCGCTGAAGCAAGACTAGGGTCCAAGTAGGCACTCCGGCTATGGAGGTCACATTTTCGTTCATGGTTTCCCTTGCCATACGTTCGATTTTTGCCTCCCAATCCGACATTAGGGCTGTCTCCAAGGAAGGAGTACGGGCAAACTGGGCCCAGATCGGAAGGTTTTGCATGATTACGGCAGATACGTCACCTGTGCGAGCAGTTCCATCGGGCAAGAGTGGGTTTTTCTCTAGAGTACCTCCAATAGAAAGGCTTTTCCCGGTAAATAATTTGGTGTCTGGGAAATTATTTACATAGAGAGACACCATGTCTTTTCCCCCTTTGTAATGGCACTCCTCCAAGCTTTCTTCAGACACAGGGATATACTTGCTTCTACTCCCTGTAGTTCCTGAAGACTTAGCAAACCACTGTATGGGGCTAGGCCAGAGCACCTGTTGCTTCCCCCGCATGGTTTTTTCGATGTAGGGAGAGAAAGATTCATAATCCACCAAGGGTACGCGTGCAGCAAATTCTTGGTAAGATTTTAGTTTTGAAAAATGGTATTTCTTGCCAAATTCGGTAGCCTTGGCTGTATCCAATAATTCTGCCAGCATACCTTGCTGCACCGAAAGGGGTTGTTGCTTAAACTTCTCGATTTGACCCAGCCGACTTTTAAAAATCCAGGTCATAAAACTGTTAAGCACTTCCATTTAGAAAAAATTTTTGCGCTTGAGTTCAAACTGACTTCCCAAATACACCTTACGAACTTGCTCATCTGCTGCTAACTCCTCCGCAGAACCTGCCTTCAAAAGTCGCCCCTCAAACATGAGGTAGGCCCGGTCGGTGATGGATAAGGTTTCATTGACATTGTGGTCGGTGATAAGTATGCCTATATTTTTCGTTTTCAGCTTGGCAACAATAGTTTGTATTTCCTCAACGGCTATGGGGTCTACCCCTGCAAAGGGTTCGTCCAACAACACGAACTTGGGATCTACTGCGAGGGCCCTAGCAATCTCTGTACGCCTACGCTCTCCTCCAGATAGGACCATACCCAGATTTTTTCGGACTTGTGTTAAGCTAAATTCCTCCAATAGGCTTTCCATTTTTTCTTTTTGCTGGGCTTTCGACAAACTTGTCATTTCCAAGACAGCTAAAATATTTTCTTCTACCGAAAGCTTCCTGAATACGGAGGCCTCTTGTGCCAAATAGCCAATTCCCAACTTGGCTCTTTTGTACATGGGAAGGGAGGTGATGTCCTGATCATCTAAAAATATTTTTCCCTGCTGAGGCTGAATCAATCCCACAATCATGTAAAAAGAGGTGGTTTTTCCCGCTCCATTAGGCCCTAGCAAACCCACGATTTCTCCCTGCTCAACATACACAGAAAGGTCATTGACCACCGATCGGCCTTTATAAATTTTGATAAGGTGCTCTGCCCGTAAAATCATATCAATCAAATTTGATGTCTTTCACATAGAGTTGCAAACTACTTTTGTCTCGAAAGAAATTTTCTCTCATCTCTGCAACAATATCAAAGCGCATTTTGCTCCTTAGCATGTTGACGGTAGTCAAGGCTGGATCCTTGCTTCTATCTGCCATGCCAAAACCCAAACATACCGGCGTAGTCACCTGCCCATCTTGCATAATTTTAAAACGAAGGTGCTTGTCTTTCAATACCGTAACTTCCTCCGCTACTACATTGTTGATCCTAAAAACAGGTTCTGTATTTCCTGGCCCAAAAGGTGCCATTTGCTTCAGGATGGAATAAAACTTATAGTTAATCTGGTCCAATAAAAGCACATCGTCTACTTCAATAACTGGTTTGAGGTGGATTTCTTCTATCCGGCTACGGACCACCTCCTCAAATTTTTGTTGAAAGGCAGGAACTTTATCTACATCCAAGGTGAGCCCTGCAGCATATTTATGGCCTCCAAATTGGTCCAACAAATCCGCACAGGCGGCTATGGCTTCGTAGATATCAAAATCCACCACAGATCGAGCACTACCCGTAGCCTTATTGTTTGACTCCGTCAAAATGATGGTAGGGCGATAATATTTTTCAATACATCGGCTCGCCACGATACCAATGACTCCTTTGTGCCAATCTTCTTTGAAAAGAACCGTAGAATTCCAACTTGCCTCTGCCTCACGCAGGGCAAGCATTTCAAAGGCCTCTTTGGTGATGTTTTCATCAAAATTGCGTCGAGTGGCATTCACTTCATCTACCAACTTGGCGCGCTCTATGGCCTCGTCCAGATTAGAGGAGATCAATAGCTCCACAGAAGCCTTTGCATGTTCCAGCCTACCCGAAGCATTGATCCTGGGACCAATCTTAAATACAATATCAGAAATCTGGATTTCCTTTTCCACATTGGCTTGCAAAATCAAGGCTTTTAATCCTGGTCTTGGACTATTATTTATTCTGTCCAAGCCGTAGTAGGCCAATATTCGGTTTTCACCCGTGATGGGCACAATATCAGCTGCTATGCTGACTACCACCAAATCCAAATACCCGTAAAGGCTGGCTTCCTCCATGCCTTGGGACTTGGCATAGGCTTGAATCAATTTAAATCCTACCCCACACCCACTCAATTCTTTGTAGGGGTAGGCGCAGTCTTTACGCTTGGAATCCAACACCGCTACCGCCTGGGGCAACTCTTCTCCTGGGGTATGGTGATCGCAGATGATCAGGTCCACTCCCAATTTTGTCGCCAAAGCTACTTTATCTATGGCCTTGATTCCACAATCTAGAGCGATGACCAAAGAAAACCCATTTTCAGCAGCATAATGCACCCCTCTTTCGGAGATTCCATAGCCTTCCTTGTACCGATCTGGAATATAAAAATCTACCTTGGGATAGAAGCCTTTCAAAAATCCATACACCAAGGCCACAGCTGTAGTCCCATCCACATCGTAATCCCCATAGACCAATATCTTTTCTTGCTGTGCTACCGCCCTTTGGATACGAGTGACTGCAGCCTCCATATCTTTCATCAAAAATGGATCATGAATGAGATTGAGGCTAGGGCGAAAAAAGTCTTTGGCCTGATCAAAATTCTCTACTCCTCTATTGATGAGCATATTGGCCAGCGTAGCGTTGACATTGATGTCTTTGGCTAGCTTGTGGACAGCTCCTTGAGCGGATGTAGGCTTTTGTTTCCAGACGTACTCCATAGGGTAATATTACAAAAGTATTTGGGAAGGAAGTACTCCTTCTGCGCTCGCGGCTACCTCCTTTACGCGAATTGGAGGAAAATGGATTCAATAATGAGTTTTAACTCCTTGCACTGCTATGCTCCTACGCTCACTTTTTGCAGGCAAAGAGCTGCCCATTGCTCCTTGGAAGTAGATTGCATCAACTGTAGCTGCAAGGTACTTGCCTTTTGGACCATGTCCTCCACATCCTGTACGTAAAATCCGCTCAACAAAAGTAGTCCTCCAGGCACCAAAAGACGGGCATACTCTTCCATTTCATCCAAGAGAACATTTTTGTTGATATTGGCCAAAAGGATCTCTATGTTGCCTTTGGGGCGGAGCTCACGAATCGTCCCCAAACCCATCTGTATAGACAGTCCATTGAGGGCAAAATTTTCATTTCCATTTTCTACACACCAATCGTCGATATCAAAGGCTTCCACTTCTTTGGCCCCCAACTTATGGGCCATAATGGCCAAAATACCTGTTCCAGATCCTGCATCTAGAACCCGCTTTCCACGGTGATCAATATTCCCTTGCAAGGCTAGCAACTGGTAAGTAGTGGCATGATGGCCAGTTCCAAACGACATTTTTGGATTGATCACGATGTCATACAGGAATCCTTCAGGGGCGGGATGGAAAGAGGCTCGCACGTGTACTAGGTTTCCAATAGAAATGGGATCATAATTTTTTTCCCACTCCTCGTTCCAATTCACTTTTGGCACTAGTCCTTCTTGAATTTTCAAGTTAGCTTCTTCCAAATACCTGGCCACCACCTGATCGTACGCTTCCCTAGGAAAGTTATCAACAAGTGCATAGGCTTGAAAACCTTCTTCCGTTTCTAAAAAAGAATCGAATCCTATTTCTGCCAACTCGGCAATGAGGATTTCCCGGAATTGCTCCAGACAGGTGACTTTAAATTCAAGGTAATCCATAGTTAGAAATGAAGAGTTTTTATTCAAGAAAAAGAGATCTGTAAAACCCTTTGACTCGGCATTAGAAGGAGCAGATAATTTCTAAAAAATCTCCAGCCTTTAGCGAAGCTCCGCCAATCAGCCCCCCATCTACATCCGGCTTGGCAAACAGCTCCTTGGCATTTCCTGGATTGGCGCTCCCGCCGTACAAAATTGAGATGCTTTCGGCAAGTTCTTTCCCATAAGTAGCCGCAATATGGGCCCTTAGTGCTTGGTGCATTTCTTGCGCTTGGTCAGCTGTGGCAGTTTTTCCTGTTCCAATAGCCCAAATAGGCTCATAGGCAATCACCACCTTGGAAAACTCCTCGGCACTGAGGTGAAATAAACTTGCGGTCAGCTGTGCACGTACCACAGAAATATGGTTTCCTTCTTCCCGAGTTTGCAAAGATTCTCCGCAACAAAAAATAGGGGTAAGATCGTGAGCCAAGGCTTGATTCACTTTAGTAGCCAAAAGAGCATCCCCTTCCTTAAAATACTCCCTACGTTCGGAATGGCCCAAAATAACATGACTAACTCCAAAAGAAGCCAAGATTTTTGCAGATACTTCTCCTGTGAAGGCACCAGATTCTTTGTCTGAGCAATTTTGAGCCCCTAAAAATATCCCCTGAGTTTCCCCAATCAGATTTTTGACTGGATACAAGTGAGGAAATGGAGGATTGAGCACCACGCTGACCTGCTTATTGATTACATTGGCATACTGGTGGAGGATTTCACTGGTCAGGCGCTGACCTTCTTCTAGACTAAGGTTCATTTTCCAGTTTCCAGCGACTATTTTCTTTCTCATGGGAAGGAAGTGTTAGGTTTAGGTTTGAAAAAACTTGAGCAGGGGGTATTTTGCAACAAAATTACCAAAAATGTCCAGTTGGGGAAAAAATAAGGCAGAACCTTCACCAAAAAAGAGTTGGTCTATGGAAGAAGCTAGGGGAAAGCTAGAAACCTACTGTAGCTACCAAGACCGCTGTGGCTGGGAGGTAAGAAGGAAGCTCTACGAACATGAAATTCAGGGAAAGAATGTAGATGTGGTCTTGGAAGAATTGACCCAATCTGGATTTTTGGATGAAGCGCGTTACGCTCGTTCTTTTGCCAGAGGAAAATTTCGGATCAAGAAATGGGGGAAATCCCGAATTTCAAGGGAGTTGAAACATAGACAAATTCCAAGTGCCCTGATCAAACTAGGGCTTTCCGAAATCGATGAGGAGGAATACCTAGCTACCCTAAGAGAAGAAGCAGAAAAAAAGTGGGAAAAGACCAAGGAAAAGGATCCCTACAAAAAACGCTACCTAGTCACCCATTACTTGATGGGTAGGGGCTTTGAGCAAGATCTTATTCGTGAAGTCCTCGACTCCCAACTCCCCTGAATCATGGTGGGAAGGAGTTTTTTCTTACCAGCTTCCTCCTGCTCCTCCACCGCCGAAGGAACCTCCCCCAAATCCCCCAAAAGAGCCTCCTCCCGAAGAGAAATCTCCAAAATTTCCACTGCTTCTACCTCCTCCACTGAGCATACTGCTCAGCATTAGGGTAGTCCAAAGGTCTACGCCTCCTCCACGACCCCCCATGTGATTGTCGTTGTCCTTCTTATTTTTAAGCAAGGGAAGCACCACAAAGAGGATGATAAAAACCAACACCATTATGATGGCCCCTCCATGATTCCCCTCGGAGACCAGGTCCTCTGCTTTGTATTCCCCAGAAGCCAGCTTGATGATCATATCCGTAGCTTGATCAAGCCCCTCATAATAGGCCTCCATCTTAAAATTGGGGAGAATCAGGTCATTGATCATGCGCTTGGCCAAGGCATCGGGTACGAGTCCCTCCATTCCATATCCGGTAGCGATGAAAACCTTGCGGTCTTGCATGGCCGCTAAAATGAGGATTCCATTGTCATTCTCCTTTCTTCCAATTCCCCATTGTTCTCCTAGCTGAAAGGCATAGTCTGAAATATCATAGGGGCCCACAGAACCCAGAAGCACGATGGATATCTGCGTACTGGTACTGTCGGCATAAGCCACTAGCTTTTGCTCCAATTGGGCGATTTCCTCAGGACTCAAGGTCCCTGAGAAATCATTGACCAAGCGGGGTGGATTGGGTGGAGGAGGAAAGTCCTGGGCAAGTACAGCTCCCATAGAGCCAGACAAGAAAAAGAAAGCGAGCAGCAGCTTAGCCAAAGGATACCTCATTGGATAGTTCGTTTTGATCGCTTCTTTGATCGAATGGAAAATGTTGTTTCAATTGCTCCCCAGCATGGTGGATACCTGCTATGAGACCCTCGGTAAAGTGGCCTTCCCGAAATTGTTGGGCCATGAGGTCTTTGGTGCTCTCCCAGAAATTGTTAGGCACCACGGCGTTGATCCCAGCGTCACCCAAGATGGCAAATTTGTGGTCGGCTACCGCCAAGTACACCAAAACCCCATTTCTATCTTTGGTTTGGTGCATTTTCAGGGTCTCAAAAACTTGGGCCGCTCGATCTAGAACTTCTCCCTTACAATGATTTTCTATATGCACTTGAATTTCTCCAGAAGTTTGCATTTCTGCCTCCTGAATGGCCGCTGCAATCTGTGCTTTTTGCTGAGGAGAAAATAATTTACTCGCCATGGAATTAGAATTGGACAGTAGGAGCATTCTCTGCTCCAGCGGCAGCTTCAAAGTATCCCTTGGCTACAAATCCATACCATCCCGCAAGTAGATTATTGGGAAAAGTTTTAATGGATTTATTGTACTCCATTACAGATTCATTAAACTTTTTTCTTGCCACAGAAATTCTATTTTCTGTGCCTTCTAATTGGGCCTGCAACTCCAAAAAGTTTTGATTTGCCTTGAGGTCAGGATACTTTTCTACGGTCACCAAAAGTCGGCTCAGCGCTCCAGAAAGTTGATCTTGCACCTGTTGAAATTCTGCCAATTTCTCAGGGGTCAACTGGGTAGGATCAATCTGTACGGAGGTAGCTTTGGCCCTCGCCTCCACCACGCCAGTCAGCGTTTCTTGTTCAAAATCGGCATAGCCTTTTACGGTATTGACCAGATTAGGAATCAAATCGGCTCTTCTTTGGTATTGCGTCTCCACTTCGGCCCATTGCCCATTGATGGTTTCTTCGGCTTGGACAAATTGATTGTAGGCGCTTACTGCTTTGGCATAAATAAGAACGGCAAGAATGGCAATTATTCCTACAGGGATAAGTATTTTTTTCATGAGAATAGGATGTTAAATCGAGCAATTACACGGAGGATGGGTTAAAGAGGTTGTCCTCACGGCTCAAAGATATCCTAAATTTCTTTTGCCAAAGGATTAAAGCTGCTTTTTCAATTGCAGGCTAATGCTCATGTCCGTAAATTGTTGTAAGTCATTGTTGAGGTACCTGCGGATCTCCAAGGTGATTTCCCTACCCTCTTCAGAGCGCAATAATTTGACGACCGATTCTATTTCCCAAAATTCAATCGGCACCGAGTTGATTTTTAAAATTTCATCGAAAGGCATCAGCCCCGACTGCTGGGCGGGAGAACCTTCCCGCACGTCTCCAATGTAAAATCGTTTTTCCTTGGTTAGGACTTTTTTGATTACCAGCCCACTCATGTCAAACTCGAAAGGTTGGTAAAAAGTAGCCCCTCTTTTTATAAAAAACTTCTGATGGGGATAATCTAAAATCAACTTGGTCTTTCCTAGGACTTCCGCCCCTATGCTTCCATTTCTTTGACTGGCTTGAATAAAGGTAGAGTAGGCACTTTCTTCAGGAAAGGAGGTAAGGACTTCCTGCAGCCATAACCCTCCAAAAGAAAGCCCCTTCACTCTACCTATAGATCCATAGACTACCCCTCCCAAAGACTGCCCAAGCTGACTTTCCAATACCCGATCTGGGAGCACTATTTGGGAGGAAGTCTCTCTATTGAGCAAAAGACCATGATTTGCACCCGTATCGATCAAGACCTTCGCTTTGAGCCTCTCCCCTTTGGCCTGACTGACTTTGACGGGGATATAGGCCTTCCCGTCTTCCAAACTAATGGGAAGCTTTTGGTAAAACACCCCTTTTAAACCATAATTCTCTGGTGGAAAAAAAGTGAGTTTGGCTTGGTCGTAATCTATTTTTACTGCGTTGTACTTGAAAAACTCATACCCCAAAATGCCATATACAGGAATTCCAATCACGGCCTCAAGCTCTAAAAAATCTTCTTCCAATACGACCAAACTTTGAAGTCTGCCCTCTACTTCCCCCAAATCCAGGGTATTGATAGGAGATGCTTGAGCCCAAATAGGAGAGCCCCCGTCAGCCCCTAGAATAGAGATTCTTCTAGAATAGGAAAGTCCTAAGCTATCCCCCAAAGTTTTACTGAATAGCAAATTGGCTTTGACCCCCGTATCCAGTAAAAAATGGAGGGGGGGATGTCCATTGATGGAAACGGGAACCAAAATCAAGCTATTGGAATTGATGAAGGGCAGCTCCACTTTTTTGGAGCCCTCCTTGATAAAAAAACCAGGCACTTGCGCCAATAGCTGTTGCGCCCATAGGATCAACAAAAGAAGGAGCCCACCTCGAATCATGGAATAAAGAATTGATTACAGTAAGATACGTTTTTTAAGCATTTTCCCTTCCCATCAGAGCTTTCAGCAAAATCAAATGCTCAAAAAACCCCAATACCTCCCAATGCTTTGGCCTATTTACCTTAATTTAAACCACTTTCTGTAAATGGGTTTGCGGTACCAAAACTGCAGCCATAAGAGGGGAAACAAGAAAGGGGTCAACCCAGCGTATTTTCCTTGAAATTCGATTTCATCTGAAATGATACTCCCCTCAGATGTAGCTATAATTCTGTGGGTATGTTTCCAATATCCAAGAAAAAAGAGTAATCGTACGCCTTCGTCCACAAAACCACATTCCTTTTCGTTAGAAAAAGTATGTGTGATTTTACTGGTCCATTTTTGGGAAAAGAGAAAGAAATTAAGTTCCAGCTCCACCAAATCACCTGTTTTACATCCGTCAAAGCGTAGCACCCTTACTGGAGGAAATGGTGGCGCAAGCCTTGCAAAAAGGGACTCATCAAACCCTTCCAAAACCTTAAAGTGGGGAGTTTGTACAGAGGTTTGTAGTTGTAATTTCATCAAAAGCTTAGGACAAATAGAAGAAATAAGCACAGCCAAAGAACATCCATAAATTGCCAATACACAGTAAATAGACGGATGCGGAGTTGGTGATAGGGATTGGATCTCCAAACCAAATTTTTAATAGCATCCTGCTGTACTCCTCTCAACTCCAAAAGTAGGCTCAGCGCAAAAGCCAAAGCCCCTGCGAGGTGAAATACGTGAATCCCCGATAAAAGATACAGAAAGGAGCCGCTTGGAATGCCAGTAAAACGAATGCCCATCTGGCTAAGTTCTATCCAGCCAAAGACCTGCAAGATAGCAAAAGCCAATCCCAGCAAAAAGGTAACCTGAAGGGAAGACTTCAATTGGGGGATATTATCCTCTTGGTAATGAATACGCATTTTGATGGCCGTATATCCAGAGGCCACCAGCAAAAAGGTAGAGAGCAAAAAGGCATATGGTACCTTGTGGTTTAGCCCCTCCAATTGGTTTAGTCCAGAAAAAAGAAAGGCAATGACTAAAAATAAAAAAAGCAGTCCACTCCCTATCATGCCTAAGTACAATAGGGTTTGGTAGGGATGAAACCCCTCCACTTTCTTAAACCAACTCTCAGACTTGGAGCGACGCTGCATGAAAGGGAAAACATTTTGTAGCGCTCTTGGTTCAAAAAATGTCTATTCTACTTGTTTTTTTAAGGAATAGATCAAAAAAACGTAGCTTTACGGCCCTGATTTTCCTAAACACATTTCCTTTTGGATCGGCTTTCCTTTTTATCTCTTTACCAAACTGATTCCATTTTTCAGACCCTCTCCCATAGGTTAGGAAAGTCCAGTAGAAATACGTTTCATATCAAAGGTCTATCTGGGAGCTTAGACATGGTTCTGCTCGCCTCCTACTTCCAAAAATTAGGAGGGGTACACCTGATTCTGGCTCAAGATAAAGAAGAGGCTTCCTTTCTTAATTCAGACCTTCAACAGCTTTTAGGTTCTGAGGAGTATCGTATTTTTCCAGGGAG
>VGMU01000040.1 GCA_016866385.1 Bacteroidota bacterium
AGGACGAACTTATTGATTATGCCATTCGCTCAGGCGCTCCTCTTGAAGTGGTCGAAAACCTTCAAGAATTAGAAGACGATGGCGAACCCTACGAGACCATCGAAGAAATATGGCCGGACTATCCAACTAAAGACGATTTCTTTTTTAACGAAGACGAATATTAATGAAAAGTCCCGCGTTTGCGGGACTTTTTTTTGTGAGGCAGCAATTTTTGAACAGGCCTTCAGAGCCCCAATACTTGCCTTAATCGAGCATAGCCCGACTTGCTTACAGGAATTTTCTGCCCGCTCCGCAGTCGGAGCAAGTAGGACTCCTTTTCGTAAGGCTCTATCCCTGCTACCTCCTGCAGGTTGACCAAAAAAGAGCGGTGTACTCGGGCAAATTTTTCTGGATCAAGGCTTTCTTCCAATTGCTTTAAGGTCATCTTTTTCAAAAATTTTCCTTCCCCCGTATGGATGGAAATGTAATCGTCATCTGCCTCCACATAACGTACCTCTTGCACTTGAATCACTTTCAGTTCATTTTTCACTCGGACCACCAGACGGCTGCTTTTTCCTGGAAGAAGAGGGGAATTCCCCGCTGAAGGAGCACTGTACCCGGCTGCATTTTGGTGCTGACTCAAAAAACGAGCGATGGCTTGCGCAAATCGTGCCTCAGAAAAAGGCTTCACCAAATAATCCAATCCCTTGGCATCGAAGGCTTGGACCGCATACTGTTCAAAAGCAGTAGTAAAAAGCACTGCAGGAGGATTTTCCAACAATTCGAGCAATTCAAATCCCGTAATCTTGGGCATTTGAATGTCTAAAAAAATAAGGTCAGGCTGATGGTACTGAATTGCTTTGAAGGCCTCAAACCCATCCTGACAGGTAGCCACCACCTCAAATTGGGGGTAAGGGGCCAAAAATTCTTTGATGAGCCCTGCCGCGAGCGGTTCGTCATCTACGATTAGGGTCTTGATCATCCGGCAACAGGGATTTTTAAGTGAACGCGAAATAGGTCTTTGGCTGCACTTTTTTCCAAAAGATCCGTTCGCCCAAAAATAAGGAAAAGCCGGCGCTCCACAGAACTCAGCCCAAAGCCTGTTCCGGCTGGAACTGAAACTTGGCCATCAAAAGGATTTTCCACGCTCACCTGAAAGTAGTTGCCTTCTTTTCGAAAGCGAAGACTTATTTTCACCTCACCTAGGGTTCCATACAACCCGTATTTGATCGCATTTTCTACCAGCGGCTGAATGAGCAAAGCAGGGATTTTCAATGCTTCAACGCCTTCTTCTACCTCTAGGTCAACTAGCAAGCGATGTCCAAAACGCACCCGCTCAATGTCAAAGTACATGCTCAGGTACTTGATTTCATCGGCCATACTGATCCAAGATTGGCCCTCTGTGCGGAGGGTACCTCTCAAAAAATCGGAAAGCAATAAGACCATGTCTCGGGCCCGCTGAGGACTTGCAAGCACCAAGGCATGAATGGAATTGAGGCTATTGAATAAGAAGTGGGGCTGAAGTTGCTGACGCAATTGGGCAAGTTCTGCCTCTTTAGAAAGTTGAAGCAGCTGCCCTTCACGACGGCTGAGTTCCTCCTGTCCGGCCAACTTGGAAATCACCACCGCCAACAGGGCCAGCAGTTGAAATGCCAATGCAAAAACGACCCAGCGGTAAAAAAAACTTGTGGACACTAGCTCCTGGTAGTCCGTCTCTTTGTCAAACCACCAAGTAAGGAGTTGTCCATGAGCCCATACCAGGCCCCCGCTGAGCAGGAGTGGAAAAAGAACAAGAAGAGGCCCATTTTTGCGATTGGGTGTGAAATGCCGAAACACCCGATCCAAGAGCAGCATCCCTCCCAAAAAAAAGAGGGCAAAAAAGAAGGCGTCCACCAAGGCTTGCTCTTCTTTCATTCCTTGGTGGAGCAGTAAAAAATAGGCTCCCAGAAACCAGATACATCCGATTCCTGGGAAGATCCATTTCCCAAAACTTGAACTTGAAAAAGCAGTTAAATACAAGGGCTGGGGTAGGTTTTAGAATGAATTAAAAGGATTTGATTTCCAATCCGCTAAACAAAAGGAATCCTTTCAGGATCAAGACCTTGTTGGTATCCACACCTCCTTCTCGGAACATGCGCTCGTCTTCCAGACCTGCAGCAATGTTAGACACTTCCGTACGCACATCCCAATGTGGAGGGACGAGCAACGTGACCCCACCAAAGCCAACTTCCAAATCCAAGGTAGCGATACCTGAAAAATCCACTTGTGTCAAGTCTAAGTCTAGCCCTCCAAATAGCACCGTGGCCTTACCGCCTAGGAAATTTTTGGTCATCAACTTGCGATTTACTCCGATAAAGATGACAAACTCATGGATTCGATCCATAAAGGCCGTACCCGTAGCACGGACAAAGCCTGAATCTGAAGCCTTAGCGGGCTCTTCCTTCGAGGATGTAGTATCCTCCACTACTTCGGCAGATTCGACTTTTTCCGCATTGGACGCTTCTTTTTTGTTTTTTCTGGAGGTCTCCCAATTTTTTCGTGCCTCATCAATGACTTTGTATTCCTGTTTTTTATAGGTGATCAAATAAATGCCAAGTGCGATCAAGCCAACTGGCCAGATAAATTGGTCCAGGCCTAGGTCTAGGTCAAATTCTCTTTTCAGTAAAAAGTAAACTCCAATAAAGAGTACCACCGAGCCAAAAAAACTTTTGAACTGCTGACTGATTAGCGTGTAGGTACCTACTGCAATCAGAATCATCGGCCAAGTCAGTACCCAATCCGGAATAAATAGTCCGAATTTTCTAAAAAGAAGGACAAGGCCTATCCCCAGGATAATCACTCCAAAAGCAATACTCCCGTCATTTCGTGGTTTGGTGTAGTTGTTCATGTGATTTGAATTTAGTGAAACAAAACTAGTGCTCCAATCCTTACCTACCTTGTGGTATTCGATGAAGTCCTGCCGAAAATCGGTAAAGGCCCTAAACTAGTCGGTAAAAAGATTCGCCCTCTCCACTCAACGAGTAGACATCAAAAATTCAGCAAAGGCTAGGTCCTCGGGTGTGGTCAATTTAATGTTTTCTGAATTTCCCTCCATCAGGCTAATTTCCCATCCTTGGTGCTCGTAGACCGTAGCATCATCCGTAAAAATAGCCAACTCCTCCACCGCGAAGGCTTGCAAGATCGGCTTCAATTGAAAGGTTTGTGGGGTTTGTACCAATCGGAAATGGGTTCGATCTTGGAAACTACTTTCACCAGCAGCACCCACCTTCCGCAAGGAATCCTTTAAGGCTACCACTGGAATCGCACTTCCTTTTTCCGCTGCTAGTTCAAAACTGTTTTGAATTACTTCTTCACTGACAAAGGGACGAACTCCATCGTGAATCGCCACGAGACCCTCTTGAAAAGGCAGTGCCAACAAGCCATTTTTTACAGATTGGAAGCGGCTCGCTCCACCTGCAACCAATTGATGCGGAATCACGAAGCCCTGAGAGGCACACAAACTATTCCAGTACTCGAAGTCCTCCTGGGGCAAAACTAGAATCAAGCGCAAACTGGGATCAGCCTGAAAAAAGCGCTCTAGGGTATGCATCAATACAGGCTTACCTGCTAAGGGAAGGTATTGTTTGGAAAGTGAGGTCCCCATCCGCATTCCTTTCCCACCGGCGACGAGTATTGCTGCTTTGTTCATGTGCGTTGAATTGGTACAAAAATAAAGTTCCATTCGAAACGCGCCACCTCTTTGATCATATTTCTACTCCCTAAGGTGTTGTGCGTTTTGGTGGAAGAATTCAGAAAAGGGAAAAAAAAGTCCTGCAGGTGCAGGACTGATTAAAATCACAAAATCAACATGGCATCTCCGTAAGAGAAGAATCGATACTTTTCCTTAACCGCTTCCTTATAGGCTTTCATGATCAAAGGATATCCCCCAAAAGCTGCAGTAGTCATCAATAAGGTAGACTCTGGAAGGTGGAAGTTGGTAATTAAAGCATTGGCAATTTTGAAATCGTAGGGAGGAATGATGAACTTATCTGTCCATCCATTACTTTCCTTTAGCCTTCCCCCAGCCGTCACAGAGGATTCAATGGTTTTTAAAGAGGTGGTGCCAACCGCAACAACACGCTTTTTAGCATCGAGTGCTTGATTGACCAATTCCGCCGTCTTGGCAGGAATAAAATAATTCTCAGAATCCATTTTATGCTTGGTAAGATCCTCGACATCAACCTGTCTGAAAGTACCAAGTCCAATATGCAAGGTAATAGGAGCAATATCCACTCCTTTTAACTCCAATCTCTTTAACAATTGTGGAGTAAAATGTAATCCCGCTGTCGGAGCAGCAACGGCCCCTACATGTTTGGCAAAGACGGTTTGGTAGCGATCCCTATCTTCGGGCTCTACGGCTCTTTCGATATATTCCTTCAGTATGGGGGTCTCTCCCAAAGAATCAATCGTTTTTTGAAACTCTTCTTCCGTGCCGTCAAACAAAAAACGAATGGTTCTACCCCTAGAGGTGGTATTGTCAATGACCTCAGCTACCAAATCGCTATCTCCAAAATACAACTTATTCCCAACCCTAATTTTTCTAGCAGGATCTACCAAAACATCCCAAAGCTTAAACTCTGCGTTTAGCTCTCGAAGCAAAAAAACTTCGATTTTAGCGCCTGTTTTTTCCTTATTGCCATACAAGCGTGCAGGAAAGACTTTGGTATCGTTGGTCACTAGAACGTCCCCGTCCTCAAAGTATTCTAAAATATCTTTGAAAGTCCGGTGTTCGATTTCACCGGTTTTCCGGTGAACCACCATCAATCTGGATTCGTCTCGATTTTCTGTAGGATAAAGGGCAATAAGTTTTTTGGGAACTTCAAACTTGAAATCTGATAATTTCATAAGGAGCTAGGAGGAGTAAGATGCACTATTCGAACTCGTTAAATTGGTTTAAAAAATGTAAAGATAATAACAAAAGTGCCCAAATTCAGCTAACTTGACAAATTGTTTTACCAATCCTTCCAGTTATGTTGTTTTTAAAGCTTTCTTGGGAAAGTTTAAAATTTGCCGCATCGGCACTCAAATCCAATTTGACGCGTACGATTCTATCCCTTTTGGGAGTTACTATAGGCATTTTTGCCATCATTGCCGTTTTCACCTTGGTTGATTCTCTGGAAGAAAAAATCAAATCTTCCTTTGCATTTTTAGGAACCAACGTCATGCGGGTAGACCGATTTCCCTTTGCTTCTGGACCGCAAGACTATCCTTGGTGGAAGTATTTCCAACGGCCTCCTGGCACCTATGCAGAATACAAATTTTTAGAAGAGCGTTTGACAAATGCCGATGGAGTGACTATCTCGGCTTCCTCCTCGGCTACCATTCAGGCAGGAAGCAATTCCTTTGAAGGGATTTCCCTCTCAGGGGTAGCCTACACTTATCAGAATGTTTTTGATGTGGCTTTAGAAGAGGGAAGGTATTTTTCTGAAGCAGAAATTAATGCCTCTAGAAGTTTGATCATCATCGGGAAAAGAATTGCCAACACCCTTTTTCCCAACCAAGAAGCCCTGGGTAAAGAAGTGAAAATAAAAGGGATGAAGTTTGTGGTTATTGGCATTTTTGAAGAAGAAGGAGAAGGATTTTTAGAACTTCCCTCCAAGGACGATGCCTGCCTTATTCCTTATGGGGCCTTTACAAAAATGTATTATACGGGTAAAAATGGACTAGAACCGACCATTGCAGCCAAGGGCAAAGACAGCGATGTGGGATTGGTGGCTCTTGAAAATGAGATGGCAGGTCTCATGCGTGCCAAAAGAGGCTTAAAGCCTACCCAAGAAGATAATTTTGCCTTGAATAAAACAGAGTTTATACAAAATGCTATTGGGTCCATTTTCGATGTCATTTCCGTAGCGGGATGGGTCATCGGAGGATTTTCTATTTTGGTAGGCGGCTTTGGCATTGCCAATATCATGTTTGTTTCGGTTAGGGAAAGAACCAACATCATAGGGATTCAAAAATCCTTAGGAGCAAAAAATTACTTTATCCTATTTCAATTTTTATTTGAAGCAGTTTGCCTCAGTTTGATAGGAGGAGGTTCTGGGATCTTGCTGGTCTATGCCTTTAGCTTTGTTCCTTTGGGTAGCTTGGACCTAATTCTTTCCTTAAATAATATCATCCTCGGATTAGGGGTGTCCTCTGCCATAGGTGTAGTAGCAGGAATTGTACCTGCTTCCCTAGCAGCACGAATGGATCCAGTAGAAGCTATTCGAACCAATTAAAAAAAAGGGAGGCAATCGCCTCCCTTTTTTAATCTTCCTCCTCTAGGGAAGGCTCGGTAGGTAGTGAACCAGAGGCTGCTTTTATTTTTGCCTCCAATTCTTCCATCAGTTCTGGATTGTCCAAAAGCACGCTTTTTACAGCATCCCTGCCTTGTCCCAGTTTTTCTCCATTATATGAAAACCAAGATCCAGCCTTTTTTATAATATCCAATTCTACTCCAAGGTCAATGATTTCACCCACTTTGGAGATACCTTGTCCATACATGATATCAAACTCCACCACTTTGAAGGGAGGGGCTACCTTATTTTTAACCACCTTTACCCTAGTCCTATTGCCAAGAACACTGTCTGCTCCTTCTTTGATCTGTCCTACTCGTCGAATGTCCAAGCGTACAGAGGCATAAAATTTGAGTGCATTACCGCCGGTGGTGGTCTCTGGATTACCAAACATCACTCCTATTTTTTCACGAAGCTGGTTGATAAAAATACAGGCGCAGCCAGTTTTATTGATGGCTCCTGTAAGCTTACGCAATGCCTGTGACATCAGCCTCGCCTGCAGTCCCATTTTACTTTCTCCCATCTCTCCTTCTAGCTCCCCCTTAGGTACCAACGCAGCCACTGAATCGATGACTATGATGTCAATGGCTCCGGAGCGAATCAAATGCTCTGCAATCTCTAAGGCTTGCTCTCCATTGTCAGGTTGGGAAATGAGTAAGTTTTCGGTATCGATTCCCAATTTTTCGGCATAATTCTTATCGAAGGCATGTTCTGCATCGATGAAAGCTGCCATGCCTCCTGCCTTCTGCGCCTCAGCGATGCAATGCATGGTCAGGGTAGTCTTCCCTGAGGATTCTGGACCATATATTTCAATTACCCTTCCTCTAGGAATCCCTCCAATTCCCAAGGCCATGTCCAAACCCAGAGAACCTGTAGAAATGGCAGGAATGTCTAAAACCTTGTTATCACTTAACTTCATCACGGCGCCCTTTCCGTAAGTTTTTTCAAGCTTGTCAATGGTAAGCTGTAAGGCTTTCAATTTTTCTGAATTCGTAGCACTCATGCGTTGGAGAGTTGAGGTAGATAAAAGATTTAAGTTAATAATTTTTAAAGGAAGAAACAAGCCTTCACCCGCTCTTGTTTTCGAGCTTCAAATTTGTACTTTTATGAAGCAATTACATAGCTTTCCTTCATAAATATCGAATTATTAGAAGTTTTTTGTCACTAATTGTCAAATATCCATTTCGTTTACTCCTTGGAATAGCAGTTGCCCTGTGTATTCCCAAAATTTCTTTACTTGCCCAACCCACACCCTCCACGATTCCCTTCACATTCGGAGAGGAGTTGCTTTTTTCGGTTAGCTACGGATGGATAGACCTCGCCGATGCTAAGCTAAAGGTGAACCCAAGGGCCATTCAAGAAAATTCGAAGACCTTTTATAAAATTGATGCCTTTGGAACAACCAAAGGTGCTGCTACTTTATTCGGAAGAGTAAATGACAATTGGGGAACACACATGGATACCAATACCCTACTTCCTAGTCTATCTTACCGATACCTAGAAGAAGGGGGGTATCGAAAAAATGAGAAGGTACATTTCGATCAAGTCAATAAGAAAGCTACCATGGAAATTTATGATCGGGAAAATAAGGTGATCAAAGAAGTCAAAGAATATAAACTAAGCTCGCAGGTGCAAGATTTGGTGAGTGGATTTTATTATTTAAGAACCATAGACTTGAGCAAACTTAGAAAAGGTCAAGAAGTACGCATCACCGGTTTTTTTGATAAAAAAATTTATAACCTAAAATTAATTTTTGAAGGAAATGAAACCCTTCAAACCAACTTAGGCACTAAAGAAACCTATATTTTTTCGCCCCAACTTCCAAAAAATTCCCTCTTCCGCGGAGAGTATCCCGTCAAAGTTTGGATCACAAAAGATGCACAAAAAATACCTGTTAAGATCAAGGCTGACCTGTTTATTGGCTCCTTAAACATTGATATTACTTCTGCTAAAGGATTGAAAAACAATTGATTCACCGTAGCTTAACACTAGCTTAACGCCTTCTTTAAAAATTACAAGTACTTTGGTCTAGAAAGTTTTTTCCTAGTAGGAATTGAAGTAGTTGATAGGTACATAAAATATTTAGTAATTTTCCCCATTAAATAAGGAATACTCCTCATGGCAGACAAAAAGAAAATCAAAGTGCTGGTAGTAGATGACGAGCCCAGCATCGTAGAAATTCTAAAATACAATCTCCAAAAGGAAGGCTATGACGTCGCCACAGCAGAAGATGGCCTCAAAGCGGTGAAAGTGGCAGCTAAGTTTATTCCCGATGTGATCCTCCTGGACATCATGATGCCTCATCAGGACGGGGTGGAAACTTGCCTTCAACTTCGGCAGCTTCCAGAGGTAAAAAACGCCTTCATCATTTTCTTAACCGCCCGCATGGAAGAATATTCCGAGGTAGCCGCTTTTGATGTAGGCGCTGACGATTACATCACCAAGCCCATCAAGCCTAGGGCGCTCATGAGCAGAATTGCTGCACTGTTTAGAAGGGATTCCAAAAAAGATCAGGAAAAGGGCCATATCAAAATTCGAGATTTGCAAATTGACCGAAGCAGCTATACCATCGTCAAAGGGGATAAAACCATAACCCTCCCCAAAAAAGAATTTGAACTGCTTTATTTTTTAGCCAATCATCCCAATGTGGTTTACAATAGAGACGAATTGCTCCATCATATTTGGGGAACTGACGTATTTGTCCTAGCCCGTACGGTTGATGTTCACATTCGAAAAGTACGAGAAAAAGTGGGGGAAAAATACATTACCACCATCAAAGGGGTGGGGTATAAATTTGAGCTAGGCTAAGCTATGCCTACCGGATCAAGAGGATTGTCCCTACTCCTAGCCATTTCTATTTCTGGCCTGGTCGCCGCATTTTTATACCTCATCCCCTCTACCACTACCCCCACCCTTTGGGCAGCGTTTTTGTTGTCTTTTTCTATTTCCTATTTGCTGATTAGCATTACTATGGAATTTTTGATTTTTAAAGAAATCGGAAATATCTATACCCTCATGGAGAAAATTCAAAAGAAAGACCTGAATAAAATTCAGGACAAGTCTTTCCGTTCTTCCCTTTCTCCCTTAAAGAAAATCAATTCGGACATCAATGCCTACGCCATTGCTAGACAACGAGAAATAGAAACCCTTCAAAAAAATGAAGAATTCAGAAGGGAGTTCATTGCAGATATTTCCCACGAATTGAAAACTCCCATTTTTGCCACTCAAGGCTATATCCACACCCTGCTCGATGGTGCCATAGACGACAAGCAGGTGAGGATGAAGTTTTTGAAGAAAGCAGGGAAAAGTCTAGATGCCCTAGACCATTTGGTGCAGGACCTCCTCACCCTCAACCAAATGGAAAGTGGAGTAATCAAATTCAATTTGACTGAATTTGACCTGAAAGAAGTAGTACAGGAAGTAATTGAAGAATTGGAACACAAAGCTTCCAAACGGGATGTAAAACTCTTGTTGGAAGTTGACCAAGAAAAAAGTTACTCGACCTTGGCAGATCGCCAAAAAATTTACCGCGTTTGCCAAAACCTAATTTTTAATGCCGTAAAGTACAATCATCAGGGGGGAGAGGTGATTGTTAGCCTGAAAGCCAGCAAAAATCAAGTGCAGGTAGAAGTAAAAGACAATGGTCCAGGTATCCCTGCAGAAGATTTAAAAAGAATTTTTGAACGATTTTATCGAGTGGAAAAAAGCAGATCTAAGGGTAAGGGGGGAACAGGTTTAGGTCTTGCTATAGTCAAACATATCCTGGAGGGCCACAAAAGCAAAATCGCCGTGAGTTCTACCCTTGGCAAAGGTTCTATCTTTAGTTTTCAACTCCCTTTGGAAAAAGCCAAAAAGGCAGAAGAAATCCCAAATTCATCGGAAATTAGTGCCAGCTAAACAAACTGAGTTAATAATATCCCCTACTCAAGGTTGACCCCATTTTACATAGAACTACCATTTTCTGCTCCTTCAGCGCATCATTGGCCCAGGAATACGCAAACAAATTGACTTGATCTTTTTGTCAACGCCAAGGATTGCCTAGTTTTGCAGACTTTGATCAGGGCAGAAACTTCATGACTAAATTTTCCTTCAGTGACCTAATCTTATTTGAAAATTCAGATTACTTGGTCATCAACAAGCCGCCCTACCTTTCCAGCCTTGACGATAGGCACGAGGCTAAAAATATTTTGGATTTAGCTAAAAATTACTGGGAATCGGCCCAACTCTGCCATCGCTTGGATAAGGAAACCTCCGGATGCTTGGTCATAGCCAAACATGCCTTGGCCTACCGACACCTTGCCATGCAGTTTGAAAATAGGGAAGTAGAAAAAACCTACCATGCTGTAGTAGAAGGTATTCATGATTTTCACGGTACCCTGGTAGATAGAAATATCTTAACTTCTGCCAAAGGAATCGCCAAGATTTCCAAAGAAGGAAAACCTGCACAAACCGTCTTGACTACCCTGACCACCTACTTGATCCATTCCTTGGTAGAATGCAAACCCATCACGGGAAGACTCCATCAAATTCGAGTGCATCTGGCCTATCTGTCAGCTCCCATTAGCGGGGACGTCCTCTATGGTGGAAAGCCCGTCTACCTCTCGGCGCTGAAGCGGAGATTTAACCTTAAAAAACAAACCGAGGAACTCCCCATCATGCAGCGGGTATCCTTGCATGCCTACTCCATACGATTTTTAGGTGTAGATGGGAAGGAAATCAGCGTAAATGCACCCTATCCCAAGGATTTTAATGTTTTGGTGCAGCAGCTTGAAAAAAATAGGTAAAACATCCCCGCCCATTTGGGAGATAAAATCAAGTCAACAAAAAAAAATAATCCAAATTCCATGAAAATTAAGGTTTAGGATTGAAAATAGTTTGCATAGAAAAATAAATGCTTCTATCTTTGTGTCCCTTTTTGGGGTCGATTATTAAATAATACGCTAAAAATTAAACAGTTACAAAGTGGATACTCTGAGCTATAAGACCATCTCAGCCAACAGTTCTACCGTAGAAAAGCAATGGGTGGTCGTAGACGCCCAGTCTGCCATTTTAGGCCGCTTGGCGAGTGAGGTTGCAAAAATCTTGAGAGGAAAAACGAAGCCTAGCTTCACTCCTAACGTAGATTGCGGAGACAATGTCATCGTTATCAACGCAGACAAGGTTAGATTGACAGGTGACAAAATGGACGCTAAAGTATATGTGCGCCACACTGGATATCCAGGAGGTCAGCGCATTTCTACACCTAGATTGTTGAAGCAAAAATCTTCTTCCATCCTTGTGGAAAAAGCTGTCCGAGGCATGTTGCCAAAAAACAGATTAGGAAGCAAATTGTACGGCAACCTGTATGTATACGAAGGACCTGAACATCCTCATGCAGCACAGCAGCCCAAATCCATCACTATATAATTGCTAACGCATGGAAATAATTAACACCATCGGGAGAAGAAAAACTTCAGTTGCCCGGATTTACATGACCCCTGGTAAAGGCGCCATCACCGTAAACAGCAAGGCAATTGAAGAATATTTCCCATTTGAATTGCACCAAATTGTGGTGAAACAGCCATTGGCCTTGGTCGGAGTAGAAGGTACCTACGATGTTCAAATCAACGTAGACGGAGGAGGTATCAAAGGACAAGCTGAAGCAGCACGCATGGCCATTTCACGTGCCTTGTGTGAATTTGATGCAGAGCATAGATCTCCATTGAAAAAAGAAGGATTTCTTACCCGTGACCCAAGAATGGTAGAACGTAAGAAGCCAGGAAGAAGAAAAGCAAGAAGAAGATTCCAATTCTCTAAGCGTTAATCGGAAATTTCTTTCCCTCATAGAAACCAATTTCATTCATGTCAAAAATAGAATACAAAGACTTACTGGATGCTGGTGTTCACTTTGGACACTTGACGAGAAAGTGGGATCCAAGAATGGCTCCATACATTTTTATGGAGAAAAATGGTATCCATATTATCGACCTTAATAAAACGCTTGCTTGCCTCGAAGAAGCATCCAACGCAATCAAGCAAATCGTTCGTTCTGGCAAAAAAATCATGTTTGTCGCTACGAAAAAACAGGCAAAAGACCTTGTTGCTGCAGAAGCGCAGCGTCTCAATATGCCTTACGTCACCGAAAGGTGGTTGGGTGGTATGTTGACCAATTTTGCCACCATTAGAAAGTCGCTGAAGAAAATGTCTTCTCTTGAAAAATTAATGAAAGAGGATTCTTACAAAAACTTGGCGAAAAAAGAGCGTTTGATGGTGAGCCGTCAAAAAGATAAAATGGAGGTAGTTTTAGGAGGTATTGCCGACTTGAGCCGACTTCCTGCAGCGCTATTTGTGGTGGATATCAAAAGAGAACACATTGCCATAGCGGAAGCTCAAAAACTAGGAATTCCCGTTTTTGCTTTGGTAGATACCAACTCCAATCCAAACGAGGTAGACTTCCCTATTCCAGCGAATGACGATGCATTTAAGTCTGTTTCTCTTCTAGTAAAAGCTTTTGGCGAAGCCATTGAAGAAGGCCTTTCTGAGCGTAAGAAAGACAAGGACGATGCTAAACTTTCGGAAGAGGAAGAGGCAAAAAGAGCCGTAGACGCTGAAACACAAGAATAAATTAGCAATACTATAGTTGAAAAAAATTGAACATCAGGCGTAAGTCTATGTTCAATTTTTTGTTTTATCTCGGTGACCTATCCAAAAACAAACATTAGGTCATCCTTCTCCTTAAAAAGGAACTAAGTCCTTACAGAATAAACTAAACGAACTTTACCATGGCAATTACTGCACAAGACGTAAACAAACTGAGACAAATGACCGGAGCAGGCATGATGGACTGCAAGAAAGCCCTTACAGAGGCTGAAGGTGACTTCGAAAAAGCAGTTGACATCCTGAGAAAAAAAGGCCAAAAAGTATCTGCTTCTAGAGCGGATAGAGAAACTAAAGAAGGAGTGGTCGTGACCCGCTTGTCCAACAACCATGCAAAAGGAACTCTCCTTTCACTCACCTGCGAAACTGATTTCGTGGCAAAGAATGAAGAGTTTGGTTCCTTTGCCAATACCTTAATTGATTTGGCTGTAGCCAATGGGTGTACGACTTCAGAGCAAGTCTTGGCTCTTCCCCTAGGCAACATTACGGTGGCAGAAAAAATTGTGGAAATGACTGGAAAAATCGGAGAAAAAATCGAAATCTCTCATTTTGAAGTTATCTCTGCCGATCAAGTAGTATCCTACATCCACTCCAATGGAAAATTAGGCGTGTTGGTAGGTTTAGTTTCTACCTCTGGTAAGAATGTTGAAGAAGCAGGCAAGGACGTGGCTATGCAAATTGCCGCCATGAACCCAGTGGCCGTAGATAAAGATGGAGTAGATGCTTCCTTGATCGAAAGAGAAATCGAAATCGGTAAGGAACAAGCTCGTGCCGAGGGCAAACCTGAAGATATGTTGGAGAAAATTGCCTTAGGCAAACTTCAGAAATTCTACAAGGAAAGCACTTTGCTTAGCCAGCAATTCGTGAAGGACAACTCCAAGACCATTGCTCAATACCTGGATGGGGTGAGTAAGGGACTAACGGTGAATACCTTCAAAAGAATTTCTATCGGTTAATTTTCTATTGATTATTTATAAAGGCTGTTACCAAACAGGTAACAGCCTTTTTTATTCCCTTCAAAAAAGCCCTTCCCGCAGAATTTCGGGACGGGCTTTGGCTTTTTTGAAAATATTATCGGTTCATCAGCTCTTCAATCTCTTCTGCCTCTATGGGGATGTTGCGCATCAAATCTAGGTACCCTTGCTCTTGTACTACAATATTGTTTTCCAAGCGCACCGCAAATCCCTCCTCTGGAATGTAAATTCCAGGCTCCACAGTAAAGACCATGCCTGCAGCAATGGGATAATGCATGGTGCCCACGTCGTGCACATCCAAACCCAAGTGGTGGGAAGTGCCGTGCATAAAATATTTTTTATAAGCTGGCCAATTGGGGTCTTGATTTTTGATATCGGTTTGATCAAGTAATCCCAAGCCCAGCAATTCAGCCTGCATGATGCTCCCTACCTCCTTGTGATAGTCTTGAATGGTAATGCCCGGCCGCAACAGAGAAGAAGCCTCATTTTTTACTCGGAGCACCGCATCGTATACTTGTCGCTGCCTTTGGGTAAATCTTCCATTCACAGGAATGGTACGCGTCATGTCTGCATTGTAATTGCCATATTCAGCCGCCACGTCCAATAAAAGTAATTCCCCATCCTTGCATGCCTTATTATTTTCAATATAGTGTAACACACAGGCAGACGATCCAGAAGCGATAATGGGTTCGTAGGCAAATCCCTTACTTCTATTTTTGATAAACTCATGGATAAATTCAGCCTCTATTTCGTATTCGGTTACCCCTGGCTTTACCATTCCCAAGACCCTACGGAATCCTTTCTCCGTAATATCACAGGCAATTTGAAGTTGCTGAATCTCTTCTGCTTCCTTCATAGCCCTCAAAGCGTGCATCAAAGGAGCAGATCGTTCATAGCTATGCAGGGGATATTTTTCCTTACAGGCCTTTATAAAACGAGCATCGCGGGTCTCCACCACTACCCCTGCGCGAAGGTGTTCGTTGGTATTGAGGTAAATCCGTTCCGAAAGATTGACTACCGAATTGAATATCAATTCAAAGGCAGAAAGCCACTGTATGGAAGAAATACCAGAGGCAGCCTCCGCTTCTTCTTTAGTATACTTGTGCCCTTCCCAAATGGCAATGTGCTCGTTGGTCTCTCTCAAAAACAAAACCTCTCTCCAAGCAGGATTGGGACAATCTGGTGCCAGAAGGAGCACCGTCTCCTCCTGATCAATTCCACAGAGGTAAAATAAATCGTTATTCTGACGGAACTTCATGGTCCCGTCTGCATTGGTAGGCAAAATATCATTGGCATTAAAGATTGCCACCGAATTTTTTGCCATTTTTGCTGCAAATTTTGCCCTATTTCGTCGGTATAGGTCCTTGGATAACGGAGTATATTTCATAGACATTCCAATAGTCTTGCCAAGATACTAAATCGTGGCGTCCAAAGGAATCTATTTTATGCACAGGGGTTTCAAGTTTAAATGTGTATTTTCCAAAAAGGAATAGCATCGCATGCGGATAAATTGTAAAGAGCTTCCCAACGGAATTCGAATTGTACATCAAGAGATCAACCATACCCGTTTAGTGCACTGTGGTTTTATTCTCAACATAGGCAGTAGGGATGAGGATCAAGAGCAAGAAGGCTTGGCTCATTTTTGGGAACATATGGCCTTCAAGGGGACGCAGAAAAGAAAAAGCTTTCACATCATCAATCGCTTGGAATCTTTAGGTGGGGAATTAAATGCCTACACCACTAAGGAAAAAATTTGCTTTTATGCTTCCATTTTGAAGGAGCACTACGCCAAGGCGGCAGAACTCCTCTTTGACATCACCTTTCATTCTACATTTCCTGAAAAACAAATTGAAAAAGAGCGTCAGGTAATCCTTGAAGAAATGGCCATGTACCGAGACTCCCCAGAGGATGCCATCCAAGATGAACTGGATGCCTTAGTATTCGACCAACATGCCTTAGGAAGAAATATTTTGGGGACAGAAAAAACGGTAAGCAATTTTCATCAGCAAGATTTTTTTAATTTTATTTCCTCTCGACTGGACACCCATCACATTGTATTTTCCGTTGTGGGCAACCTCCCTTTTGAGAAAGTATTAAAACAGATCGAGGGCCCCTTGCGTGAAATTCCAAGCAAAAGAACCTTGTATACCCGAGGGGGATTTCATCACTATCATGCCAAACAATCTTCCCTACCTCGGGAGGTTACTCAATCCCTATGCGCCATAGGTAGGCCTGCCTACTCCCTGCACGATCCCAAGCGATACCAACTTTTTCTATTGAACAATATTCTTGGTGGACCCAGCATGAATAGTCGTCTCAACTTGTCCTTGCGAGAAACCTACGGTTACGTTTACAGTGTAGAATCTACCTATCAACCTTTTTCTGACACAGGATTTTTTGGGATTTATTTTGGCACAGAAGAAAAAACCTTAAAAAAATCCATCGAGATCGTATATCGGGAAATGGAAAAATTAAGGAAGAAAAAATTAGGGACTCTTCAGCTTCATACCGCAAAAGTGCAGGCCATAGGGCAAATGGCCATGGCAGAGGAAAACTATGCTAGCCTTATGCTAGTGTATGGGAAAACACTGCTTGATCACGGGAAAATTGATCCTCTTGAGTGTATTTTTGAGCAAATTCGACAAACCTCCGCCATAGATTTGCAAGAAATTGCCCAAGAAATTTTTCATCCTGAGTCTTTAAGTTGCCTCATGTATACCCCAGCTTGATATGGAGTTTATTTCCTCAGCCCTCCTTGCGTACTGCGAAGCACATACCCAAGAAGAAGATGCTTTATTAAAAAAAATTACTCGAGAGACCCAAGCAAAGGTGCTTCTACCGAGAATGCTCTCAGGGCATTTGCAAGGGAAAGTCCTAGAATTTTTTGCAAAAATGCTTCAGGCCAAATCCATCTTAGAAATAGGAACCTTTACCGGATATTCGGCCATCTGCTTGGCCAGAGGACTGCAAACTGGAGGCCAACTCACCACCCTAGATATCAACGACGAACTGGAAAGCATGGTCCGTGGATTTTTTAAAGAAAGTGGCCTATCCTCTCAAATCGATTATAGGCTTGGAAACGCCCGCGAACTCCTCCCTACCCTTCCAGGGCCTTTTGATTTAGTTTTTATAGATGCAGATAAGGCCCATTACTTGGCCTATTACGATTTAGTCATCGATAAGCTAAGACCAGGAGGTGTTCTCCTGGCAGACAACGTGCTCTGGTCAGGTAAAATATTGGTGGAAGAGGGTCAAAAAGTGGACAAAGACACCCAGGCCTTGCTTGACTTTAATAGTCGCTTGGCGCATGATCCAAGGGTTCAAACCCTTCTTCTTCCTATCAGGGATGGGATTTTAATGGCTATAAAAAGGTGAACTGAAAAAAAGGGAATCATTTTTGCTATTTATTAGGGCAGAAAAAAACTTTGCATCCGCTGATGAAATCGCTGAACTATTGCATCTTCCTTTTTTTAACCTTTTTTGTAGGTACTCAAGGGCTACTTGCACAAATCCCCCAAGTTCCCTTGGAAATGGAATTTGCAGACCTTACCCTGCGCATACATCCCCAAGCCCAACGCGAAATCCAATTGGATGTAGATGCCCTCTACCGAAATCCAAACTATTTCAAACTCAAGCAAGAGCGCGCAAGCCTTTACCTCCCCTTGGTAGAGCGAGAATTTAAAAACCAAGGGGTACCCTTAGCACTTAAATTCCTTGTCATACAGGAAAGCGGTCTTGTTCCAGACGCCATTTCGACTTCAAATGCGGTGGGTTTTTGGCAGTTCAAGCAAGGAACAGCGGAGGAGGTTGGACTGCGTGTTGACTCCCAAATTGATGAAAGAAAAAGTATCACCGCCTCTTCCAGGGGGGCAGCCTTGTACTTGAAAAAACACCAAGGAGTACTTAACAATTGGATGACTGCGCTGGTATCTTATCAAATGGGATTAGGAGGAGCCAAAGCCTATTTTGGAACTCAATATTCTGGTAAAAAAGTAGTAGAAATCGATAGAAATACCCATTGGTATTTCAAAAAATTTTTAGCTCATAAAGTAGCCTACGAAGCTCCAATCGGAAAATTGACTTCATCCACTTCCCGCTTGATCGAAGTACAAATCCAAGGCCCCACCTCAATGGCCCAGCTAGCCAAGCAATATGGAGTAAGTGAACAACACCTCCTGGATTTTAATAAATGGGCTATCCAAGGAAAAATTCCTTCCGGAACCTTTACCCTATTTTATATCAAAGAAGGAATGGGACCAGTTCTTCAACAAAGCACTCCCCAAGCGTCCCCAAATCTAGCCAGTACAACTCCAATTGCCTCTAGTAGTACTCCTTCCTACAAGCGCGCTGATTCCTTCCCAAGAATATCAGGAAATACCACTAAATCATCTCAACCTAATCAAATCCAAGTCAACGAACTGGAAGGCGTTCAAGCCTCAGAAACTGCTTCCACAAGTAAATTTTCTGAAGAGATAGGAATGAAGGAAAGGAAATTTGTCAAAGTCAACGATATGGAATCCCAAGAACAGGTCGTTCAAGGGGCTTATTATTACACCCAGAAAA
The DNA here is from genome assembly GCA_016866385.1 of Bacteroidota bacterium. GTDB lineage: Bacteria > Bacteroidota > Bacteroidia > Cytophagales > Cyclobacteriaceae > Algoriphagus. The sequence continues at coordinate 18,467 of VGMU01000040.1, forward strand.
AACGGCCCTCTGCTGCCATTGATACCCATATCGTGGAGCCTGGTGAAACCCTTTGGACCATTTCCCAAAAGTATGGTATACGACTTTCCTCCTTGAAATCGAAAAATAAAATCAGGAGGGACGCCGATCTCAAGCCTGGCATGGTCCTCAATTTGATAGAACCAAGAAGACGAGGAGAAGATATTCCTATGGTCACCCTTACTGATCCTGATCCAGAACCCTCTAATTCATTCGTTTCAACACCAGTGCTTGAAAAACCGGTGTCCGAACCGGTGGTAGTGGAGGATAAAAGTTCATCTTTGCCTACCTACCATACGGTAAGTACTGGTGAGACCCTATTTTCTATTTCTAAAAAATATGGGTTAACTGTGGAACAGCTCAAAAGCCAGAATGGGATTGGAAGTCAAAACTTGATTACAGTAGGTCAAAAATTACGTATTTTGAAGCCCTAAACTGACCTCAACGCAGCCGTTCATGCGCCAACTTCTCCTTTTGTTGGGATTACTCTTCGCTTATTCTTATGTCTCATTTGCCTGGGCACAAGAAAAAAAAATTATTCCTGATACGGTAATCATCGAGCAAGACACCTTGATCATGCTAGGAGATTCTTTACTCTTGGAAAATCCTGCCAAGGAAACTTTCTGGAAAACTGGAGGTACCTATACCCTCAACGCGCAACAGGTCACCCTAAGCAATTGGGCTGCAGGTGGATCTGGTTCCTTTGCCCTCAACACGGGGGTAAACTTGTATGCCAATTTTAAAAAAGACAGCAAGGTCTGGGACACGCAGCTCACCGTTAACTTAGGATTTAACAGACAAAATGAGCGAGCCTTCAAAACGCAGAAAACCAACGATAATTTCATCTTTGTAAGCAATTACGGCAGGCAACTTTCGGAGAAAATCTTCCTTACTACCCAGCTAGATGCCAGGACGCAATTGATGGCAGGATATAAATACAGCAAGGGTAGCGGATTAGATGCTGAATCTAGAACCAAAATTTCTGATTTACTCTCTCCTGGATATCTCCAATCCTCTACCGGTATCAACTACCGGGTGACCTATGCAGACAAATCTCGTCTTTCATTTATCCTCTCCCCATTCACTGGTAGATTTACCTTGGTGATGAACGATTCTTTAAGCCAAGCCGGGACCTTTGGGGTAAATCCTGGAGAAAACGTAAGGGCAGAAGCAGGAATGTCCGTAGCTGTAGGTGGAGTAGATATAGCGCTAATGGAAAATGTCACTTGGAAAGCTGACCTCAACCTATTTTCAAACTACGAGCGCTTCGGCAATATGGTGGTCAACTTCAATTCTTTGATCCGAATGAAGGTCAATAAATTTATCTCTACCCGAATGGAGACGGTTTTGATTTACGATGAAAACGTCTGGATCAAACAAGACAATGGACGGAGCAAACGAGCCATTCAATTCCAAAACCTAATCAATTTTGGGATTTCCCTCGATTTTTAAAAATCTACGTCTAAGTCAAATTTTTGCTGTAGCTCGCGAATTACAGGATACTTTTCAAGAAGGTAGCGTAATTTTTCCGTGCTGGTATACAACTTTCCGCTCTGTTCGGGAAGTTCTTCTTGTTGAACGACAAGGACGGACACGGATCGCAATCCTGTATGCTTTTGCAGTAATGCGATCAAGTCAGGTTTCATGGTCGTGGCTATATCTTCTTGAACAGCCCCTGTCACAGCCAAATGAACCTCCCCATTTATTACTTGGAGAGCTTGGGTGAGCAAGGCAAGCTCAAGGCCTTTATTGGCCTCTCGATAAACTTCCATCACCAAGGGCATAGCTTGGTCCAAGAGGCTTTGTGTAAGTTCTGGCAAAGGGGCATTGTTGGAAATAGCTTGAGGCTCATCTTCTACCGAAGAGGGTTCCTCTACTACAGGCAAAGCCTGTTCTTCTACCAGCTTTTGGGTCTGGCTTAGACTCTTGGGTATAGAAAAAGTACTTTTTAAGCCCCCTCCCTTAGAAGGAGAAATGGGGCGATCAAGGACTACAGCAGGAAGTGAAGGGGATGGAGGTAAGCTTGGGGCAGGAAGTTCCTCAGGTTGAAGAGTTTCCACTAGTTGAGGGGAGTCCTCCTTAATCAGGCTTTTTTTTTTATTTCTACATCCGGTAAAGCCGCCAGTCTAAACGCATGGGAAAGCTTGGTCATCTTCATCAGGGCTAGTTCCACATGCAATCGCTGGTTTTTACTGGTTTTGTAATGGATATCGCAGAGATTGGCAAGATTCAGAGCTGACAAAAGAAACGATACAGAAGCTTGCTTGGATTGGTCTAGGTAACGCTGCTTAGCAGAGTCCGATACTTGAAGAAGATGCACGGTAGACTCATCTTTGACTACCAAAAGGTCACGTAAATGCTCGCTTAATCCTACGATAAAGTTATGCCCATCAAAGCCTTTTTTGAGAATTTCATCAAAGATCAACAGCGTGTCAGAAATATCTTCTTCCACTAGCGCATCTACCACTTTAAAATAATAATCGTAATCTAGGATGTTGAGGTTGGCAATGGTATCAAGATAAGTCACCTTTTTACCCGCCGAATAGGTAACTATCAAGTCAAACATGGATAAGGCATCCCGCAATGCTCCATCTGCCTTGGTCGCAATTAAGCGTAGGGCTTCTTCCTCGTAGGCTACCTGCTCCTTTTCCGCAATATACTTCAGGTGTTCGGCGATGTGCTTGATTTGAATTCTGCTGAAGTCAAAAATCTGACATCTGGAAAGAATGGTAGGTATAATTTTATGCTTTTCGGTAGTCGCCAAAATAAAGATGGCGTACTTAGGCGGCTCTTCCAGCGTCTTCAAAAACGCATTGAAGGCGGCTGTAGATAGCATGTGCACCTCATCGATGATATAGATTTTATATGATCCTTTTTGAGGGGCATACCTTACTTGCTCTACCAGATTTCGGATATCGTCTACCGAATTGTTGGAGGCGGCATCCAATTCGTAGCTATTGAAAGAGGCGTTGTTTTGAAAAGAGATGCAGGAATTGCAACTCCCACAAGCCTCAAAGTCACTGCTGATAGCCTCGCAGTTGATGGTTTTAGCCAGGATCCTAGCACAAGTTGTTTTACCTACTCCCCTAGGACCACAAAAAAGAAAGGCTTGGGCGAGGTGACTGTTCTTTATTGCATTTTGAAGGGTAGTGGTAATGTGCTCTTGTCCCACCACACTTTTGAAATCCGCAGGTCTATATTTTCTTGCCGAAACGACGAAATTTTCCATCACCGAAAGATATAAAAAAGTAGTTATTCTTGGATAGGGGATTGGGGATACAATGGAGATTTTCTTTTGGAAAGGAGTTGGTGGTAATCATTGTACGAAGTACAAAGTACCAAGTACCAAGATCCTTCTAAAGCAAAATGCAGATCCTAATTCGAATCCCTACTTCGAAATTCTCCACTTGGCGTTCGACATTCAATATTGGAGAAGTAGTAAGAGTATCAAGAAAAAGTTGTTGGAAGTACCAGGATCCTTCTAAAGCAAAATGCAGGTGCAGGTTCAATTCTTCCTCATTCAGCATTCGATATTAAAAAAGTACAAAGTTGCATTTGCCTTCAAAAAAAGGTATAAAGTACCATGTACCAAGTGTCCTCTGAATGCATGTTGTGATCGAAATGAGAATTATTCTTTAAGATATCAGTACAAGCATCCTAATTGCAGAATACCGTACTTTGTACTTCGTACTTGGTACATTGTACAATTGTTGTACAATTGTAAAATGAACTATTTTCCCCCTACCTTTGTATTTATTCTATGGGGCTGACCGGTTTTGACAGTAGGTGTAATCATCGGGCTCGCATGCAGGCTGGAGTATGTACGGCCTTAAAAGATTCATACGAAAGATAAATGGCGAAACTTCTTACGCCATGGCTGCCTAATCTCTCCTAGTAGGATAGACCGCTTAAAGGGTTGAGTGACGAGAGTGACTCCCCGGCCACATCCCACCGTGTTTTGCCTGATCGGCGCGGGTTTGGGGTGTCGACTTGATCGGGATGCGGCTTGTGATGCGATTAAGCAAGTCTAAGACCAATCGCTAAGCCAAGCTCAGGTGTGTCACCCAGCATAGATTGGTCGAAAATCCAACCGGTGACTAAGCATGTAGACGGTACGTTGTTTCCTTATCTGGACGCGAGTTCGACTCTCGCCAGCTCCACCCAAATCTTAAGTGAATTAGTCCCTTCAGCAAAGTGCGCTGGAGGGATTTATTTTTTACTACTCAAGTAAGGTCACTTCAATCCTTCACAAATTCCTCTCAAATTCTCCATTGGTATAAAATCGTTAGGGTTTTAATCCAGAAGTCAAGAGCTTCTTCATTCAAAATCAAATACCTATACCCATGAAAAACCTGCTCATTCCTTGCCTCTTAGGTTGGCTTATTCTCTATGCCGGAACTGCATTTGCTCAAGATGGCACCA
>VGMU01000041.1 GCA_016866385.1 Bacteroidota bacterium
ATTTTTTACAATTTAATGGACTCTCCCTTACCTGGAAAGATGCCAGAGAAGTGATCCATACCAATTCTGATTTTCGCTTTGCTAAGATTGATTGGGATAAAACGAGATCCTCTTGCCAATCCCTCTGGAGTCCCCAATTAAAAAATACCAATATCTTAACTCAAGGATTTATAGGAATGGATCCAAACGGCCTAACTACCACCTTGGGAAGAGAAGGGTCTGATTTTACAGCAGCCATTCTAGCTACTGGTTTGGAGGCAGCTTCGGTCACCATCTGGAAGGATGTCCCAGGGGTACTTAATGCGGACCCCAAACTTTTCTCAGAGGCAGTAAAATTTGAGGAATTGGGCTACAAGGAAGCGGCAGAGATGACCTATTTTGGGGCATCTGTAATACACCCAAAAACCATAAAACCTCTTGCCAATGCAGGCATTCCTCTTTTTGTGAAGTCTTTTTTACAACCCGAGGCAACAGGAACTAAAATTCACGAACATGCCAAGGTCCATGAAGTACCTACCTTGGTCCTGAAAAAAAACCAAGTATTGGTAAGTTTTAAGGTTACTGACTTCACTTTTATAGAAGAAACACATATCCACCAAATTTATACTCAGCTCAAATCCTTGAAGCTTCGAGCCAACATGCTACAGGTATCAGCGATAAGTGTTTCCTTAGTTATGGATGCGCAACTTTTTAAACTGGACCAACTTCTTGCAGGTTTGAAAAAAGATTTTGATATCCGATACAACGAAGATTTGGAGCTTTTGACCATACTCAAACCTAAACCTGAAGCTATTTCGGGACTGATGCAAGGCTATGAAGTGTTGCTAGAACAATCCACCAGGCACTCCTACCAAGCGGTAAGAAGAAAGGGATAAATGCAGTCGGATTTGAAAGAGATCTTTGCTATCTTTTTCTCCTTAAATCTGCACGATTATGAAAAATAGAAGAAAATTTCTTCAAACAGCGGGACTTTCCACCTTGGCCTTAAGTTTACCCTGGAGCGAATCCCTGGCCTACTTATCTTCTTCCAAAGAAGAAAAAGTGCTCCGTGTAGCCCTGATGGGACTGGGAAGCTATGCTTCTCGAGTTGCAGAGGCCATGAAAGACTGCCGCCGTGCCAAATTGGTCGGGGTGATCAGTGGCACTCCTTCCAAAATAGCGCAATGGCAACAGAAGTATGGATTGGAGGCTAAGAACTGTTATTCATATGACACGGTGCATCTCCTCAAGGAAAATAAGGATATCGATGCAGTCTACGTAATTACCCCCAATGCCTTACACAAGCCCCATGCCTTGGCGGTAGCTACAGCAGGAAAGCATGTCATCTGTGAAAAACCCATGGCGATAAATGCCGATGAAGGTAGAGAAATCGTGGCTGCCTGCACGGCCGCTGGGGTACAACTGCTGGTAGGCTACCGCATGCACTTCGAAGCCAATACCCTGGAAATAGTAAAAAAACAAAGGGCTGGAGAATTTGGAAAAACCCTATTTTTTCAAGGATTAAGCGGGTTTATCATCGGAAATCCCTCCCAGTGGAGGCTGAATAGAGCCTTGTCGGGGGGAGGGGCGATGATGGATATAGGAATTTATTCTATAAACGGAGCACGGTACATGTTGGGGGAAGAACCTGTCTGGGTAACTGCTCAAGAAGAAAAAACGGATCCTGTGAAATTTGGAGAAGGCATAGACGAGACCATAACTTTTCAATTGGGATTTCCTTCTGGAGCCATTGCCTCTTGCCTTTCCACCTACTCTCTAAATCATCTGGACAAATTTTTCCTTAGCGGTAGCAAAGGCTTTGCTGAAATGCAACCTTCCACAGGCTATGGACCGATCAAGGCTTGGACTCATGCCGGGCCTTTGGACAAGCCCCATGTGACCCACCAAACTACCCAAATGGATGAAATGGCTTCTATTCTTCTAGATGGAAAAACTCCTTTCCTCCCAGTAAATGGAGAAGAAGGAGTAAAAGACCTACAAATAATTGATGCGATTTATGAGGCGGTTCGAACAGGAAAAAAAATCATGCTTCCTGGATAAGCTGCTAAGAAATTAGGGAATGTTTGGTCAATAAATGAGACAAGAATCCCTCCATGGCTTCGTCTAAAATTCTATATACTTCATCAAAATCTTCTTCTCCACCGTAGTAGGGATCAGGTACAGGTAAGTCTAGGCCAGTCCTGCTGAAATTTCTCATTAAGTGGATTTCTTTATCGGGCTCCGAGCTTGTAAGCTTTCGGGATTCTAAGTTTCTCTTATTGTGATGATCCATCGCAATGATGTAGGTAAATTCTTTAAAATCATGGCGATGTACTTGTCGTCCTCTATGTTGTATGATAATGCCATTTTTGTTGGCGCAAGCGAGCGTTCGTTCATCGGGAAGCTCGCCTATATGGTAGTCGGAGGTGCCTGCACTATCGGTTTTTACTATTTTTTCTAAACCCAAGGCCTTGATTTTGGCAGCAAAAATTCCCTCGGCTAAAGGCGAGCGACAAATATTTCCTAAACAAACAAATAAAACCTTGATCATAGTCTAGAGGGCCTTGTAGGAGCTGGAGTATCCTTCACATTTTTTATCGGAGTCAAAAGGTAAAAAAAATGTGTAAATCTTTTGGATTGGCTACTTTTGAAAAATGAAAATACTTTACTTCCTATTTTTGGAGCTCAGTGCAGGAATATTGCCTGTCCTTGGAGCGTTTGTGCCAAAAATTAGGAATTTTTTAAAGCAAAGAGCGGGGGCTCTACCTGCGCTTAAGGATTTTAGAAGTCATCACCCAGGCCCTGTGGCCTGGTTCCACGTGGCGTCTTTGGGGGAGTACGAACAAGCAAGGCCTGTCATTTCAACATTAAAATCTCATCGACCAGAGCTGGGTGTGGTGGTCAGTTTTTTTAGTGCCTCTGGGTATGTGCCTGCGAAAAAAAAATCAAATCCTGAAGTAGATTTTATCACTTACCTACCCTTAGATAGGAAGGCATGGGCAAATCAATTTGTCGAAATTCTTGATCCTAAGCTGGCCATTTTTGTGAAATACGACTTGTGGTACCATCACCTGTCTGCTTTGAAAAGAAAGCAGGTGCCTACTTATTTAATAGCCGCTTCGTTTCATAAAAATCAAAGATTTTTTGCTTGGTATGGGGGATTTTTTAAACTAATGCTGCAAGGTATGGATTGGATTTTTACCCAAAATGAGTCAAGTGTAGAGTTACTTAAATCAATTGGCTATACCAAGGCAAGTTTGGCTGGGGATACTCGCTTTGATCGAGTAAGCACTACAGCCTCAAATCCGAGGCCTTTTCCGGAGATATCCTCCTGGATTCAGGGCAGGCCCACCCTGGTGGTAGGTTCAGCATGGCAAGAAGACATGAACAGACTATTACCAGTAATAAATGCCAAGCCGGAGTACCTATGGATCATCGCTCCACACGATATTACTTCTTCTAGCATAGACTTGTGGGCCAAAGAACTCCATCATTCCTCCACCAGGTATTCGGTTTGGGATTCTTCTCAGGAGGTAAAGGTATTATTTATTGACAACGTAGGTATGCTTGCCTCTTTGTACCAGTTTGCTTGCATGGCCTATGTAGGAGGAGGATTTGGCAAGGGGTTGCACAATATCTTAGAACCGGTAGGATTTGGAATTCCTGTACTCTTTGCGAAGCTAAGAAAACCAGAAAAATTTCCCGAGGCCCTTCAAAGTCAAATGCTGGGTTGTGGCTTTGCAATCCAGACCTCAGAGGACTTAATGGCTGAACTAAGTCGAATGGAACAGCCAGAGAAATATGCTAAGGCATGTGAGGTAGCCAAAAATTGGGTAAATTCCAATTTAGGTTCCTCAGAAAAAATTGTCTCTCACCTTTTAGCTAAACATTTTACCCCATGAAAGGAAGAGTAATCAAGTCTACTGGAAGTTGGTACCAGGTTCGCACAACGACTCAAGTTATTGCGGCAAGATTGAAGGGAAAGTTTAAGCAGGAGGATCTTAAATTGACCAACCCCATCGCAGTAGGAGATTGGGTAGAACTTAGTTTGGAGCAAGGCCAAGAGACGGCATTGATCACGGAAATACACCCAAGAGAAAACTACGTCATTCGTAAGTCCACACGCAAACAACAGCAGACCCATATCCTTGCGAGTAATGTGGATCAAGCACTGCTACTGATCACGTTTAAAAATCCAAGGACTTCCCTAGGGTTTATCGATAGGTTTTTAGTAGCTACGGAGAGTTATGGAATCCCTACTTGTTTGGTTATCAATAAAGTAGATCAAATCAAAGGGGAAGAGGAGGTAGCTTGGGTAAAAGGAGTCCAAACCATTTATCCTGCATTGGGCTATCCCGTGATAGCACTTTCTGCTTTACACGTCCCTGAGGTAAAAGCCAAATTACTTCCTTTGATTGAGGGAAAATCCAACCTAATCTCAGGGCATTCGGGAGTAGGTAAAAGTACCTTGCTCAATGCTTTGGTTTCTCATGCCAAGCAACAGACACAGGAAATTTCCGCATTTAGTGCCAAAGGCGTACACACTACCACTTTTGCCGAATTATTTTATTTGCCAGAGTCGGGTGATATCATTGACACTCCAGGTATCAAAGAGTTTGGGATTTTAAATGTGGAAAAAGAAGAACTTTCCCATTTTTTTCCTGAAATGAGGGCCTTACTTGGACAATGTAAATACCACAATTGCACACATATCAATGAACCGGGATGTAGGGTGCTCAAAGGCTTGGAAGAGGGGTTAATTTCTGCCGAGCGTTATCAAAGCTACGTCAATATTCTCCATGAAGAGGATAGCCATAGATAAAGCACTTTGAAAGCCGCGCAATTTGGTCTATTTTTCCTATTCAAATGAATGAATCATGAGTGAGGTACTTACGCACAAGCAAGTAGGGCAAAAAATCACCCGCATGGCCTATGAAATTTATGAGCGAAACCTTCATGCGACGGGAGGGGTAATTTTTGCTGGGATCACTGGCATGGGAACCCGGCTCGCACAAGTGCTTGCCACCGAATTGATAAAAATATCTCCCTTACCTGTGGAAGTTCTGGAGGTAATTTTAGACAAGAAGGCGGTAGCTTCTTCAGACATTCATCTTTCTACGAATCCTACTTTAAAAGGAAAAACCATCATTTTGGTGGACGATGTACTCAATACGGGCAAGACTTTGGTCTATGCCATGAAACCATTTTTGACTCAAGGAGTAGAAAAGATTGAAGTTGCTGTATTGGTTAACCGAAGTCATGGCTTGTTTCCTGTCAAGCCAGATTATACGGGTTTTGAATTAGCAACCACACTAAACGAGCATATTCGAGTAGATTTTTCTGAAAATAAATATTCTGTCCATCTCGATTAATTATGGCCAATTCTACTTCAGCTGCCTTGAAGCGAATTACTACCCACAGCCTTCAGGAAATGAAGCAAAGGGGAGAAAAGATATCCATGTTGACTGCCTATGATTACTCCATGGCAAAAATTTTGGATGCTGCAGGGATAGACATGGTCCTGGTGGGAGATTCGGCTTCCAATGTAATGGCTGGGCACGAAACCACCCTACCCATCACCTTAGATCAGATGATTTACCATGCCTCTGCCGTGGTGAGGGCTGTAAAAAGGGCCTTAGTTGTCGTGGATATACCTTTTGGAAGTTATCAAGGAAATAGTGCAGAAGCTTTGCGTTCTGCCATTCGCATCATGAAGGAATCCGGAGGACATGCAGTGAAAATGGAAGGAGGGGCCGAGATCAAAGAATCGGTAATGCGTGTGCTAAGTGCTGGAGTTCCTGTTATGGGACATTTGGGCTTAACTCCCCAATCCATTTACAAATTTGGCACCTACACGGTGCGGGCCCAAGAAAAGGCAGAGGCGGAGAAGCTCATAGAAGATGCCAAGCTTTTGGAGGCTTGTGGGTGTTTTGCCCTAGTGGTAGAAAAAATACCGGCAGCTTTGGCCAAAAAAGTTGCATCCTCCTTGACTATCCCCGTGATTGGCATAGGCGCTGGAGTGGAAGTGGATGGTCAAGTCTTGGTCATGCACGATATGTTGGGTATTACTCAGGAATTCAAACCTAGATTTTTAAGAAGGTATGCTGACCTACAGCAACTCATGACGGATGCCTTTAAAAAGTATATTTCAGATGTGAAAACAAAGGATTTTCCAACTTCTAAGGAAAGCTATTGAAGGAAGAATTTTCCTTTTTTTAAGATAATCAAGCCTTAGTAAGTGTAGTGGCTCGTGACTCATGGGCTTGTTTTACCCTCAAAATAAAGTCACTCAATACATTCATGTAATTGATGAAGGCATCGTAGGGAGTGTCATATGGACTAAAATACTCATGTACCGATCCATCAGAAAAAAACTTGGTACAGATGTAGTAAAAATGATCTGAGGTTTGTAAATATTCCCAATCCCTAATCAGTTCAGGATCACAAGTGGATCTAACTTGTTTCTCAAGTTCATACAACCTATCAAATGCCTCGTCTTGCATGTCATTGCCCAACCAGGCCGTGAGGTCCCTCTCTTCATCAGCCCAAGAGATGGGCGTAGGCACGTGTATGCTACTTACGGGAGAGAGGGATGCAAGCACCTCGGAGGGAGTGGAAAAGGTAAAGTTTGAGTTGGAGAAAATTTCTTCAGGCAGGTATTTCATAAACTCGAAGATTCCCGTTTCAGCCCATTGGTGTTCCCCGAAGGTTTCGTAATCCATAAATAAATTTACCACGGGTTCCTCTTTAGGCAGGGCATTGAGCCAGCTGACAAATTTTGAAGTAGTCAATGGAAAATCTCCCCAGGTGTTGTCACCAAATCGAAAAGCAATATCATCGGAAAGCCTGAAGTTTTTCAAGAGCACTTTGAACTCTGGAGCTAAGGAATTGGAGTACACATAGTTTGGACTTTTCCACCCCAAGATGTGCTTGGCGCCCTCGGTCAACATTCCATCGTAGCCCAACTCTGCCACCATTTTTCCGATTTGATCCGAATAGATCAGCTCGGTATTTCTAAAAACCTTCGGGGTATATCCCTGGAATAGGTGTTGTATTCTTTGCTGGTGTTTTTTCACCAAAGAGACAAATTCATCCTTGCTTTTCAAAGAAGCCAAAGAGTGCGAATAGGTTTCATTAAGAAGCTCCACCTGGCCTGTGGCTACCAATCGCTGAAAGCTTTCCAATACCTCTGGGGCATAGGCCTCTATCTGGTCCAAAAACATTCCTGAGATGGAAAATGCGACTTTAAATTTACTCCCATGCTTTTCAATGAGTTCCAAGAGCAAACTATTCATGGGCAAGTAACACTTCTGTGCGACCTTTCGGATGACAAGCCGATTTAAATAATCGTTCCAGTAGTGATGGTCTTCCCCAATATCAAAAAATCTATAGGGTTTGATGCGGAAGGGTTGGTGTACCTGAAAATAGAAGCAGACGGTTCTCATGTGCGTCGGGCTAAGATTTTTTCATAAACAGTCACTAGTTTGGCAGCCACATGTTCCCATTTTAATTTCTTCAATTCATCTCCTCCAAGTTCTTTAAACATGCGCGCCATGCTCTCGTAATGAAGAAGTCCGAAAATCGCATCTGCCATGGCATCCACATCCCAAAAATCAATTTTGATGGCATTGTTCAGTACTTCTGCTACCCCAGATTGCTTAGAAATAATCACGGGGGTATTGTGCCTAACCGCCTCCAAGGGAGCGATACCAAATGGTTCGGATACCGAGGGCATCACGTATACATCGCTGATGGCATACATATGATCTACGTCATCTCCTTTTAGGAATCCCGTAAAATGAAATTTTGTACCTATGCGGAGCTCTGCCACCCTATCTACCATTTTGGTTAGCAAATCCCCAGATCCTGCCATGACAAAACGTACATTTGGATCCCTATCTATTACCTTTTTTGCCGCTTCTACAAAATACTCTGGCCCTTTTTGAAAAGTTATTCTCCCTAAAAAAGTAACAATCTTCTCCGGAACCTTTTTTTGATATGCGGAGGTAATGATACTCGCATCCAGCACGGCATTGTGTAACACGCTTACTTTCTCCGCAGGGATTCCATATTTTCTAACGCAAATATTTTTAGTTAGTTGGCTTACTGCCACCACGTGGTCGGCCGCATGCATCCCTGCACGTTCTATTTTAAATACGGGAAAGTTGACCGACTCTCCAGATCGATCGTATTCTGTGGCATGTACATGCACCACCAAGGGCTTTCCGCTAATTTCTTTGGCAGCAATCCCAGCCGGGTAGGCTAGCCAATCGTGCGCGTGGATGATATCAAAATCCTGTCGATCTCTGGCGATTTGGGCTCCCACCAAGGCATACCTGGCCACTTCCTCCATTAGATTTTTGCCATACTTTCCGCTAAACTCAAAAGAATTGGAAAATACGCTCTCCTGCATATCGGTGCTACCCTGTAGGACGGAGGAAGTATATTTCTTAAACTCCTTAGGCCCTAGGTAGGGAACGAGGTAACTGTTAACTTCTATGTAGGTAAGGTTTTTCCATAATTTTTTGAATCTCCGTTCTCTATAATCTATGGAAACTGTACTAGCATTGACAAAATCAGCCACGGGCTCCTCATCACCCCATAATTTGGGAACTACAAAAATCACTTCCTGGTTATGAAAATTCATGCCCTGGACCAAGCCATAGCATGCGGTTCCCAAACCCCCAGAAATGTGCGGTGGAAATTCCCACCCAAACATGAGTACTTTCATAAAAAATGGTTTAAATGCGTTTGACTAAGTCCATCATTCGCAAAAGTTCTGCTACACTCCAAGCCTGAGAAACAGATCCCTTTGGTCGATGAGGCGCATCCCCATCGTAAATTTCAGCTACTGTCCCAATACCATACTGGGTCATCACTCCATCAAAGCCCTTAATTATTTTTTCCACAAAAGTTTTAGCGGCTTTTCCATGTACCTTGAGGTAGCCCTCAACAAAATGTCCTAATGGCCATGCCCATACGGTACCGTTGTGGTAGGCATGGTCTCTACTGATTTGATTCCCATGATAATATCCTTTGTATCCTGGGTCATCTGGGGCCAGTGATCGTAGCCCTCTTGGCGTAAGCAACTTGGATTTGACTACTTCCAATACCTTGTCGCATTTTTCTTCGTCCAAAATAGGATAAGGCAAAGAAGTGGCAAATACCATGTTGGGTCGGATCGACCAATCCTTTTCTTCCTCATCGACCACATCGGCCAGGTATCCATATTCCCAGGACCAAAATTCCTTTTCGAAAGACTCTTTTACTTTGAAGGCCAGTACCTCGTAATCCCTTTCTCCGCTTAATTCATGGTAAAATCGAAGTGCATTGTACCACAGCGCTTGAATTTCTACAGGGCAGCCTATCCTTGGTGTCACGGGACCATCGGGAGTGATGGCATCCATCCAGGTTAGGGAAAGGCCTTCTTGTCCACCCCAGATTAACCCAGAATCTTGCATGTGGATGTGAAAATCTGTCCCCGTTTTGTATCCTTCGATTATCCCTCTCAGTTTGCCAAGGTATCTCTCTCGTATAGTTTTTATATCACCAGTGTAGGTGATGTAATTTTGAAGAGACCAAAAAAACCATAAGGGGGCGTCTATCGACGTCATATTGGTAAAATCCCCACTCCCAATATTTGGAAAAAGAGCCCCTTTCAAATCCTTAGACATGGTGTCCATAATCTCCAAAAAAGTTTCCTTGTCGCCCGTGGCTAAGGTAAGTCCAGGTGCTGCGATAAATGTATCTCTTCCCCACCAGCCAAACCAGGGGTAGCCTGCTATGACACGTACTTCTCCGTCTCGTCTACGGATAAATTGTCCCGCAGAATTTTTCAGACAATTTTCAAAATTGTTTCTTGGGATTCTCCTAGCAATTTCTTTAGAAAAGGCATTATTTCTGGTTTTAGGGTCAGCATCTGATAATCCTGCAGAAAAAATGACAGACTCCCCTTTGCTAATTTCAAATTCTAAGTATCCAGGCACAAATAAATCTTCCTGATAGGGGTATCCTCTTTCCCTTTCTTGAATATACTCTATGTTGTAGTACCAATCGGGTTGGGAATGGAAGGTTGCCTCTTTTGAAAGCTGCAAATACAAGGGGTCATAGGAAGGATAAAGCTTAAAACATGCTCCATTTACCACAGGGGTATAAGCTCTATTGACCTGATCGTTGGCTTTCATGAGCTGATGATAGCCGCGAAAAGCCAAAAAAGGCTGAATTCGAATTAGCGTTGGAGAATGAGCGTCCAGTAAGGTGTATCGAATCATCACTCTATCCCTGTTGGAATCCAAAATCAACTCCTTCTGCAGAAGCACTCCCCCCACGCGGTAGGTAAGCTTGGGGATGGGCTCTGAATCAAAATCCTCTAGGTACTTGTGGCCACGTGGAGAATAATTTCCTGGAAATTTGGAGATTCCTAAATTGAAGCTTGCTCCATGTTGGATCACCTTTTCATGGACGGTAGACAAGAGCACGTGGTTTTGGGAGTCAATCTGAGGTTGGGGAACTACCAATAATCCGTGGTATTTACGGGTATTGCATCCAATTAGGGTAGTACTTGTGTAAGAACCAGATCGATTGGTCCGAATAATCTCCCTTTCTAGAGAATAATTCAGGTTGATTAATTGGGATTTATCAAAATGGATGTAACTCATTGGCTATAATTCAATTCATCTAAAAATAGCCTAATAAAAACGAAAGGGCAAAAAATAAAGGTTATGATTCCATAACCTTATCAAATTCTTAAGTTTTTAAGAATGCATGGCTTCTTTTTGAATCTCTTCGGAAGCTTTTATAGATTCTTCAAACTTGCGCAGGTAGTTTTGGATCTGCCGGATATTTACTGGCTTAACTACCGGAAATTTCGGTGGGGATTTAAACAGAGTAAACATGACTGTTGGTTTAGTTTTTTCAACTTGACAAATCGTATGCCAAAATGAATAAAATCAAATAAAAAAACCCCTTTACGAGGGGTTTTGGGTGAAAGACCGGGCTCGAACCGGCGACCTCTGGTGCCACAAACCAGCGCTCTAACCAACTGAGCTACAATCACCATTAGGGTAAACCATCGAGAAGAATCTCGAATGGTTGGCAAAAGTAAGGACTGTGGTGTTTTAGAGCAAGGCAGATGCTATTTATTTGAAAAAAAACATCCTTGATTTTCAAAAATGATGTAAAATCTATGGTTAGATTTTTTTGTTCGACCAGTCAAGTAAGCAGCACAGGATTTAGACAGGAAGCAATCCCACTAGCAATGCCTATATTTGTTTAACCAAACCCTTCAAAATACCTTGGAGGGGACACTATACCCTCCATGACGGACCCCATAAGCAAGGATTCTAAAAGTTTTGATTTATTCAAACTCAATAAGCAATTGCTTCAAGCGGTAGCCGATGCAGGGTATATCGAAGCCACACCAATTCAACAAAAAACGATTCCCCTAGCCTTGGCAGGTCATGACGTGTTGGGAATTGCTCAGACCGGTACAGGGAAAACGGCAGCCTACCTTCTTCCTTTATTGATGAAGGTTAAGTACGCGCAAGGCAAACATCCTAGAGCCTTAATTCTTGCTCCCACTAGGGAGTTGGTCATGCAGATTGAGGAGGTAGCTAGGCAATTGAGTCAATACACCGATTTACGGATAGTCAGTTTGTATGGTGGCCTAGGACCGAAGCCCCAAATCGAACAAGTACAAGCAGGGGTAGATGTACTCATTGCTACACCCGGAAGGTTTATGGATCTTTACAAAAAGGAGGTTCTTTTTACCAAGGAGTTGAAGACCATGGTACTTGACGAAGCGGACAAAATGATGGATATGGGTTTTATGCCCCAAATTCGTTCTATTTTGGAAGTAATCCCTACCAAAAGGCAAAACCTTCTTTTTTCTGCCACATTTTCAGGTAGGGTGGAGCAATTGGCAACAGAATTTTTAGAATTTCCAGAGCGGGTGGAAATCGCTCCTTCTGCCACTACTGCAGCTACCATTGCTCAAGTAAAATATTCGGTTCCTAACCTAAAAACGAAAATCAACCTGCTAGAGCACCTGCTTGAAAAAGAAGAGATGTCGCGCATCATCGTGTTTACGCGAAGCAGAAAAAATGCAGAGGCCGTACATACATTTCTTGAACGCAAACGACTTGGGGAAATTCGGGTCATCCATGCCAATAAAGGACAAAATACCCGAATCAATGCCATGGAAGATTTCAAAGCTGGAGAGGTGAGAATACTGGTTGCCACGGATGTAGCTTCTAGGGGATTAGATATTTCTCTGGTTTCTCACGTACTTAATTTTGATGTCCCCCTCATTTATGAGGATTACGTTCATCGCATCGGAAGGACGGGCAGAGCAGAAAACGAAGGAAAGGCGATCACTTTTGTAAATCCAGCAGAGGCGTATCATTTTGAAAAAATTGAAGAGCTCATTCGGATGTCTATCCCTGAACTCCAGATTCCAGATGATGTAGCTATTCCCCTCACTCCCTTTGAAGAAAAGCAAGCCTATGCCAGGGAATTAGATCGGCTCAAACAAAGAGACAATCCCGAATACCGGGGAGCTTTCCATGAGAAAAAGGAGAGGCCCAAGTCCACCAAAGGGAAGGGGGAGAAAACCAAAGAAAAGAAGCATCGCAAGAAACCTAACCGCAATCAGCTGAAAACTAAAAATCAGAAGAATAAGGGGAAGTAGTATGAGAAAAGAAAAAGGGACCGAAAATATTCGATCCCTTTTTTCTATCTCTCTGTGCGAGTATTGGTTCCATCCACTGGAGTTCTCGAGTCCCTATTGGCCAAATCCCAAGCCGTATGGAAAATCAAATGTGCCCTTTTACTCATCAAAGGAAATTCGATTTTGTCCACCGTATCCGTGACTTGATGGTAATCGTCATGTACCCCATTGAAGAAAAATATCACGGGGATATTGAACTTAGCAAAATTGTAATGGTCCGAACGGTAGTAAAAACGATTGGGATCGTCCTCTGCATCGTATCGGTAATCCAAAATGAGGTTGGTGTAGGTAATGTTATTGTACTCGTTAATTTTTTTAAGTTGAGAAGAGAGCATTTCTGAACCTATGACATAGACATAGTCCTTATTCTCGGCATTTTGATATTCATAATCGATTCGACCCACCATGTCTATGTTGATGTTGTTGACGGTGTTCGCGATTGGGAATACTGGGTTTTCTGAGTAGTACTCTGAGCCCAATAATCCTTTTTCTTCTCCAGTGACATTCAAAAAGAGTAGGCTTCTTCTTTGCCTAAAGCCATCCTTAGCAGCCAAAGCGAAGGCTTGGGCAATTTCCATGACAGAAACTGTTCCCGAGCCATCGTCATCTGCTCCGTTAAATGCATCCCCTGTAGAACTCACGCCTACGTGGTCGTAGTGTGATGAAATGACCAGCACTTCCTCTTTTTTATCTGTGCCCTCCAAATATCCCAGCACATTGACTGCTTCCACGGGAGTTTTTGTTTTTACCATGCGGAAACTGGCTTTTTGAGAGGATATGGACTCTGGATTACTTTTGGCTGCTTCTTTCAATGTTTCCACACTTGTACCAAAAAGCTGGGACATTTTGTCAGAACTTACCATAAATACGGGTCGTTGAACGATTTCCTGATTGAAACCAATTCTTCCCTTGCCTGCAAGAGATTTGTAGCGGTTGGCAATACGGTCAAAATTTGCTTGTCCTTCCATGGTTACGATGACCACCCCTGCTGCTCCTGCATCTAGTACTTTGGTTATGAGGTCATTGCCCCGAACTCCCACGGCCCAAAGTCCTACTAGCTTGCCTTTTACATTCACTTTGGCCAGGTTTTCATCACTTACCAATCCAAGAAAAACCAATTCTGTTTTCATCGTTTTGGCCATGTTGCCATCTCCGGTGAATACAAAATCTACATTTTCTACCAACTTAGATTTTCCTATTTCTAAGTTAACAAGGGTGAAATTGGCATTGACTAAAGGGACCTGCTGGAAATAGCTTTCCCCATTGGGACCCGTAAGCCCAAGGCCTTTGTAAAAATCGGCCAAGTAATTGGCGGCGATTTTACCTTCTTGAGAACCCGTGTCACGGCCTTTCATCTCGTCCGAAGCCAAATAGCTCAGGTGCTTGGTTAAGTCTTCTACGGTTATGGTGTTGGCATATTTTACTTGTACAGGGTTTTGAGCCCAAGCCGATAGCATGCTTGTCAAGCCCAAGGCAACACTCAAAAGGTATTTATTTTTCATATTTTTTCGATTAAGCCCCTAAACTAGCTAATTTTTTTACCCTCAAAAAAACCGCTTATCAATTCTATGTGTTATGATAGAAAAATTTATAGTTGCACCTCGGCAAATCCTTTTGGAAAGTTTACCTTTGTGCTCATCATCCAAGGCATATTTATTTAACTTCAAATAACACTTTCTAAGCGTATTTTATGCAGATCAATCTTTCGAATGCTGTCAAATTTGAGAACAGACACAATGGCCCAACTGAGGCAGAAATAAAGGAGATGTTGACTAGTATTGGGGCCAGTAGCCTGACTGAATTAATCAATCAGACAGTACCCGAATCGATACAGTTGGAGCGCCCACTTCAACTTCCTCCTGCACAACTGGAATCTGAATTTTTAAAAAACTTTAAGCAATTAGCTTCAAAAAATAAGGTATTCACTTCCTTCTTAGGGCTGGGGTATTACGATACCCTAGTGCCTGGCGTAGTGCTTAGAAATGTATTGGAAAATCCCGGATGGTATACTGCATACACTCCTTACCAAGCAGAAATTGCTCAAGGTAGGTTAGAAGCCCTAATCAATTTTCAAACGGTAGTGATCGAACTAACGGGGATGGAAATTGCAAATGCTTCCCTACTTGACGAAGGTACTGCTGCCGCTGAAGCCATGACCATGCTTCACGCGGTAAAACCTAGAGAGAAAAAAAATGCCAATACCTACTTTGTAGATGAAAACGTATTTCCGCAAACCAAGGCGCTATTGGTAACCCGGGCTGAGCCAGTAGGAATCAATTTGGTTTTTGGTCCATTATCTTCCTTAGACCTTACTGACCCGGAATTGTACGGAGTCATGTTTCAATATCCCAACGTGGAAGGTGAGGTATTGGATTACTCCTCCTTGGTGGCGTCTGCAAAAGAAAACCATGTGCTCACGGCCTTTGCTTCTGACTTATTGGCCCTGACCCTATTGACTCCTCCAGGAGAAATGGGAGCCGATGTGGTGGTGGGTTCGGCACAGCGATTTGGTGTTCCTATGGGATTTGGTGGACCCCATTCTGCATTCTTTGCAACCAAAGATGAATTTAAGCGTCAAATTCCAGGACGAATTATAGGTGTTTCTATCGATCGCGCGGGCAATAAGGCATATAGAATGGCCCTTCAGACGCGAGAGCAACACATCAAACGAGAAAAGGCAACTTCCAATATTTGTACTGCCCAAGTGCTGCTGGCCGTGATGTCAAGTTTTTATGCCGTATACCACGGCCCTCAAGGCCTTAAAAATATCGCTTTGCGCACCCATGGTTTAGCAAAATTGACCGCCCAAAGCCTAGAAAGTATGGGTATGTTAATAGGGGCTTCCTCCTATTTTGATACCCTCAAAGTAATCGCTGACGATGCCTTCCAAACCAAAGTAAAGAAACTTGCTCTTGAGAAAAAAATTAATTTTAGGTATGAAAAGGGCGCCATCTTCCTTGCTTTTGATGAGGCAAAGACTCTGGACGATGCAAGTCGGGTAATTTCTATTTTTGCAGAGGCTTTTGGAAAGCCTACTCCTGCACTCACTCCTCTGGTCGATGGTCTCACCCTCGATCTGCCCAAGTCTTTGGTAAGAACCTCAAGCTATTTGACACATCCCGTATTTAATACCAATCACAGCGAACACGAGATGCTTCGCTACATCAAAAAATTGGAGGCCAAAGACCTCTCCTTGGTGCACTCCATGATTTCTCTGGGCTCCTGTACCATGAAACTCAATGCGACGGCAGAAATGATCCCCGTTACTTGGCCAGAATTTGGGCAGATACACCCCTTTGCTCCAATTGATCAGACTGCCGGCTATCAAGAATTGTTTGAAAACCTACGGTCTTGGCTTACAGAAATTACAGGTTTTGCCGACACCTCCCTTCAACCCAATTCTGGGGCTCAAGGGGAATATGCTGGATTGATGGTGATCCGTGCGTATCACTTGCACAGGGGAGAGGGCCACCGCAATGTGGCGTTGATTCCTACTTCTGCGCATGGTACTAATCCTGCCTCCGCGGTCATGGCAGGAATGAAAGTGGTGCTGTTAAATTGTGATGAAAAAGGAAATATAGATGTGGATGATCTGAAGGCTAGGGCAGAAGAGTACGGAAGTAATTTATCTTGCTTGATGGTCACCTACCCTTCTACGCATGGGGTATTTGAAGAGGCAATTCAAGAAATTTGTGCTACCATTCATGCCTACGGAGGACAAGTATACATGGACGGTGCCAACATGAATGCACAGGTAGGGGTGACTTCTCCTGGACGAATTGGCGCAGATGTATGTCACCTCAATCTCCACAAAACCTTTTGTATCCCCCATGGAGGAGGAGGTCCGGGTATGGGACCCATCTGCGTAGCGAGTCATTTGGCTCCTTTTTTACCAGGAAATCCTTTGGTAAAAACTGGAGGTGAGCATGCTGTATCTTCGATTTCATCAGCTCCTTATGGAAGTGCTAGTATTCTTCCCATCTCCTACGCATACATTTCCATGATGGGAGGGGATGGGCTTACAAGAGCCACTCAAATTGCTATTTTAAATGCGAATTACATCAAGGAAAAATTAAAGGGACATTATTCCATTCTTTACACGGGTACCAAAGGTCGAGCAGCTCACGAGATGATTGTGGATTGCCGTGCATTTAAGGAGGTAGGTGTGGAAGTAGAAGATATAGCTAAGCGCTTGATGGATTATGGATTTCATGCCCCTACGGTTTCTTTCCCTGTGGCAGGCACCTTGATGATCGAGCCTACGGAATCAGAAACCAAAGCGGAATTGGATAAATTTTGTGAGGCCCTATTGTCTATTCGAAATGAAATTAGAGAAATAGAAGAAGGCAAGGCTGACAAAGAAAATAATGTATTGAAAAATGCTCCTCATACGGCTACCATGGTCCTAACGGGAACCTGGGATTTACCTTATTCTCGAGAAAAAGCTGTTTTTCCCGTAGACTTTGTCAAAGAAAATAAGTTTTGGCCAACAGTAAGGAGAATTGACTCTGCTTTTGGTGATCGCAATCTAGTTTGCAGTTGTATTCCCGTGGAGGAATATGCCAAATAAGGAAGATGATAGAACCAAACAAAAAGGGCAGCTCAGCTGCCCTTTTTTTATACATGCACGTGTCGCTCGGCATGGTAAGAAGATCTTACAAGAGGACCTGATTCCACGTATTTTATTCCTCTTTTCAGGCCCTCTTCTTGGTAATGCGCAAAGGTATCAGGATGGATAAATTCAGCTACCTCAATATGCATTTTGGTAGGTTGCAAATATTGTCCAAGGGTAAGGATATCGCAACCATGCGCTGCCAAATCGTCCATGGCTTGGTAGACTTCTTCTTTGCTTTCTCCTAAGCCAAGCATAATTCCAGTTTTCGTTCTTTTTCCTGATGCTTTGGTTCGCATGATTTGTTCTAAAGAACGTTCGTATTTGGCCTGAGGACGAACCATACGGTACAACCTGCCCACCGTTTCCATGTTGTGGGAGACCACCTCTTGACCTCCCTCTATCATACGGTAGAGGGCATCCCAATTGCCTTTTACATCTGGAATCAGGGTTTCAATAGTGGTGGTCGGGGAAAACTCCTTGGTAAGTACTACGGTTTGGTACCAAATTTCCGCCCCTCTATCTTTGAGCTCGTCTCGATTTACAGAGGTGATTACTGCATGTTTTACCCCCATTAAGCGAATGGCTTCGGCTACCCTCCTGGGTTCGTCGGTATCGTATTCTTTTGGTTTACCGGTAGCTACCGCACAGAAGGAACAAGATCTGGTGCAAACATTACCCAAGATCATGAATGTAGCGGTCCCAGCTCCCCAGCACTCCCCCATGTTGGGGCAATTTCCACTTTCACAAATGGTATGTAGTTTATGTTGATCTACAAGTTTTCTGACTTTTGCATACTCTTCTCCAATAGGCAGTTTTACTCTAAGCCAATCGGGCTTTTTGCGTCCCATGTCTCGATCAGAAATTACAGGTAATTCAATCATATGATTCAGATTTGTTGCAAAGGTAGTTGAGCTGTAATCAAAATTCTAATTTCAATTACCTTCTAAATCCATAGAATAAGGTGAAATAGCCGGATTGGAAAAACTGAGGCCTTTCCGCATTTAAAATGAGCGGAATTTTTTTATGAAATCCTTCTACCATAGCTCCTACTTCAAGCCCAGTAACATTGCTTTTAAATAAGCCAAACTCAAAATGTAACGCTGCTTTTGCCATTCCTCCAAATGTTAATTTGGACTGACTGATTCCTTGAAGCAATTGGCCAGTACCCAGGATATTAAAGCGACTTTGGTGCACGGCAGGATCGTAAGGTTCCACTACGGTTTCCACTCGATTTATGGCATATTCGATGAAATAGGGGGCAATCAAACCAAAAGAAGGACCCGCGGCCGCTAGAGCAGAGACTTGTACCCCTTGATTTGGTGCTTTTTTAAATAAAATAATCTCTCTACCAACATGGGGGCGAATGGAATAGAGATAATTGGATTTTCCAAAAATGTAGTTATTCCCCAATATGGTGGTATATCGGGTCTCTTTGGGATGCTTTACATTGGAAAGTTCCAAGCCCAGAAAGGCAAATTGGGAATCGTCTACCCGGGTACCTATTTTAAGTGCAAATCCTCCTATCAAACCACCGTTGGTATTTTTATTCACCCCTAGCAAATATTCTTTGTCGTAGTCGTAATTTCCCGCATCTTCTCGTTGGGCCCAAGCCTGATGAGTCGCACATAGAAATAAAATAGGAAGTAAGAATTTAAGCGTACGCATTCGTATTGGTCGGAATTAATACCCTAATTTTGATGAATATAGTATATAACAGAAATTTAAAAGTAAGAGTTTATGCCCACTATAAAAAGTTCGTATTTAGGCAAATTGAGGACAGAGGCGCTTCATTTGCTTTCTGGAAACTCCCTGGTGACAGATGCTCCTTTAGATAATAATGGTAGAGGGGAGGCATTTTCTCCTACAGACCTGGTTGCTGCTGCTTTGGGTAGCTGTATGGTGACCATTATGGGCATTATTGCAGAGCGGGAAGGAGTAACCTTGGAGGGGCTAAGTTGGGAGACGACAAAAATCATGCAAAGCCAGCCCAGGAAGATTCAAGAAATTGGTATTACCTTTCATTGGCAAGGCGCACCCTTAGACCCCAAGTTAAGTCAAAAATTAAAGCAAGCAGCATTAAGCTGTCCGGTAGCTTTAAGCCTGGATCCAGGGATTAAGCAGGAGGTAAACTTTAGTTTTTAGATTTCGTATCTTCTTAGTTGTGAGGAAATTAAGTAGAAAATAAACCCAAAACCTATGTCATTTCTCTTTGATAGTTTTAGTGGCTGGAAAAAATATTGCGAGGAACATCAAATTTCTTTATTGGATTCGGTTATTGCTTACGAAATAGACCAAAAGGGAGGAAGTTCTGAATCAATCAGGCAAAGGATGGCCCAGGCATATCAAGTCATGAAAGAGGCAGTCAAAACAGGCCTTGAAGAGGAAATGCAGTCCCGTTCGGGAATGATTACCAATGGAGCAAAAAAGGTTTATAGAAATCCCCTCAGTGTCCTGTCCCCAGAATTTCAGCGCTTGATTGCTCGGGCCTTAGCTGCCAAAGAGGTAAATTCTTGTATGGGTAGGGTTGTTGCAGCTCCAACAGCGGGTGCCTCTGGAATTCTACCGGGCACTTTGGTGACTTTACAAGAAATCCATGGCCTCGAGGACGAAAGTATCCTGGAAGGGCTTTTGATTGGCGCGGGAATAGCGCTAATTATAGAGGAAAAAGCAAGTTTGGCGGGTGCTGTGGGAGGTTGCCAGGCAGAGACTGGCGCTGCTGCGGCCATGGCTGCTGGAGCCATAGTACATTGCTTGGGAGGATCTGTGGATCAAATTTTTACTTCCGTAGCCATTACCATTCAATGCATGCTAGGCTTGGTTTGTGATCCTGTTGCTGGACTAGTGGAAGTACCTTGTGTGGTAAGAAATGCCAGTGCAGCAGCTATCGCATTCAGCTCGGCACAGATTTCCTTATCCAATGTATCTGCCGTCATACCTGTAGACGAATGCATAGAAGCAATGGGAGAGATTGGGGCTTCTATGGAAAGTAGGTACAAGGAAACGGCTATGGGGGGTTTAGCCGCTACCCTAACAGGTCAAGAAATTGCCAAGAAAGTGTTGATTCAGGACATAGAAATCTTGCCAGACCAGGATGCAGAATCAACGAAGTAGCTGGTTCAAAAAGGGTATGCTTAGAAGTCCATCAATGGAATAACTTAGGATTGCCCCCCAAAGTATGGCACTTCCCAACATATACAGAAAAATTTTTTGTTTTTTGGATCCAAATGCAACTAAAATAAGCGTTCCTCCAATAGGGGTAAGTAGAAGAGGGGTTAGAAACGCAATACCTAATTCTCCATAGGAATTCCAAACGCGCACCACTCTTCTACTTTTTTTTGTAAATACTTTTCTTGGCCCTGTTAATTTATCTATAAAATATTTTTTGATGGGGGTTCCCAAAAAAGTGAAAATAGTAACACTGCTCATCATGCCTAATACGGTAACTCCCATCATTTGCAATGGGGTATATCCTGCGGCAGTTCCCAACACTGGGCCAGCAATAAATTTGGCCATACTTAGCAGGTAGATTCCAAAAAAGGTAATGAATGGGTCGCTCATGGTAACAGCTTTGAACTGCGGTGTGAAATAGGGAAAAAAAGGCTACAATTTATCCCCAAAGGCCAAGTCTCCCGCGTCTCCTAATCCAGGAACAATATAGGAATTGGAATTAAGGCACTTGTCTAAAGCCCCTAACCACAAGATGTATGGTAAGGTTAGGGAACTTGAAAGATAGCTGACTCCCTCTGGAGCGGCAAATGCCGCTGCAATATGGACACTTTTTGGTGTTCCATGTTGAAGGAGGGTGTTTAGCGCGGCTACGCAGGATTGTCCAGTGGCCAACATGGGGTCTACCAAAATGACAACTTTACCTGTTAACTCAGGGCTGGCGTGGTAGCCCAGATGTACCTGAAGTTTGTCGCCCTTTTCCTCTCTGTATGCGCCAATAAAGCCACTTTCTGCCTGATCAAAGACTTGCAAAAATCCTTGAAAAATAGGGAGGGCAGCCACTTTCTGCCTGATCAAAGACTTGCAAAAATCCTTGAAAAAAAGGGAGGGCAGCCCGTAAGACAGCAACTAAAACCACTTGATCTTTGGGCAAAAGCATGCTTGTCTTTTCTAGGGGTGTTTCTATCTCTTTGGATTCGAATACAAGAGTTTTGGAAATTTCATAAGCAAGAAGTTCGCCGAGTCGTTCTAGATTTTTACGAAAGCGCATGCGGTCTTTTTGCGTATGAATATTCCGTAATTCTGCCAAAAACTGGTTGGCAATAGAAGGATGTTTGGAGAGAATAAACATAATCGAAAATAATAAAAATGAATGAATTGGGGAAGAAAACCCTTTGCAATAGGAGTCGATGAAACCTATGGTCTGTACTGAAATAGAGATAAAAAAAAGAGGCTGGGATACCCAGCCTCTAACTATGTTAAGTGCTTGAATTATTTTACTTCAAAGCTTGCTCTTCTAGCCATTTGTCTAGCATCTGCTGAAGCCTTATCTACAGAAGTATCTTCTCCATAACCCTTGTAAGTAACTCTAGAAGCATCCACTCCAGAAGCAACGATCAAGTCGTAAACCGCTTTGGCTCTGCTTTCAGATAGCTTGATGTTGTAATCTTCAGGACCCAATTCATCTGCATACCCTTTAACTTCTACCTTCACTCCAGGATTTCTCTTCAAGAAGTTGGAAATATATTGTGCTGCGCTGATAGAGTACGCAAGAGGCTTAGAGCTATCAAAAGCGTAGTAAACGTTTACATATCCGTCGTTGATTGCTTTTTTCAAGTAATCCACTTCGTCTCTAGTAACTTCCGTTGGGCAACCTCCAGTAGCTGCTGCTCCAGGCTGGAAAGGACACTTATCCAAATGATCTGGAGTACCGTCTCCGTCTGAGTCAAGGGTAGCACCTGAAGGGCTTACACGTGCTCCAGCAGGAGTATTAGGCTCTTTGTCAAGGTAATCAGGAACTCCGTCTCCATCAGAATCTTTCAACATATCCTTGATTCCGTTGATTTGGGTAGCCAATTCTTCTTTGGTAGCATAATTGTTCGCAGCTATGTACCAATCTGCATGTTGCGCTTCCTTACCCAAATAGATATTCAATCCTAAAGTACCGGTCCACCAGGTACCATTTGCTCCGAAAAAGCCATTATTAGTGGCAGCATTTGGCATGGTTGATGGCAAGATAGCGGTAGCACCGTCAAATGTTACTGTCTGACGCCCATTAAGGATGGTAGAAATATCTCCTACAAGAGCGATTTTTTCAGACAATTTGATTTGTGGTGTAAGACCAAAAATCAAAGTATACACTCTGTCATTGAAATCATTGTATCGATTCATTTCAGCATTTACTACACCAATACCAGCACCTGTATGAAGCAACATGCCTAATCGATTGGAAAAAGTTTCAAAGTTCATGATTCTTCCCACATTAGCAACCCCTTGAAGGTTGAGACGGAAGTATTTGGTGTCAAATTCAGGGCTATTGTCCTGAACCTC
>VGMU01000042.1 GCA_016866385.1 Bacteroidota bacterium
TGTCGTCTATGTAAAGGACCTTCTTCCATGTCTTTCCTCCATCCGTAGTTTTATACAAGCCTCTTTCTTTGTTTTTGGAATACAAGGCACCCATAGAACCTACCCACACGACATCGGGGTTGGTTGGATGAATTTGGATTTGGCCTATGTGGTGGGAGTGCAGCAATCCCATCATCTGAAAGCTTTTTCCCCCGTCTATCGATTTGTATAGGCCAGCACCCGCATAGGTAGATCGGCTAGAATTATTTTCTCCTGTTCCTACCCAAAGGATTTGGTTGTTGGATTTGGAAAGCGCCATGGCCCCAATACCTAAGGCTCCCTGATGATCAAATATGGGGGTAAAGGATTGCCCATTGTCTGTGGTTTTCCAAACGCCTCCTGATGCTGCGCCCACAAAAAAGGTATTGGGATTTTCTCCAACTTCAATGTCAATAATTCTCCCTGACATGTTGGTAGGCCCTACATTCTTGGCATTAAAATTAGCAAGAGGAGAACTGGAGAGTAAATTTTTATGTCTGGCGACTGACTCTTGCAATTCCTTTTCTGAGGTAGGAGAAATACTTTGAGACTTGCTGTCTATGGAAAATAGACTTGCAGATAAAAGAAGAAAGAAAATTATTTTTTTCATAAGAAATAGGATGTATCAATCAAAAGGTAAGGATTTCAGAGGGTTTTTCACCTAAAATTGTATAAACCCAACTATTGAGAGGGTAAAAGGTAAGGGCACTAAGTAAGGGAAATAGAAAGGAAAATCTACAGCTATACTATTAGGTTTCCTTCTTCATCCCAAGTCGCAACCTTTGCTCTATCCTCAGGCTTGAGGTAAATGGCAGCGTACTTTTCTGGATTACTCAATCCATACTTTGCCAAGACGTTAGCAGGTACTCCATCCCAAACATTGGGTTGATTCCCCATGTAACCCATGTATTTCCAGCCCGCCTCTGTAGAAAAATACCCGGAGCAGGTCAAATTTCGAAGGAGATTAAACCACCTAACCGCCCCCGAATAGGCAGCAGATGCTTTATCGGGCCAAGCGACAAGGTCAATGATTTCTTTGACCTGGCTAGAATTTAAGGTATTAAAAGTAGTCCCGAAAAGCTCATCTGATTCAAAATCAAGCCATTGCAGTCCTCCTCGCATAGGGGTTTGTAGGTTGGGCTGATCTTTCATCATGAATTCAATAAACTCCGGCACGCCTACTTCCGTAGCAGAGGGGGAATTTTCGTCTGCAGGAAGGATGAGATCTACCAAAGTGCGAATTTTTTTCTGTTCCTCTTCGGTAAAAAACTGTTCCTTGAGCAATTGGGCATCCCGAAGTTTTTCTTCCTCTGTCCTACCACCTAGGGTGCCCATTCCCTTGGCATCCTGTTCCTTTTCTCCAGGCTGGCAGGCATTCAGCAAGAGTCCAGCACCTAGGGAACTTGCAAACAATACCTTTAAGTTTTCTCTTCTATTCATGACTTACATGTTTTTTTGTTTCAATTGCTCTACGATATACTCTGAGGTTCTCCAAGAAAGAGCAAGAATGGTCCAGGTGGGATTTTTATCAGCCTGAGAGACAAATGGACCTGCATCTACAACGAATAGATTGTTGCAGGCATGAACTTGGCAATTGGGATTGACTACTGAAGATTTGGGATCCTTCCCCATCCGAGTGGTACCCACTTCATGAATGATTCGTCCTGGAGCGGCTAGCCCGTACATGGTTTCTGGTCCAGGTTTGGTTCCAAGAAGAATGGCCCCCGATTGGGTTAAAATCTCCTCGAAGGTATCTTGCATATGTTTGGCTTGCTTGATTTCTTGTTCAGTCCATTTGTAATGGAAGCGAAGTACAGGAATTCCATATTTGTCTACTACGTTGGGATCAATCTCACAATAGTTGCTGTATTGGGGAATACTTTCCCCTCTTCCAGACATACCCAAGGAAGCTCCATATATTCTCCTGATGTCTTTTTTCAAGCCTTCTCCATAGCCTCCGTTTGGACTAGGAGCTCCAAACTCATCCTTGAGGTAGCTGCGTAAGGCGTCCATCCCTCCGCCAGCTCCATAGGCAGGTTGCCCCATGCCACCCCAATATTCTATATGGTATCCTCGTGCAAAATCCAATTGCTTGTTGTCTTTCCACCAAGGGGTATACATATGCAATCCTCCTACGCCATCTTCGTTGTATCGATCTCGATCGAATAATTCGGGCATAATGCCCATTCTATCCGCACCCGTGGAGTCATGCAAGTAGCGACCCAGCACACCTGAATCTGCACCAATACCATTGGGATGACTTTTGGATTTGGAATTCATCATGATCCGAGCAGATTCGCAAGCAGAAGCACCCAGCACCACCACCCTAGATTTGAGTTTGTATTCTTTGAGATCCACTTTGGAAACGAAGGAAACCCCTGTTGCCTTTCCAGCATCATCTGTTGTTACTTTTCGGACCATGGCATAGGTAAATAAATCTACCTTACCTTTTTTCATGGCGGGATGTAGGAGGCAGGTTCCCGAGGAAAAATCCGCATAGGCTTGGCAAGCCCTGTTGCATTGCGCACAAAAAAAGCAGACTCCTCGCTCGGCATTGATTGGGCGAGTCAGGATAGAAAGTCGGCTAGGGATCATAGGAATTCCTACCTTATCGGCACCTTTTTTGATGAAAAGTTCGTGAAGTCTAGGTTTGGGAGGGGGCAGGAAAAATCCATCGGGTTCGTTGTATATCCCTTCTTTGGACCCAAATATTCCTATAAGCTTGTCTACCTTGTCGTAATAGGGTTTTATATCCTCGTAGCCTATGGGCCAATCGTCCCCCAGGCCATCTAGGCTCGCCATTTTGAAATCATTAGGCCCAAATCGTAGGGAGATTCTTCCCCAATGGTTGGTCCGTCCACCTACCATGCGGGAGCGGAACCAATCAAATTGAGTTCCATCCTTCCTTGTGTAAGGTTCCCCATCTATTTCCCATCCACCTATGGCTTGATCAAAATCTCCAAAAGGCCTAATTTTTGTACCCGCTCCTCTTCTTGGAGATTCCCATGGTGGTCTTAGCTGGGTTCTATCCTCTTCTTTGGCTGGGTCAAAATCCCCCCCAGCTTCTACTACGGCCACGGAAAGTCCTGCCTCGGCAAGTATTTTAGAGGCCATGCCTCCCCCAGCACCAGATCCTACTATGATGACATCGTAAGCATCCGTGTTTTCTTTAATTTGAAAGCTCATGAGAAAAATAAATGGGTCTACAGATTAAGTAAACCTAAGCTAAGTGAAAATGATGAAATTCAAAAAATACGCTCCTCCTAAAAGGAAATTTCATCCCAAGAAATTTACGATTTAAGTAATTCTTCTAGGTAGGGCCAAAGGGTTTCAAAAACGATTCGGTGACCCTCTTCTGTGGGGTGTATTCCATCGGGAAGATTTAGGTTGGGATCTCCAGCCACTCCTTCTAAAAGGAAGGGAATCAGCGTAACATTTTTTTCCTTAGCGATTTCAGGATAAATGGCCTTAAATCCGTTAGTATATTCTTGTCCCATATTGGGGGGAATCTGCATTCCAGCCAAAACAATTTTTGTATTGGGGTACTTGGCATATACCTTATCGATGATGGAAAGTAGGTTTTTTTTCGTCTCAGAAAGGGCAATTCCTCTCAGCCCGTCGTTGCCCCCTAGTTCGAGAATAAAAATGTAGGGCTCTTCTTCCAAAAACCAATCTAGTCTACTCAAGCCCCCTGCACTGGTTTCTCCACTCAATCCTCCATTGATAACTTTAAATTCTTGTTTCAAACTATCCAATCGGGATTGGACCCGACCAGCAAAAGAAAATTCAGGGTCTATGCCGTATCCAGCGGTCAGGCTATTGCCAAAAAATAAGATGGTTTTTACTTTTTCCCCTACCTCTTGTTCTTCGCCAACTTGCTCTTGCGAAGAAGACTGTGGCGAGCTGCAGGAAATGAATTGCACTAGGCAACAAAGGCAAACCAAGCGAAGGAAGAGTTGGATGTTCATCTATTTTTTTGCTAAAAGTGATTTTAAACCGAAAATGCTTAGAATATTAATTTGTGTGATACATGGAAACCTAGATTTCCGAGTTGGTCGACCAATTTAAACCTTCTGTCGAAGTCTAAGAAGGATACGAGCTAAATTTATTTTCTTTGTTCTCTAGCTCCCTTCCCCATGGTTTTTTTTTAACAAAGTAAGGAAAATAGCGTTTGACACTACGGTTACCTAACTACAACCTAGCATGAGTATTTTAAGCATTACCCAACTATCAAAAACCTACCAAAGTGGCAGTCGCTCGCTTACTGTTTTGGAGGGGGTCAACTTCTCCATAGAAGCAGGAGAAACCTTGGCCATTGTAGGACCATCAGGTAGCGGAAAAACCACCTTACTTGGACTCTGTGCAGGGTTGGATTCGGGGACTTCTGGATCAGTAGTGCTCAACGGTCAGGCTTTAGAACAGCTCAATGAGGATCAAAGAGCTGCGGTGCGCAACCAAGATGTGGGATTTATTTTTCAAAATTTTCAGTTGCTTCCCACACTCACCGCTTTGGAAAATGTAATGGTGCCTTTGGAATTAAAAAAAAGAAAAGATGCCAAGGAAAAGGCGATGGAGTTGTTGGAAAAAGTAGGTTTGAAGGATAGGGCAACGCATTATCCCACCCAACTTTCGGGTGGTGAGCAGCAGCGGGTGTCCATTGCTAGAGCCTTTGCCAATGCACCGAAAATACTTTTTGCCGATGAGCCTACCGGCAACTTGGATACCGAGACGGGTGCGATGATTGAAAACCTGATTTTTGATTTGAACAAAGAGCAAGGAACAACTTTGGTATTGGTCACCCACGATTTGGACTTGGCTGCACGTACCAAGCGAATTATTCATATCAAGGGAGGTAAAATACAGGAGGAGACCCATGCCTGATTTTGCTTGGATTTTTAAAATGGCTGGGCGAGATTTTAGAAAAAATCTTCCCCGCTTGCTGCTTTTTGTTTCCTCCATTGTCGTAGGGATTGCTGCCTTGGTGGCGATCAGTAGCTTTGGAGAAAACTTAGTCAGGGATATAGACGACCAAGCCAAGGAGCTCTTAGGGGCAGATTTGGTATTGGAAAATAATAAGCCCCTGGGGGAACAAGCTATTGATTCCTTAGCGCTGGAGATTGCTTCGGAAGTAAATTTTGCTTCTATGGTGGCCTTTCCCAAAAAAGATGCGAGTCGATTGACTCAAGTGAGGGCTCTGGAAGGTAATTTCCCATTTTATGGGAAGTTGGAAACGCTACCTCTTGAAGGAGAAGAAGATTTTAGGAGCGGAGGAAAAAAAGCCCTGGTTGAAAAAGCTCTTTTGACCCAATTTGATGCCCAGGTGGGTGATTCCATCAAGGTGGGAAAGGTGCTTTTTGAGATTGTTGGCGAGCTTCAAAAAGTTCCAGGACAAACTGGAATCACGGCTAGTGTGGCTCCAGCGGTTTACATTCCTCTGGCCTATTTGGAGGAAACGGGCTTGGTGCAATACGGAAGTAGGGTGGAATATTCCCGCTACTTGCAATTCCCAGCTGGGACCCAAGTGGATCAACTCATAAAGCCTTTCGAATCCCAGTGGGAAGTAGATCGTATCGATGCAGATACGGTGGAAGATCGCAAAGAAAGCACAGGAAGATCCTTTGCTAATCTTTCCAATTTTTTGAGTTTGGTCGCCTTTATAGCCCTACTCTTGGGTTGTGTAGGGGTAGCCTCTGCGGTAAATGTGTTTGTGAAAGAAAAAATAGCCTCTGTTGCAGTCCTACGCTGTTTGGGAGTTCCCTCCTTGGAGGTCTTGTTGATTTATTTGGTTGAAATTGTAGGCATGGGCCTAGTAGGGGCAATGATAGGGTCAATCATGGGAACAGCCCTTCAGTTTGTGTTGCCGGTAGTTTTTTCAGATTTCTTGCCTGTAGAAGTTTCGGTGGGGATTTCTTGGAAATCTATAGGTTTTGGTATGGTAACGGGCCTTTTGGTTTCTTTGCTATTTGCCTTACTTCCCTTACTGAAAGTGAGAAAGGTTTCTCCTATGGCAACGTTACGGCCAGAAACGGCAGATACTACCCTTCTGAAGGACCCTGCCCGTTGGGC
The DNA here is from genome assembly GCA_016866385.1 of Bacteroidota bacterium. Taxonomy (GTDB): domain Bacteria; phylum Bacteroidota; class Bacteroidia; order Cytophagales; family Cyclobacteriaceae; genus Algoriphagus. The sequence goes on from VGMU01000042.1 coordinate 6,085, forward strand.
GGTGATGCTAGGAATTTTGCTTTTTATCCTAGGGTTTAGCTATTACTTACTCGGGAAGCTGATTTGGGCTATTGGGTTTACCCTTTTTGTGCTGCTAGCCTTTGGGATGCTATGGGGAGTGGGGATAGCGATCATGTGGTCAGTAAGGAAATTTTTACCTCTTTCTTTGAGCTATCCTTGGCGACAAGCCTTGTCCAATCTGTATCGACCCAACAACCAGACCATTTCCCTGATCGCTACTATTGGCTTGGGTACAGCCATGATCAGCACCTTGTTTTTTCTTCAAAATCAATTGCTGCAGGAGGCCAAATTCGCCGATAAGGAAGACCAACCCAACCTCCTCCTTTTTGACATTCAGACTCCCCAACTTGAAGCGGTGAAGGCTAAGGTAATAGCGCAAAAAATGCGCGTATTGCAGGAGTTACCCATAGTCACCATGCAGCTCAACGCTATCAACGGCATCACAAAAAAAGCCAATGAGGAACTTCCAGAAGAGGAAAATTACAGTCGTTGGTTGTACAATCGAGAGTTTCGAGTAACCTACCGGGATACCTTAATTTCCTCAGAACAGCTAACTGATGGTGCCCTAATTCCCAAAGGAGCCCGAGGAGATAGTATTTTTGTTTCCTTCGAGAAGGGTTTTGCCGAAGGCAATGGATTTGAGTTAGGGGATGAGGTTGAATTTAACGTGCAGGGACGTCCTATCACAACCTATATTGGGAGTTTAAGGGATGTCAAATTCAATCAAGTTTCTACCAATTTTCTTGTGATATTTCCATCGGGAGTCTTGGAGGAAGCACCTAAGTTTCATGTGATCATTACCAAGACCAAAGATGATCTGCAAGCTGCGGCGGTACAAAGTGAAATTGTTCGGGAATTTCCAAACATTTCAATTATCAACCTAGGAACCATTGTAGCAACTCTGGAGGAGATTTTAGGCAAGATCAGTTTCGTCATTCAGTTTATGGCCTTTTTCTCCATTGCCACCGGAATATTGGTGTTGATCAGTTCCTTGATTATCAGCAAATACCAACGCATGCGGGAAAGTATTTTGCTCCGCACCTTAGGGGCAAGTTCTGCCTTGGTGCGACTAATCAATACCTTGGAATACTTCTTTTTGGGCAGCTTGGCTTCCTTGTCTGGGATTTTGCTTTCCTTTTTTGCGACCTTCCTATTGGGAAAATTTGTCTTTCAGATGAACTTTAGCCTGGCCTGGAAAGAGGGTTTAGTGATTTACTTGGCCATTACGGTACTGACTATTGTGTTGGGCTGGCTAAATGGACGAAAGATCATCAATCAAGCTCCTATGGAAATTTTAAGAGGAAATGGATAAAAAAAGGCCTGCAGAATACAGGCCTTTTTTTCTATGTACCCAGAGCCGGAGTCGAACCGGCACGAGTGTAACCTCATTGGTGTTTGAGACCAACGCGTCTACCAATTCCGCCATCTGGGCAAATACTCTTCCCATTCCGTATCGAATGGGCTGCAAATATGCTGACAAAAATGATTTCCTACAAACTCCGCCCCCTACTTCCTTTAAATTTTTTACGCTTTAGGCATCCCTTTCCACCCTTTTTTGGTGTAAAAAAGAACTAACTATCTATCAACTAGTTGATTATAATTTTTATCCCTCAAAAGTAATATAGACTACACTGTCTTGCTTTAATCCCAAGAGATTTCCTCCATGCCCATGATTTATTCCAATTTCCAATAAATCCATGCTGTTGAAAAATAAGTAGGGTTCCCCATCTTCCACTTGATCGTAACCTGATTGAATATGAGTGGCTGTTTCCCTACCAAATTGAATGCTGAACTTTCCAGGATTCAATTTTTCAAACACTTCTTTACGGATGTTGGTAATCAAGTTGCCGTATCGATCCACCCGAATGACATGTCCAATAATTTGCTCCTTTGTAGCTTTGGCTTGTCGGGGCATCAACTTTTTGAACTGCGAGGAAGGCCCACCAAAATCATGAATGGCTGCTCCTGAGGCAACTTTTGCTGCTATGGGCCCTAAAATATCTCGCGTTGGAAAAGTAGATTCCTTCAGGTGTATGTCTGAAAATTGCACAATTATTCCTGGATCGTAGTCGGCCAGAAGGCTAAATACCCCGTTGTTTGGGCCTATAAAAATATGATCTTCTAATTTTATTCCTATGAATCCTACCGAGGCATTCCCCGCCGTATTGATGGCAACAAGATGTACGGTGCCTTTGGGAAATTCCCTGAAGGTGCATCGTAAGACAAATGCTGCATGCTCCAAGTCAAAAGGGGTAATTCCATGAGAAATATCTACAATCTGAAGCTGGGGATTGATGGATAGCATTTTGGCTTTCACAGCTGGAACGTAATAATCGTTGTCCCCGAAATCAGAGAGGAAGGTCACCAAGGCCATGCAAGCAAGTAAAGTAAAATTTTGTAATTTTGTTTGTTGGGGTGTGAACAAAAATAATCATTTTATTCGTTTGCCTTCAAGGGAAATCTAATCAAAACGCAACTTTGGTCGAAAAAGTAATTACCCTAGAACATGTTCCATTGGCGGAATTTTTTGGCGCAGCCAATGAAAATATCCGTCAAATCTCTCAAGCATTTCCCCAATGCAAGGTAGTGTCTAGAGGAAATGAGATTCGCATCCAAGGTACGGCTCCAGAAATTCTTCGTATCAACGATTTGATCAACATGCTCCTAGAACATGTGGAGCGATTTGGGCAACTCACTCCAGTTCAGGTCAAGGAATACCTAGCCATTGAAGGAGGTCCATTTGAGGAGGCTCATCGGGACCAGGTGATTGTTTTTGGGAACAAAGGCCTGGTCATCAAACCGAAGTCAGCCAATCAACGCAAATTGGTGGATGCGGTCATGAAAAATGACTTGGTGTTTGCTTTGGGTCCAGCAGGAACAGGTAAAACATATATAGCAGTCGCGCTAGCCGTACGCGCACTCAAAAATAGAGAGGTAAAGCGCATCATCATTACAAGGCCGGCAGTAGAAGCGGGAGAAAATCTCGGGTTTCTTCCAGGAGATCTTCAAGAAAAATTAGATCCTTACCTACGCCCCATTTACGATGCCTTGCAAGACATGGTCCCTCCAGAAAAATTAAGGTATTACCAAGAAACACGAGCCATTGAGATTGCACCTTTGGCCTACATGAGGGGAAGGACCTTGCATGATGCCTTTGTGTTGTTGGATGAAGCTCAAAATACGACTAGCGAACAAATAAAAATGTTTTTGACCCGGATGGGACCCAATGCCAAAGTCATCATCACGGGAGATCAGACTCAGGTGGATTTACCCATTAGACAGAAATCAGGTCTTTCGGAAGCTTTGCAGGTCTTGGAAGGAGTAAAGGGTACAGCCACCGTTAGGCTTGGCGGAAATGACGTTATTCGTCACAAATTGGTTAAGGCCATCATAGAAGCTTATGAAAAAAATGAGCTTCAAAAACAAGCGGTATCCCATGAAGGTAAGGGTAGAACTAATTGATCAGGCCTCGGAGCTTGAGGATGCTTTCTCTATTCGAGAGAGGGTGTTTGTAGAGGAACAAGAAGTGGCTGCAGAAGAAGAATACGATGAATTTGAAGATTCTTCTAGACATTTTTTAGCACGGCTTGATGATCTCCCTGTTGGGACAGCTCGATGGCGATTTACCCCAAATGGAGTAAAATTAGAACGCTTTGCTGTGCTGAAAGAGCATAGAGGACAGGGAGTAGGCCAAGCCTTGGTTGCTGCCGTTTTGGCTGATATAGAGGACAATCCTAATGCTCTCGGAAAGACCAAATACTTGCATGCCCAGCTGCATGCGATGCCTCTCTATTCGAAGTTTGGTTTTCAGCAAGTAGGTGAGATGTTTGAAGAATGTGCCATTTTACATTTTAAAATGACCCGCTCTTAACTAGTTCTTAACCCATTTTTTAGATTTTATTTTTACAAGTATCAACCATTTCCTCCTTCCTGAGGATTTTTTCTTAATTCTATTTTTTGACGATGACCTTTGCTGAGTTTCCATTTTTGAGGTACTTCCCTTTTGTGTTTCTGGGCTTCCTTTTAGAGCCTTTTCTTCCTTCATTTCCCTCTAGCCTTATTTGGATCTGTTTGGGCTTGGTTTGGGCCGTATATGCATGGAATATTCTTAAATCCTCTCTTTTTTCCCCATGGTTAAGTTCCAGTTTAGGTTACTTCCTTTTGTTTTTGCTTGGACTTTCCCTTGGAAAGGCAAATGACCCTGTTGCAGGTCTTCGGGCTTGGCCTAAGGGAGCATTATCCTATATCGGAGAAATTCAAGAAATGGATCAAATCAAAGAACATTCCTTTCAGAATGTAGTCCGAGTTATTGCTATCCGAGATAGCTTAGGGTGGAAGGTGGGCACAGGAAATGTACTGATCTACCATCAAATTGATCGTTCACTCCAAGCCGGAGAAATCGTTTGGATCGATCAAAAGCCAGAAATTGTTTCCTCTCCAAGTTTCCCCCATGAGTTTGACTATCGCTTATTTTTAGCTAGAAAGGGCATTCACTTCCGACAATTTGTTGGCAAAAATTTAGTTGTATTGGATTCTAGTGGCGTATCTAGGCTAGAATTTTCCTTATCTCAACTACGACAGCGATTATCTCAACAAATTCAAAACCGTATTCATAGACCAGAATCTCAACAAATTGCACAAGCCTTGTTACTGGGTCAAAAGCAATCCTTAGACCCCGAAATGGAGCAAGCCTATGCGGATACAGGTACGCTACATATTCTTGCCGTTTCGGGATTGCACGTGGGGATCATTTATGCAGTATTACTGATCCCTATTTCCTTCTTCTCTTCCTGGAAGCAAGGAAAAAACACCTATTTGCTGTTCGTTATTGCATTGATTTGGCTTTATGCCCTTATCGCGGGATTTTCTCCATCGGTAATTCGGGCAGCAGGGATGTTTACCTTACTCACAGCAGGCCAAATGAGACGAAGAAAACCCTCCATTTGGAATGTTCTCGCTTGTTCCGCTCTAGTGATGCTGGTCCTAGACCCTTTGGTGATTTTTGATTTGGGCTTCCAATTGTCTTACCTAGCCGTGGCAGGTATCGTCGGCCTGCAACCCCTCTTGCTTCGCTTTTGGCTCCCTAATTCTAGGGTCTTGGAGTACTTCTGGCAAATGATCACGGTAACGGTAGCTGCTCAATTGGCGACAAGTCCCTTGACTATTTATCATTTCCATACTTTTCCAAGTTATTTTTTATTGGCAAATCTGATTTTAGTTCCTTTATCATTTTTGACCCTCTACTTGGGGGTCCCATTTTTGATACTTTCCTGGGTTCCTGGCCTAGGATATGGCTTAGGATGGCTACTGGATGGGTTGATTTTTCTGCAAAATGAAATTACCTACGGGATTCACTCCTTCCCAGGTACCAGGATAGAAGGTCTTTCCTTGTCCTCAGCGGAAATGGGATTTTTATGGTTCCTGATGGGAGTTTGGATTCTTTGGCAAACAGGCCCTCGAAAGAAAATGATCTATCTAAGCTCTTTTTTATGGCTTTTTCTTTCCTTACAGGCGATTATTAAGGAGGTACAAAGGCCCTCTCAGGAGGTGTTTTTCTATTCCTCTCCTCAAGGGGCCTTGATAGACCTGCGATGGGGCCAAAATTACCTTAGTTGGAATCAAGATTTTCCTATTCTTAAACTTCCCTTCTCCATCGCACCCAATAGAAGAAAAACCGATTGGGGCTTGGAGCCTACGTCGCTAAAAGGTGTCTCAGAAGGAAATTCTATTTATTTTCCAGGGCTGGAAATGCACTTTTTTCCAGAAAAAGACTCGCTGGTTTGGGGATCAACAGCCCCTACATTTATCCAAGAATTTTTAAACCCAAGCTTGGGAACTTACCAAAATCAAGACTCCTTGGCAAAGGGTTCTTTTGGTTTTCACGCAGTTTTCTTTCCTTGAATTTGTCAATGTCTGCAACTCGGTCTAATTTATCCCTTCAATGCAACTGGACCTGTTCCAGCACTAATGCTTAAAGCCTCAGGTGGAAGACAAACTGCACAGAATTCTCAAAGAAGTATTTGGATTTGATGCCTTTCGCCCTATCCAGAAAGAAATCGTGGATGCGGTATATCAAGGAAGGGATACCGTAGCACTACTCCCTACAGGGGGTGGAAAAAGTCTTTGCTTTCAGGTGCCTGCCTTGGCGCAGGAGGGCATTTGTCTGGTGGTCTCTCCCTTGATTGCTTTGATGAAAGACCAAGTAGACCAACTGAAAACCCGGGGGGTCAAAGCAGTGGCCATACATTCTGGATTAAGCAGCAAGGAAGTAGATACCCTCCTTTCCAATTGCATCTTTGGCGAAGTGAAATTTTTGTATCTCTCTCCCGAGCGCTTGAAAACCCCCATCTTTGTGGAGCGATTTAAGCAAATGAAAGTCAATGTAATCGCTGTGGACGAGGCCCATTGCATTTCTCAATGGGGCTATGACTTTCGGCCTTCCTACCTTGAAATAGCTCAGATTCGTAGTTTTCATCCCAAGGTACCGGTAGTAGCTCTCACGGCTTCGGCTACTCCAGAGGTGGTAGCAGACATCCAGGAGAAACTTCTGTTTAAGAACCCGGCTTTGTTTCAACAAAGTTTTTTTCGTAAAAATCTCAGCTACAGCGTTCGCTTGGTAGAAAATAAGCTGGAAAAAGGAATAGAAATTCTCCAAAGAATTCCTGGATCAGCCATTTGGTACGTTCGTACTCGACAAGGGGTACAGAAGATTGCCAAAGCATTGGTTCACATGGGAATTGCTGCAGAAAGCTACCATGCAGGGATGTCTGGATTAGAAAGATCTTCCAAACAAGAAGCCTGGAAAACCAATAAAATCAGGGTAATGGTAAGTACCAATGCCTTTGGGATGGGAATTGATAAGCCAGACGTACGGGTAGTCATCCACAGTGATCTTCCCGAACACATGGAAAATTATTACCAAGAGGCAGGTAGGGCAGGAAGAGATGGGCTAAAGGCCTTTGCCGTCCTGTTGACCAATGCCCAAGATTTTGAGCTCCTGATGGATAGGGCAGCCCTGGTCTATCCTCCCGTAGATTACCTCAAACGCGTATACCAGTGTCTAGCCAATTATTTTCAGTTGGCTGTAGGAACTCAACCAGCAACTAGTTTTGATTTTGATCTCCATAATTTTTGTAGCACCTACCAACTTCCTTCTTTAGAAACATACCATGCGCTTAAGGTATTGGGAGAAGAGGGCATATTGTCCTTGAATGAAAGTTTTTTTACTCCTTCTCGAGTACACTTTTTAGTAGACCCCAGCAGGTTGTATGAAATTCAAATTCAGAATGCTACCCTAGAACTTATCTTAAAAATGCTTTTGAGAAGTTATGGAGGAAATCTGTTTTCAGAATACTTACCCATACAAGAATCCAAATTGGCCAAAGTCTTGGGGACGACAGAAGCGGAGGTAATCCGACAACTTTCCCTCTTAGCAAAAATGGAGGTCCTTGATTATGACAAAAGAAAGGATGGTCCTCAACTTTCCTTCCTAACGCAGCGATTTGATGTGGCCCAACTCCCCTTGCAACACAAACGTATTCAAGCGAGAAGGGAGCTCTCTTTGGAAAAAGCCAAACGCATGGTGGCCTATGCTCACCAACAAGAGGTTTGTAGGTCCCAGCTTATTCAATACTATTTCGGAGAGCATTCCGATCTTCCTTGTGGGATTTGTGATTGCTGTCTTCACAAGCAGAAGCAATCTAGAGCCTTCCAAGATGAAGAAATTTTTAAAAATAAAATTCTTGAAACTTTAGCCCTTCATGGGGAGTTAGCTGAAGAAGAGGTGTTTGCATACCTCAACAAACCTGCTTCAGACCAACACTTTATTTGGCTCAGGCAATTGGTGGACCAAGGAAAAATAGTAGTATCCCCATTAGGCAAATATTCCCTCCCTTCCCATGAGTAATTACTTTGATCAGGTTTGGCAAAAATTGTTTCCCTCCAAAGAAACTGTCCCCTTGCAGATGAAGGAAAACTTTACCTTGAAGGACAAAGAAGTACAAGAACTGGAAGGTTGGATCCACTCGGAGGCAGCGACTTCTTTATTCTCTTTGATTTTCCGGAATTACCACTTTAAGAGGACACAAATCAACGAATCTCCTGAAGTTCATCTTTTTACTTCTTCCTATGCGAATGGTTTTGCAATTAGTTACGAGTCCCCTCTAGATCTCTCTTCTTTTTCCTTACTTTTCTTGGGATTAAGCCGCCGTGTTTTAGCTTTGGGGTATCGGCAGGTGAGCTTGGATAGAAAACTCGAAGAAATCAATGAACAAGTAAAACAGACTGAAAAATTTTACTTTAAGCCCCCGCTACAAATGCCTCAGGAGGGCGAACCCATCACCCAACTCTACGGGAATATTTCCTTAGAAAAAGTAAGTATCAACAATACACCAAGTTATATCAAGCTCCTGGCGGCGATTTACTCGGATAGAAATTACCAAGAGGCCAAGCCATTTGACGAATTAATGGATAAACTATTTGAACACCCCTCCCATGAATAGAACCACGCTCCGTGCGCAATTGCAGTCCTACCGTACTCCCTATGAAGAAGAATCTTTATTTGCCCCAGATTTCTTAGCCTTGACCGAAGACCCCCTAGCCTTTAGAAGGGAAAGGGTAGCTGGACATTTTACTGCCTCAGCCTGGATTGTTAATAAAGAAAGAACGCACACCCTGCTCACGCTCCACCGCAAATTGGGGAGATGGCTTCAACTGGGAGGTCATGCCGATGGGAATGAAAATCTGATGGAAGTAGCTAAGCAAGAGGCATGGGAAGAAAGTGGATTGACCAGCTTGCAGCTCATGGATTCGTCTATTTTCGATCTAGACAAACACATCATTCCTGAGCGATCTCATGTGGCCGAACACTTTCATTACGACGTACGCTACCTCTTTGAAGCAGACCTCAACGAGCCCCTGATCAAAAGTGACGAAAGTATTTCTTTGGCTTGGATTACCTTTGATTCCGTGGTGGATCTGATAGGGTACAACCCCTCTATACTCCGAATGCTGGAAAAAACAAGTAAATCTGAAATTTTTGGCTAATGCGTACCTACGACCTGGCCCAGTTGAGGGCAACCTTTTCTTTTTCTTGCCCCATTCAACTTCGATTTTCAGATATAGATGGGTATTTGCATGTAAATAATGGAGTCTATTTTAGTTATTTCGAACATGCAAGATCCCTTTTCTTGTACCAAACGATAGGCTGGGACGTGTTGAGCGTAGGCACCGTAGTAGGTAGGATTGAAATTGACTACTTGAGACCCATTCATCTACAGGATCAGGTGGAGGCCTTAGTCAAATGTACCCGACTGGGCAATACCTCTTTTGATCTGGAGCAATTTTTAATAGGTAGAGGCAGTAACGGGGAGGAACAGGTTTTTGCTTCCTGTAAATGCGTGCTGGTCTCTGTGGACAAAGAGGCGCTCATTCCTGTACCTATTCCAAATCCTTTTCGGGAAAAGCTAGGCACCACCTAAGACGATTTCCCTATCTTTGCCAAAAAAAATCCCTGTGAGGTACTGTTGGATAATAGGTTTATTTGGCGCTTTTCTAAGTGCTTGTTCCCCTAATGAGGAGGAGCTTTTGAAGGCAGGGTTTCAAAAAATGGATACTCAAGATTGGAAAGAGGCCGAAACCTACTTTGATCAAGTCTTAGCTAAAAATCCTACCCAAGCAGAAGCCCTGAATGCCAAAGGAGTAGCCCTTTTTCAGCAAGGAAGTGTACAGGAGGCTATCCCTATATTTGATGCAGCCATTCAGGCAGATTCCACGGTGTATAAGCCTTGGTTTAATCGAGGGAATGCCAAGATGAAATTGGAAAGGTACAAAGAGGCCCTTGCCGACTTTAATTTGGCAGCGGCTTTGGATCCAAGTCAACTGGATATTTTTTTTAATAGAGGTACCACCTTACTTACCATGGAAGCCTACGAAGATGCTATGCTGGATTTCCAAACCGTGGTAAAAGCAGATCCTGAAAATGCAGAAGCTCATTTTCGTTTGGCCAAGGCAAACTTGGGAATGGATGATCCCATCCATGGCTTAGAGTCTTTGGCCCAAACGGTCAACCTTGATCCCAAAAATGCAGAAGCTTATTATTTGTTAGGGGTCACCAGAATGAGTGCTCTAGGTCAAAAAAATGAGGGTTGTGCCGACCTGCAAATGGCGCTTTCTTTGGGATATACCCAAGCGGCTACCTGGATAAATGATTTTTGTCAAAGCAAATGAAGGCAAGCGTAGGCATAGCCATCGACATAGCAGCTTCCTATTTGAGAAAAGGACAGTTGGTCGGGATTCCCACGGAGACGGTCTATGGTCTTGCAGGCAATGCCTTGGATGTCCCAGCCTTGAGTCTGATTTTTGAAACTAAAAATAGACCCACTTTTGACCCACTGATTCTCCATACGGCCTCTTTGGAGAGGGTTATTCCCTATATTTTAAGTTTTCCAGCTCCGCTAAAAACTTTGGCAGAAAAATTTTGGCCAGGGCCACTTACTTTGCTATTACCCAAGGCTGCTGGAGTACCCGATTTGCTGACCTCTGGTTTAGATCGAGTAGCAGTGCGCGTTCCCAATCATCCCCTTACCCTCTCCTTGCTCCAGACTCTGGAATTCCCCTTGGCTGCTCCTAGTGCCAATCCTTTTGGATACATTAGTCCCACACAGGCCCAGCATGTGTATGCCCAATTGGGGGATAAAATCCCCTATATTTTGGATGGAGGAAGTTGTGAAGTTGGATTAGAAAGCACGATTGTAGGCATGGAAGGGAAGCAAGTGGTCGTCTACCGCTTGGGAGGCCTGGAAGTAAATCAAATAGAAAAATGGGTTGGACCGGTACAGGTGCAAGCTCATAGTTCTAGCCAGCCCATTGCTCCAGGTCAGCTTGAAAGCCACTATGCTCCAAGAAAACCCTTTATTTTAGGTCATGTTTCTGATCTCATTGCTCAATATACTTCCCTTGGTAAGAAAGTTGGGGTTCTGAGCTTTTCTACCAATTATCCGCAGCTTCCTTTAGAAAACCAACGAATTTTAAGTCTTTCAGGAGATCTTCGCGAAGCTGCTCAACAGCTATTTTCTTCCATGCGCCAATTGGATGAGAGTGAAGTGGACCTCATCCTTGCAGAAGAGGTTCCTGAGATGGGTTTGGGTAGGGCCATCAACGATCGCCTACGTAGGGCCTCGGCGTCCTCTCAAGGCTAAGGAAGAGCTTGTTCTTTCTTACATTTTCCTAATTGAACGAAATTGAAGTAAATTCGTCCATCTAAAAAACCTAATCCTATTCACTCTGACTTCAATACCTATGAGCACCCATGTTCGCAATGTAGATAGCCTGAATTTTGCCGGAAAAAAAGCCTTAGTGCGGGTTGATTTTAACGTTCCTCTTGACGAATCTTTTCATGTCACTGACGATACTAGGATTCAAGCTGCTGTGCCTACGATTAAAAAAATACTCAAGGATGGAGGTTCTGTCGTCTTGATGTCTCACTTGGGAAGACCAAAAGGAGGTCCTGAGGATAAATACTCGCTAAGGCATATTGTGCCTGCTGTTGAATCAGCCTTGGGTCAAAAAATTTCCTTTGCGGAAGATTGTAGAGGAGAAGTGGCAAGTAAAAAGGCTGCACAATTCCAAGCAGGAGATGTGTTGCTACTAGAAAATCTTCGATTTTATAAAGAAGAAGAAAAGGGTGACGAAGCCTTTGCGAAGGAGTTGTCCCAGTTGGGTGATGTTTACGTCAACGATGCTTTTGGTACTGCGCACCGAGCGCATGCCTCTACGGCGATCATTGCAGCCAATTTTTCTCAAAAAGTAGCAGGCTACCTCATGGAATCAGAGTTGGTTAATGCCGACAAAGTTTTAGGGAATCCAGAAAGGCCCTATACGGCGATCATGGGTGGAGCAAAAATTGCTGATAAGATATTGATCATCGAGCGTTTGTTGGAGAAGGTAGACAACCTGATTATCGGTGGAGGAATGTCTTACACCTTTGCCAAAGCTCAGGGAGGATCGATTGGGAATTCACTGTTGGAAGCTGATAAAATTGATTTTGTATTGGAATTGATGGAAAAAGCAAAGGCCAAAGGAGTCAACTTGATTTTGCCAGTTGACACAGTGATTGCGGATGATTTTTCCAATACAGCCAATCAGTCACTCGTGAATAAGGGGGAGATTCCAGACAATTGGATGGGATTGGATATAGGGCCTAAGACCAGGGAATTGTTTGGAAAAGTAATTTTATCTTCAAAAACTATCCTATGGAATGGCCCTATGGGGGTATTTGAAATGGAATCCTTCGATAAAGGAACCAAGGCCATTGCAGCGTATGTGGCAGATGCCACGAGAAATGGCGCATATTCCCTTATTGGTGGAGGTGACTCTGCTGCAGCGGTTAATAAATTTGGATACACCGATCAGGTCTCCTACGTCTCCACGGGGGGAGGAGCCTTGTTGGAGCATATGGAGGGGAAAGTCCTTCCAGGAGTCGCTGCCTTGGCGCAATAGGCGCTTAGGTTTACCTTATTTTTCCTTTACCCATCTAAACTCCATGAGTACCGGGAAGTGATCTGAGGGATATTTTTTTCCATAATTGTCACTCAGGATGCCGTGGCGTAGCACTTCTATCTCCCCTTGAACAAAAATATGGTCTATGATTTCATTGGGCAATCGCTCCCAATCAAATCCGGTAAAGGTGCCTCTAGGTCCATAGGAGGGAAGCTTGGAGATCAATCGGGCATCCTTCCAAGAGGCATTTTCTAGGATCACTCCATAGGCCTTGTTTTCGGGGTTCACATTGAAGTCTCCCATCCAGATCACAGGAAGCTTTTCCGAATTGATTTCTTTAATTTTTGCCAACACCAACTTGCTACTTTCCTCCCGGGCCTGTTGACCCATATGGTCGTAGTGCACATTAAACACATAGAATCGCTCTCCGGAAGAGGAAACAAACTTTCCCCAAGTACAGATGCGATTTAGAGCGGCATCCCATCCTTTGCTGGGAACATCTGGACTTAGTGAAAGCCAAAAAGTCCCTGATTTTTCTACGCTGTAGCGCTTTGGATCGTAGTGGATGGGAGAAAATTCTCCTTTTTCAGCTCCATCGTCCCGGCCTACCCCGAGGGAAGCATAGCCCAGGCCCTCATTGATTGCTAGGAGCTGATGAGCCAAGGTTTCCTGAGTTCCAAGGATGCCAATTTCATGAAATTGAATGAGTTGAAGCACCTGAGTGACTCGGTCCTTCCACAAGTTGCCTTCGTCTTTAGGATTGTCCCAGCGGATATTGAAGGTAGCGATGCGATGGTTTTGGGCCGCGGTAGCACTCAAGAAACCAAGGCTAAGGCCTAGGAGAAGTAGAAAGATTTTTGCTGTATTTTTGGTCATAAACGTAAAACTTATTCGAGAAGTAAGCAGGTTCTGTTAAAATTGCATGCTATTTTCATCAAATGAAAACAATTTTTCCTAAAGACCTTTCTACTCCCGCACTTCAGGCCATCCTACAGGGGGCTATAGCGCCTAGGCCCATAGCCTTTGCCAGTACCCTCAGCAAAGAGGGAGAGGTAAATTTAAGTCCATTCAGTTTTTTTAATGTATTTAGTGCTCAACCTCCCATTTTAATTTTTTCTCCTTCCCGAAGGGTAAGAGACAATAGTACCAAACACACCTTGGAAAATGTATTGGAGGTGCCAGAAGTCGTGATACATGTGGTTGGGTTTGATTTGGTCGAACAAATGTCCCTTGCAAGTACCGAATATCCTCGGGGAGTAAATGAATTTATCAAGGCAGGTTTAACCCCCATCCCCTCCCAAATGGTGAGCCCCCCTCGTGTGAAGGAAGCCCCCATCAGCTTTGAATGCAAAGTAAACCAAGTATTGCCCTTGGGGGACCAAGGTGGAGCAGGCAATTTGGTGATTTGTGAGGTGCAAGTCATTCACCTAGACGAAAAGATTTTGGACCAGGATGGGGCAATTCATCCCCTTAAATTGAAGCCCGTAGCCCGCCTAGGAGGAAATTGGTATAGCCAGGTGACTTCTGATAGCCTATTCCAAATTCCTAAGCCCTTGACCACCTTGGGAATAGGCGTGGATCAACTGCCCGAACATATTAGAATGAGCTCGGTGTTGACCGGAAATCATCTCGGGCGCTTGGGCAACGTAGAGCAGCTGCCCGATCCCGTTTCCATTGCTGAATTTGCATTGACCCCAGAAGTACAGGAACTGAGAAAGCGTTTTCACATGGATCCTGAGTCCTGGGTCAATCATCTCCACCTCTGGGCCAAGGAAGAACTTGAAGCTGGGCACGTGGAATTGGCTTGGAAAATTTTACTTCAGAAACTATAGGTTAGACTAAAATAAAAAACTCAGCTATTTTGGCTGAGTTTTTTTGTTCTTTTTATGGTGTACCTATTTGATGGTTATGTCCTGAGGCATTCGTACCTGTACCCCGTGATAGCGCTTAATATGCTCTAATTTTTTATACAGTGGGTAATGCTGGCCTAATTGACGCTGAAGGATTCTCAGTTGTACTTCGTCAGTGAAAGAAAGCATCAGCTCTTCAAACCAAGGCTTTTTTTCTGGATAGTATACCACACGATAATCGTCCCCTGCCTTAATTTTTTCTGCAGCAAGTTTGATTGCCGTATCCAATCCACCTAAAACATCTACAAGACCTCTTTCTTTGGCCTGAGATCCTGTCCATACCCGACCTGAAGCAACCTTTCTGACCGAATCGGGATGCATTCCTCTACCTTCTGCCACTCGAGAAATAAAGGTTTCGTACCCGTCTTCTACACTGGATTGGATGATGGTTCGTTCTACTTCAGTCAAAGGTCTAGCTACATTCATAAAATCGGAAAGTTCACCTGTAGATACCACATCTGTGGTAACTCCCATCTTCTCGTTGACCAACTCTTGGACATTAAATAGAATGCCAAAAATTCCTATAGAGCCTGTGATGGTGTTGGGTTGTGCCACAATGGTGTCAGCGGGGGCAGATATATAATACCCTCCAGATGCTGCTACTTCGCCCATAGAAACCATAACAGGTTTAGCTTTTTTAGCTTCTGCCATTTCTCTCCAAATCACATCTGAGGCAAGAATAGAACCTCCTGGGGAGTTGACCCTCAAGACTATGGCTTTGATATTGTCGTCTTTTCTAGCCTTTCTGATTTCCTCTGCAAATTTTTCTGAGCTTATGGCTCCATCTGCATTACCGTCGACGATTTCTCCCTCGGCTAGGATAACTGCAATGCGGTTATCAGAGGTGATATTCTTGCTTTTTGCAAGACTTCCCAAATCTGTGGCATTGATGGTAGGAAGTTCATCTTCTTCGGTCAGTCCTAATTTTTCTTTGAGTAAGGCATGTACTTCGTCCTCGTATTTAAGGGCAGTAGCCAACTTGTAAGTAACTGCATCTTGAGGCTTTCTGACAAGCATTTTGCTATTGATTTGCATTACACTATCCTTGGATAGGACTCTTGAAGTTGCGATAAGTTCTATGGCATGGGCATTGATATCGTCGAGAAAATATTGCGTTTGAAGTCGATTTTCAGGACTCATTTTATCTAGGATAAAAGGCTCAACGGCACTTTTAAATTCTCCTACCCGAAACACCTCAGGTTTGATCCCTACTTTGTCAAAAAATCCTTTTAGAAAGATGGTTTCAGAAGATAATCCATTGAAATCAATTCCCCCTAGAGGGTTTAAATAAACTTCATCTGCCACAGAGGCTAAAAAATATCCTCCTTCAGAAAAGGCCTCGTCGTAGGCTACTATAAA
>VGMU01000043.1 GCA_016866385.1 Bacteroidota bacterium
GAGGAAATTCTTCCCCTCTACTACAGCAACAAAAGAAAATGGAGAGACCTCGTGCAAGCAGGAATGCAGGACGTGCGTACCGAATTTGATAGCAACCGCATGGCCAGGGAGTACTACGAACTCTTGTATCACTCTTCCTAAAAAAACAAAAAGCCCCGTAACATTACGGGGCTTGTGTACCAGGAGCGGGAATCGAACCCGCACGGCCGATTTGGCCACAAGATTTTAAGTCTTGCGTGTCTACCTATTCCACCATCCCGGCTTGCGTCTGCTCAATCGAGCGGGTACCGCAAATTGTTATTCGTGAAACGAAAAAGCCCTTTTGCAAGGGCTTTAGAGCGAGAGACGAGATTCGAACTCGCGACCCCGACCTTGGCAAGGTCGTGCTCTACCAACTGAGCTACTCTCGCAGAATAGAATACCAAAACCTTTGTTTTGATAATTGGTGGATGCAAATGTACGCGCTGTTACTATTTTTACAAGGCAAAAAGCAAGAATTTTTTGTGTATTCAGGCAGGAAGCCCTGTTTTAGTATTTTGATTTTTTAAAAAAGACGGCGCCCCACATGCCTTTCCCGGTGCACTCATTCCATTTTTTTCTTGAGCTCATGCAGTTTCAACAGCGCTTCTATGGGAGAAATGGCATTGATATCTAACTCTTCCAACAACTTCTTGGCTTCGGCAAGCTTGGGGTCCATTTCAAAAAGATGTAGCTGCACATTGGACTTGGGCAACTCTTTCAATTTGTTCTTCTTTTCTTGCAGCGCCTTATCTTTTTCCAAATGAGTCATGATTTCTGAGGCCCGCAATACAATGGGATTGGGCATGCCCGCCATCTGAGCCACATGGATTCCAAAACTATGCTCACTCCCCCCTTCCTTCAGGGTGCGCATAAAAATGACCTTGTTTCCTACTTCTTTCACCGATACGTTGAAATTTTTTATCCTTGGAAAATCACTTGCCAATTGATTGAGCTCGTGGTAATGTGTGGCAAACAGGGTTTTGGCTCTTGCCGTTGGGTGCTGATGCAAATATTCCACAATTGACCAGGCGATAGAAATGCCATCGTAAGTAGAAGTCCCCCGGCCTATTTCATCCATCAAGACCAGACTTCTATCAGACAGGTTATTTAGGATGCTGGCCGTTTCGGTCATTTCTACCATAAAGGTGGATTCTCCCTTGGATAGGTTATCCGAAGCACCTACTCGAGTAAATACCTTATCAATAAGCCCTATTCGTGCAAAAGAGGCCGGTACAAAGCTGCCCATTTGTGCCATCAATACGATCAGAGCAGTTTGTCTCAAAAGGGCAGATTTTCCTGCCATGTTGGGCCCCGTGATGATGAGGATCTGCTGTCTTTGGTGATCCAAGTAAATGTCATTGGGCACATAGTTATCCCCTGCTGCCAGTTGTTTTTCAATCACGGGATGCCTTCCCTCCTTGACTTCTAGCGTGTCGCTGTCGGCTATCTTGGGGCGGCAATAGCGATTACTCAAGGCCACCTTGGCAAATGAAATCAAGACATCCAAGGTCCCTAATACCCGGGCATTTTGCTGAATGGGCACCACAAAGGCGGAGGCTTCTCGGACTAACTCTTGAAAATAGCGCTGCTCTAGCGCAATCATGCGCTCCTCTGCATTGACTATTTTTTCTTCGTATTCCTTCAGCTCTGGGGTAATGTATCGCTCCGCATTGACTAGGGTTTGCTTTCTGATCCACTCTTGTGGTACTTTGTCTTTGTGCGCATGGGTGACTTCCAAGTAGTACCCAAACACCTTATTAAATGAAATTTTCAGGGAAGAAATTCCCGTGTTTTGCACCTCTCTTTGCTGAATTTGGATGAGGTAGTCCTTTCCTTTATTGGCCAGTCCCCGATATTCGTCCAATTCCTGATCTACTCCTTCCTTGATCACTCCGCCCAGATGTAGCAAGAGCGGGGCATCCTCCTTCAATTCCTTTTCGATTTTGCTTACCAAAAGTTCGCAGGGATGAAGCTGCGCTGCCAGGCGCTTTAAGGTAGCATTTGCCTGTTTGGCCAACACTTCTTTTATGGGTAGAAGCGCCACAAGCGCTCGCTTGATTTGATTGAGTTCCCGAGGATTGGCCCTTTCTACTACTACTTTAGAGATCAGACGTTCCAGATCTCCCATGTGCCGAAGGCTGCTTTCAATTTCCTCAGAAAGCTCGGGGTGCTGATAAAAAAATTCCACCACATTAAGCCGTTCTTCTATAGCTTGTTTTTCTTTTAAGGGCAAAACCATCCATTTTTTCATCATCCTCGACCCCATGGGGGTCAGGGTCTGATCCAAAATTTGAATTAAGGGCACCCCGCCCTCGTGCTGGGGGTGTACGAGCTCCAGGTTTCGGATGGTAAACTTATCCAACCATACATGTTTCTCTTCGGGTATTCTAGAAATGGAAGAAATGTGTTGTACTTCTTTGTGTTCCGTTTCTTCTAAGTAGTGCAGAATCCCTCCCGCCGCTACGCAGGCGGCCTGCATCTCTTCAATGCCAAAGCCTTTCATGGTTTGGGTTCCAAAATGCTGGGTGAGCTTGGTGTAGGCAAACTCGTATTGGTACACCCAATCTTCACAGAAAAACGTAATGGCCTCTGATTTCAACAGCTCTCCAGCTATCTTTTTTGCTGCTTTGGAATATATAATTTCGGAGGGGAGAAAACTTTGAAGTAATTTTTCCAAGTAGGCGGCATTCCCTTCCGCACACATAAATTCTCCCGTAGAAACATCCAAAAAGGCGATTCCATGGATTTCCTTACCAAAATAAAGTGAGGCGAGATAGTTGTTTTTACGGGTGTCAAGCACCTGATCGTTGAAGGATAGCCCTGGGGTCACCAGCTCGGTTACTCCTCTCTTTACTATTCCCTTTACCGACTTGGGGTCTTCCAGTTGATCACATACCGCCACCCTATTGCCCGCCCTAACGAGCTTGGGGAGGTAGTTGTCCAAGGAGTGGTGGGGAAATCCTGCCAACTCGATGTGCGCTGCTGCCCCATTGGCTCGCTTGGTGAGTACGATGTCCAAGACCTTGCTAGCAATGACGGCATCTTCCCCAAAGGTTTCGTAAAAATCTCCCACCCGAAATAGTAGCAAAGCCCCAGGATGCTTCGCTTTGATGGCATTGTATTGCTTCATCAAGGGGGTTTCCTGACCTGCTTTTGACGTGCTCATGAGAAATTAGAATTGTTGTACTTTTGGGTTGGAAAATTGACTTGAAAATAGCCCTTTCGTAAAGGAAATAAAAGTGATGAAGAAATTAAGCATGGAAGAACTCCAGCGACTAAGCGTGGGCGAATTTAAATTGACCCAAAAATCCCCCATAACCTTGGTGCTGGACAACATTCGCAGCCTCAACAATGTAGGTTCTGCCTTCCGAACAGGAGATGCCTTCCGTGTGGAAAAAATTTACCTCTGTGGGATTACAGGTACCCCTCCACATCGAGACATTCAAAAAACCGCGCTCGGCGCTACCGAATCGGTGGACTGGGAATATAGACCCAAGACCTTAGATCTCATTCATGCATTAAAAAAAAAAGGGGTAGTGTGTTGTGCCTTAGAACAAGCGGAAGGGGCTAGTCCCTTGCAGGATTTTCGCCCCGAGCAAAACAGACACTACGCCTTGATTTTTGGCAACGAGGTATTCGGCGTGGAGCAGGAGGTACTCCAGGCTTGCGACCAGGTTATTGAAATCCCACAGTTTGGTACCAAGCACTCCCTGAACATCTCCGTTAGCCTAGGCATTGCGGTCTGGGACTTCCTAGTGAAGCTGGAAGGGCTATAGATACAAGATGATTTGTACGAAGTACCAAGTACAATGTACCAAGATTCTTTAGAACGAAAATTCAGTTACTAATGCGAATCCCTACATTGTACTTGGTACCTGGTACATTGTACTTAGAATGGATATTTCCCTTCCGAAATCATAAAATCAGCCACCTGCCTTCTGAGCACTTTGGTATTGATGAAGTCTTGTTTGGTATAGCGTTTCAGTCCCATCAAGAGGACTTTTTGTTCGTCTCCCTGGGCAAAGGCCAAAATGGCCTCCTTGGCAGCCGCCTCAATTTTATCAATGGCCCCATAGAGATAAATCTTCGACATGGCGATTTGTGAGACGCAAGCAGCTTCTCCTCTCAGGCCTATCAACTTTTCGGTACGCAGTACCGCAGATTCCGCAGCATAGATCTCAATCATGACATCAGCCAAATGCATCATGATTTCTTGCTCGTCCTCGATTCGATCCTGTAGTGCCATGGCAGCCTTGCCTCCCACCATCAAAAATACCTTTTTCAATTTGTGGATCAGGTCTTTCTCTGTCGCAAAAAGCACAGAAACGTCTACATTTTCAAAAGAAGGCACAGACATCAGCTCCGAGGCAACCGCCATAGCGGGCTCAAACAAATTGATTTCTCCCTTCATCGCGCGCTTCAGCACCATGCCTACCATCAACATGCGATTGATCTCATTGGTCCCTTCATAAATTCGAGAAATACGGGCATCTCTATACGCCCTTTCCATAGGGGCCTCCGCAGAATAGCCCATCCCTCCATAGATCTGAACCCCTTGGTCTACGATGTAGTCAAGCACTTCCGAGCCATGGACTTTGGCTATGGCACATTCAATAGCAAATTGTTCCATGGCCTTGAGCTTAGCTTCTGCATCAGACAAGCCTTGTGCGGCCAAAGCACCCATTCGGTCTTCAATGTCTTGACCCGCACGATAGCATAGAGATTCGGTCACATAGATCTGCGTGGCCATCTCTGCTAACTTAGACTTGATGGCTCCAAAGGTGTTGATGGAAACACCAAATTGCTTGCGCTCGGTAGAGTACTTGATACATTGGGTAGTGACCGTCCTTGCTCCTCCCAATACCCCTGCTCCTAATTTTACCCTTCCAATATTGAGGATGTTTACAGCTATTTTGAATCCATTTCCGCGTTCGGATAGCATATTCTCCACGGGCACAGGACAATCGTTGAAAAATACTTGACGGGTAGAAGAGCCCTTGATACCAAGTTTCTTTTCCTCCTCGTTCATGCTGATCCCTCCAAAGGTTTTTTCCACCAAAAACGCAGTTAAGTTCTTATCGTCTTGGATCTTGGCAAAAACAATGAAAAGGTCGGCAAAACCGGCATTGGAGATCCACATCTTTTGCCCATTGATCAAGTAGTGCGTACCATCCGCAGAAAGCGTGGCCTTGGTTTTCCCGCTGTTGGCATCGGATCCAGCATCCGGTTCGGTCAAGCAATAGCAAGCCGCCCACTCTCCTGTGGCCAATTTAGGTAGGTATTTCTGTTTTTGGGCCTCGGTGCCATAATACACTATAGGCAGCGTGCCTATGCCCGTATGGGCCCCATAGGTGGTAGAAAAGGACCCAGAGGCACCAACGATGTCGGCGATCAACATGGAGGTGTTGAAGCTCATGCCTAGCCCCCCGTACTGTTCGGGAACCGAAATGCCCAAGAGCCCAAGTTCTCCTGCCTTTTTAAACAAGCTAGGCACTAGCTCGGGGTGCTTCATGCTGTCGATTTCTTCTACTCTAGGGTTCAGTTCCGTGTCAATAAAATCTTGACAGGCCTGGGCCATCATTTTTTGTTCTTCGGTAAATTCTTCAGGAATAAAAACATCCTGTGCTGCCGTTTCTCGGATTAAAAATTCACCCCCTTGGATGCTATTGGTTTGGATTGACATTGTATCGTGTATTTATTTATTCGTTTTATTAATTTAGATGCAGGTGTTTCTGTACCAAGTACTAAGTACAATGTACCAAGATTCTTCTCTAGCAGAATTCATGTCCTGATGAAAATCTTTACTTCATCATTCTTCAATCCGCGTTGGACATTCGAAATTGATTCTCAATCCATATTTCGCCTACCTGCGGAAGAGCGGTGCCTCGTAGATTGCGCTTGGCTCCCTACTTTGTACTTGGTACATGGTACTTCATACAATTACTTCAGCAACTCATAAATTCCTGCTACTCCCTGTCCTCCGCCAACGCAAGCGGTGACTAGGCCATATTTTTTCTTTTGCCTACGCAGCTCATGAAAAAGTTGTATGGATAGCTTGGCTCCTGTACAACCCAGGGGGTGCCCCAAGGCCACGGCTCCACCATTGACATTGACCATCGCAGGGTCTAGGTCTAGAGATTTCATCACCGCTAGTCCTTGGGCGGCAAAAGCCTCATTCAGCTCTATCAAATCGATATCATTTAATGCTAATCCTGCTTGCTTAATCGCTTTGGGCACCGCCTCCTTGGGGCCTAGCTCTATCAAATCGATATCATTTAATGCTAATCCTGCTTGCTTAATCGCTTTGGGCACCGCCTCCTTGGGGCCTATGCCCATGATGCGAGGATCTACCCCAGCTACCGAATAGGACATCATTCGGGCTATGGGGTCCAAGCCAAGCGACTTCATCAGCCGTTCGGACATCACCACGACAAAGGCAGCTCCATCAGAGGTTTGGGAGGAGTTGCCCGCAGTCACTTGGCCTCCCAGCCTAAATGCAGGCTTCAAAGCGGCCAATCCTTCTAGACTAGTATCCGCTCTGGGCCCTTCATCGGTATCGACCGTAAAGCTTCGCTTTTTCTTTTTTCCCTTTTCATCAAGATAGGTTTCCTCCACTTGGATGGGGACGATTTCCTCTTTGAACTTTCCCGAGCCAATGGCCGCCAAAGCCTTTTGATGGGAATACAAGGAAAAGGCATCTGCTTCCTCTCGGGAAATGCTGTATTCTTTGGCCAGTTCCTCAGCGGTCAATCCCATGCTCAAATAATAGGATGGGGTTTCAGAGGCTATTTTCCAGTTGAGAGCCGTCTTATACCCCATCATGGGTACCAAAGACATGGATTCTGTGCCCCCGGCGATGATACAATCGGCCATTCCTGCTTTGATTTTGGCAAGCGCCAAAGCAATGGCCTCTAGGCCCGAGCCACAGTAGCGGTTGATGATGAAACCCGGTGTGTCTTGACCCAAGGCCAGGAGGGAGATCATCCTTCCCATTTGCATACCCTGCTCTGCTTCGGGTACCGCATTGCCTACAATGAGGTCATCCACTAGTTTGGGTTCGAGACCAGGAGTGTTGGCTACCAAATGCTTAATCACATCCGCAGCCAAGTCGTCGGGGCGGTAAAACCTAAACCCTCCTTTTTTGGACTTCCCAACTGCAGACCGGTATCCGTTTATAATGTATGCGTCCATTTTATGTTGTATGTTGTTTAAAGTAGATGATGAGTATCAAGTAGCAAGTATCAAGTAGGGGATTCCAGTGACTGAGTTTAATTAATTTGTGAAAAATGTTTTAAGTCCCATAATCATCCGTTGTAATTCAGAAAGTTCCTGGTCCAATTCTTTTGCACTTGCTGAAGAAATCAAGCCAGTTCTTTCTGCAATGATCAATTGCGTTTCCAATTCAAAACTTTCACCAAGGCTTACCTCAAGTGCATTTACAAACAATTTGGAAGAGGTCTTTGCACATCCTTCAGCAATATTGGAAGGTATTGACACCCCAGCTCTTCTCATTTGCGAAACCAATCCAAACTTTTCTTCCGAAGGGAGCCCTTTGGTTAGTGCATAGATTTTTATCGCAAAATCAATTGCTTTCTTCCAAACCTTAAGTTCCTTGAAGTTATGCATGCATTTATGATAAAATACTTGATACTTGATACTTGATACTTGATACTTGATACTTGATACTTGATACTTGATACTTGATACTTGATACTTGATACTTGATACTTTTATTAGTTTCTCAACGGCTTTCCCTTAAACAGAATACTATGTATTCGTTCGAGGGTCTTTTTCTCTCCCGTTAAACTCAAGAAGGCTTCACGTTCTAGATCCAACAAGTATTGTTCAGACACTTCAGTCGGAGCGGATAGATCCCCTCCTGCCATCACATTCGCCAGTTTCTTCGCAATCTTGGCGTCGTGCTCCGAAATGTATCCTCCGTAGATCATGCCGGTAATCCCCGCTTCAAAATAGGCCAAGGCAGACTTCCCTAGCACCTTGATATTGGTCTGAGGTACTGGCTGCGTGTAGCCTAGCTGGGAAAGAGACAGCACCTTCGCCTTGGCGTCGGCAAGCTGCCGCTTGCGATTCAGGGAAATGCCGTCTTTAGTCCTTAGGTAGCCTAACCCCCTGGCCTCTTCGGCAGAGGTCGATACCTTGGCGGTGGCGATATTCATGAAATATTCTTGAAGCTGGTTAAACTCCACGTCTCCTGCGATGATGCTATTGGAAAATCTCAGGGTCATTTCCTTCGTGCCGCCTCCTGCCGGTATAAGCCCTACGCCCACTTCCACCAAGCCCATGTACAGCTCGGCGTGGGCTTGAATGTGGTCCGCATGAAGGGAAAGTTCGCAGCCTCCTCCCAGCGCCATGTTGTGCGGGGCGACAACCACAGGAACCGCGGAATACCTAGCCCGCATCATGGTATTCTGACCCGCATCATGGTATTCTGAAACTGGGCGATCATCAAGTTGATCTCATCAAACTCTTGATCTCCGGCAAACATGAAGAGCATGGCCAAATTGGCCCCTGCAGAGAAATTGCCTCCTTCGTTGCCTATCACTAGCCCCTTGTAGGATTTTTCTGCCATGCCAATGGCGGTATTGATGCCTTCAATGACTTCGGCGCCCATGGAATTCATTTTGGTATGAAACTCAAGGCCAATGACCTCGTCTCCCAGGTCCACAACCGTGGCCCCTGCGTTGCCCCAAACCTTTTTGCCTGCAGCCTTCAGGGTATCCAAGATGACAAATTCCTCAAAACCAGGAATCTCTTTGTAGGACTTGGAGGAGATGTCGTAGTAGGTTTTTTTACCGTTATTAATCTTGTAGAAGGACTCGTGTCCCGCAGTTAGGAGTTCGTGTACCCAAGGAGCTACCTTTTCTCCTGAGGCCTCCATCTTGGCTACGGTCTCTTTTACGCCCAGGACATCCCAGGTTTCGAAAGGACCCAATTCCCAGCCAAAGCCTGCACAAACTGCCTGATCTATGCGATAGAGTTCGTCCGAAATTTCTGGAATTCGATGTGAGCAATACTTGAATAAGTCGTAAAAAGAGGCTCGATAAAATTCCCCCGCCCGATCTTCAAAATTGACCAATAACTTCAGCCTCTTTTTTAGATCCTCTACCTCCTTAGCCGCTTCTAGCGCCTTAAATTTTGGTTTTTCAACGTCCTTGTAGGTAAAGGTCTTGAGGTCTAACTCCTGCAACTCCTTGCGCCCGTCGGGATGCCGGGTCATTTTGAAGTAGCCTTGACCGGTTTTATCCCCAAACCACTTGTTGTTGTAAAGTACTTCCACAATCTTGGGTAGGATAAACTTGTCTCGGGATTCGTCGTGAGGAAGCGCTTTGTACAGGTTGTTGGAAACGTTGACGGTGGTGTCTAGGCCGACCACATCCATGGTGCGGAAGGTAGCAGACTTCGCGCGGCCGATTACTGGACCGGTGAGTTTGTCTACTTCGGAAACCCCAAACCCCATTTTTTCAATGGCATGCATGCCCGAAATAATGGCATAGACTCCTATTCGATTGGCAATAAAAGCGGGGGTGTCTTTACAGAGCACGGTTTCTTTTCCCAGAAAACTATCCCCGTAATGCATCAAGAAGTCAATGAGTTCGGGTTTGGTTTTTGGGCCAGGGATGATCTCCAATAAGCGGAGGTAGCGAGGGGGATTGAAAAAATGGGTACCAGCAAAATTCTCTTGAAAATCTGCCGATCTCCCTTCACTCATCAGGTGGATGGGAATACCGGAGGTGTTGGAGGTAATGATGCTTCCTGGCTTTCTGTATTTTTCTACCTTTTCAAATAGCTGTTGTTTGATATCGAGGCGCTCTACCACAACTTCGATGACCCAGTCGTAGTCTTTGATTTTTGCTAGATCGTCCTCCAAATTTCCCGTGGTGATGCGGGAGGCGTAGGCCTTATCGTACAAGGCTGCCGGATTGGCCTTCAACGTATTTTGCAAGGCGGTATTCACCACCCGGTTGCGCACCTGAGGATGTTCCAAAGTCCAGCCCTTCTTTTGTTCTTCTTCACTCAATTCAAACGGGACTATATCCAAAAGAAGTACCTGCACGCCAATATTGGCAAAATGACAGGCAATTCTTGAGCCCATGACTCCTGAGCCTAAAACAGCAACTTTTTTTATGGGGGTATTCATCATTTTGGGAATAGATTTCGGGGTATATTTATTTTTCTAGCACAGGAAACGCCTCTTCTTTGGCATTTACTTGATCGATCACTCCTTGTATTTTCGAGATTACTTCAAAAAAAAGACTCAATTCTTCCTCGCTAATTTCCTCTCGTATACGTTGGTTAAAACTCTTGACACTTTGAACGGATATTTCTTTTTTACGTTTTCCTTGTTCGGTTAAAAATATTCGAACGGATCGTTTGTCTATTGGATCCGCCTGCTTATAAATCAAGCCCTTTTCCTCCATGGTCTTCAGCATGCGGGTTAGGCTCCTCGTTTCTAGGCCAATCAAAGGCGCAATTTTGGTGGCAGGGGTTCCTTCCTTGGAATTGATATTGAGCAACACAAAGCCAATGGCCGTAGTAAACCCTTCTTCGGCCGCTTGCTGGTTATACATCCTAGAAATGGCATGCCAAGCGCTTTTTATGGGGTAATCTACGGTCTCCTCTTTTTTCATAACCCATTCATTCCAAGTTCAGGAGGACCAAATTAAAAAAATTTTGTATGCATGCATACTATTTTTTAAAAATTTGTACGAAGTACCAAGTGCGAAGTACAATGTATAAAACTACATGTCAGATACCTAAGTTTCCTCAGGCATGCAGCATGCATGTTTTCTATTTAATAGATCTCTTGGACATGCAGCAAGCATGTTTTCTATTTAATAGATCTCTTGGAAGAAAATTTGAAAACTTGTTTCCTAACTTCCCGCCTCGGGAGGTACGCAGAATTCAAGTCTTAACATTAATCAGTACTTGGTAAATTGTACTTGGTACTTCGTACAAATATTGTCTTGATACTAGCGACTTGATACTAGTTATACAATTTCTCCACGCGATCCGCGTACTTCTCCATGATTACCTTACGCTTGAGTTTCATGGTGGGGGTAAGCTCCCCGGTGTCTATGCCCCAGGGCTTATCTAGCAGATCAAAGCGCTTGATTTGTTCCCACTTTCCAAACTTTTGGTTTAACTCCTCCACTTCGCTGAGGTATTTTTCTTGCACCGCTTCGTTTTGAATCATTTCATGATCTTCCGAATACGGAATTTCTTTTCGCTTGCAATATTCTCGAAGTCCATCAAAACTAGGGACAATCAAGGCCGCAGGATAATTTCTATTTTCTCCTACCACAATCAGTTGCTCGATCAAGGGAGATTCTTTGAATTTGTTTTCAATGACTTGGGGAGCAATGTATTTTCCCCCAGAAGTCTTGAACATCTCCTTTTTTCTATCGGTAATTTTCAAGTACCTTCCCTCCAATACTCCGATATCTCCGGTGTGAAACCAACCGTCTTTAATTACCTCTGCGGTCATTTCAGGCTGCTTGTAATAGCCTTGCATGATATTTGGTCCTTTAACAAGAATTTCTCCGTCTTCGGCAATTTTTACTTCTACGTCCTTTACGATTTTGCCTACATAGCCAATTTTTATTTCCTCCTTGGTCCCAATAGAGGCAGTCACCACGGGAGACGTCTCTGTCAAGCCATAGCCCTCACACACTTTGATTCCTGCAGCCCAGAAAACCCTTGCCAGTCTAGGCTGTAGTGCAGAAGCACCGGAATTGATTTGCATCACATTTCCTCCCAAGGCCTCTCTCCATTTGGAGAATATGAGTTTATTGGCCAGTTTGAGTTGAAAATCATACCAAGCGCCCATAGAAGCGGAGGGATCGTACCTTAATCCTAAGTCAAGAGCCCAAAAGAAGAGCTTCTTTTTGACCCCGGTCAACTCGTACCCTTTGGCCACGATTTTGTCATATACCTTTTCTAATAATCTAGGAACCGTATTGAATACATGAGGTTGAATTTCTTTTAAGTTATCTCCTATGGTTTCCATATTCTCAGCATAATACACCGAATAACCCAGGTACATAAAACAAAAAGAAGCCGTACGCTCAAAAATGTGACACAAAGGCAAAAAACTCAAGACCTTGGAAGTGCCTACCGGGGGAGACATGATATGGGATACTGAAATCAAATTGGAAAGCACGTTGCTGTGGGTGAGCATAACCCCTTTGGGTCTGCCTGTAGTGCCAGATGTATAAATGATGGTAAATAAATCCTCTGGTTTGACTTTAGCCTTGTAGGATTCCAACATTTCCAGATCTCCCCCTACTCCCTGCTTTTCTAATTCAGTCCAATGGGCAACTCCTTTCAAACGATCAAAAGCATAAATGCTACGCTTTCCTCCAGCTTGTTTGGCCTTCTCATAAATCCCCTGATCCCCTACGAATACCATTTTTACCTCTGCATGATCAAAAATATAAGCATAA
Source organism: Bacteroidota bacterium (assembly GCA_016866385.1). Taxonomy (GTDB): domain Bacteria; phylum Bacteroidota; class Bacteroidia; order Cytophagales; family Cyclobacteriaceae; genus Algoriphagus. The sequence continues at coordinate 12,486 of VGMU01000043.1, forward strand.
TCTTCTGCTGTAATGGTAGGATACATGGGAACAGAAATACAGCCTATTTGCTGAAGAGCTAAATCTATAAAATTCCATTCCGGCCGATTCTCAGAGATGATAGCTACCTTCTCCCCAGGTTGTAAGCCTTCCTTAAGGAAAGCCAAGCTCAAATGGTCAACAATACGTTTGAAATCAGTAGAGGAGTACGTTTTCCATTGCCCATTTTCTTTTCTTCCCAGAGCAACTTCTTTATTAAATTGAGTGATTTGATAGGGAATAAGATCAAACAAACGAGTAAGTGACATGTCGTAGGAAATTTTGGGTGATTCGTTGAGTTAATATTACCAAATCCAAATGGATTCCGCAATTATAAACTATCCACAGCATTAAGGATATTGTACTAGTCTTAATTTATTTATTAAAAAAATATATGATTACTATTATCCTTGTGGATATGTGGAAAAGGAAAGGAATAAAAAGAACTCACAAAATTCTATCTAATAAACCTAGATTTCTGAGCTAATATCCACGAATTATTCACTTTTAAATAATTAATAATCAATAAGTTAAATATAATTTAATTTATTTGTGTACAAAAATACCCAGATTACTTGTGGGTAAGTTTTATAGGGATAATGAATTCTATTCTTGTGGAAAAATCCATGCTTTTCCACAGTGCTTGACTTGCCAAAGAAACCTGTCAAAGAATGGTGGAAAAGTTGGAGTAAACTCTTCTCAAATTAAGCTAGTTGCCCACAAAAAAAATCACTTATCCACAGAAGTTTCGGGTGAAAAATATACTCCTGTAGTAGGACTGGCCCTAACCACGATGTCTTCCAAGGTCCATCCCCCTCTTACGATTAATTCTTTGTTATTCTCTTCTCCGATATAATAAAATACCCGTTCTCCAGGTCTTTTTTGAATAAAATTAGAACTGTCCCAGCGTTTGTTTTTGTTTTTGTCTTCAATCACACGCATGGTATACGATCCAGGTTCTAATAAGGAGAAAAGAAATTCGTTTCCTTCACCTAGATAAGATTCATAGGCGATTTCTTTTTTCCCATTGATCAAATGAATGATAAATGGAGGTGATGCCCCCACAATTTTTCCTTTTAGCTCGTCGGCTAGATTTTTTCTGGGAAGCTTTCGGTAATTAGCAGCCAAAGGCTTTTCGTTAAACTGTCCTTCGAGATCAAAAAAGGTAGAATCTGCAGCTTTTAGGGTAACTACTTCGGTATCTAAACTATCGGGAAGAGACAATTGTATGAATAGTTTGTTGCGGGTTAGGGAGTCTTGCCAGCGAAGCATTTCTTTCCGTACAGGAATTCGACCAGCACTGTCGTAGGCTACATACAGGGAATCTGTTGAAATTCTTTCCAAAGGCTTGTTGAAAGTCAATTCCATGCTCAAGTTTTGGTAAAAGCTTTTACCAGAATTGATACTTAACTCTAGTTTCTCAGGCCTTCGTTCGGAAGGGGGAAATTTTGCCCAAAGCAGGGTGTCCGTAGTAAATCCAAGGGAGTCTTCAAGATGTATTCTAAGGGGTATGCTATCCGATTGGGAAGATTTGGGGTAAAAGCGTATCCTTTTGTCTGAAGCTACATAGAAAAGCTCCTTTCCTAGGCCTTCTGCTTCCGCTTTAATCACCACAGGATTTCGGTTTAAAATCACGTCGTAATTTTTTCCAAAATTGGCCGAGCGGAGCATTTTGATAGGAGTCAGATCTGCTGTGGCCAAATTAAAAGTCAAGTCGGCCAAGGACTTGTTGAGTTGAAGGGTGTCTCCTAAAAAATCGTACTCTTCACTTTTAAATTCTGCTTTTAAATTACCATTGCTATCCCTCCAAGCATAAGCCAAATACTTCCCTGCTTTGATGTTGTTAAGTTCAAAATTTCCAGAAGTATCTACCTGAGCTAGGTAATAGGGTGGTGCTGTAAATACCGTGGTGCTGTCTGTGCTAGGATAGATTCCCACCAATACGTTTTTATAATCTTCTTTGTCGTTGGGATAGGAAAAATTAATTTTTCCAGATAAGGAAAGGCTATCTATAGTGGCTCCCGTGGAAAACACAAGTTTTAGTTTTTCAGCTGGGTTTTTCTCAGAGATATCAACGACCGATTTTTGGAAGTCAATCACATAGGTAGTGCTATCTTCTAATTTTTGATTGAAGGAGACGGTAACAGTATTTTTCAAAGAGGTAAACTCCAGCTTGTCTTTGTCTACCTTAGGGGTAATTACGATCCCTTTGTTGGGATTGTCTAAGCTTACGTACTCATCAAAGACCAGAGTCAATTGCTCTGGTAGGATGGCTGTGCTCTGGTCTTTGGGCTCTGCCAATAGAAGTTTTGGAGGAGTCTCGTCCTTAGGCCCTCCTGTAGGAGAACTTTGTTTGGCACAAGACGCCAAAACGGTAAGCATGACTAGCCATATGTAGGACGAGCGCTTCATTTTTTCTTATAAATATAAAGCTGACTCGAATGGTTGCCTGTTTTTTTTCCTTTTACGTTAGAAAGGAGCCCCCTGTAGAGCGCTTTGATGTATGCCGTGATGGGGCCGCTTTGCCTATATTTTTCTGAAAGTAAGCTGACGTAGAACGCATCAATGACCATTGGCGAACGTCTTTCTAGTATGAGCCCGTATTCTTTTGCTAGCTTCTGCATAGAGGCGTTGTTCCAATGGTACAAATGTCTAGGCACATCCCATGCGGCCCAGTCTTTGTCGTAGTAGCGCGCATCGTATGCCTCATGATTGGGTACGGCGATGATCAAATAGCCCTGCGGCGCTAATTTCTTTAGTAAGGCCTTGAGAGTTTTTTTGAGTTCGTGTACGTGTTCAAGAACGTGAAAGAGAGTAATCACGTCCACGGCAGGCTCTTCTGGGAGTTCCTGTACAGATTCGTGCAAGGAATGGTTCAATTTTTTCTCTGCCAAGGTTCGCGCTTTTGCGTTGGGTTCTACTCCAGAGACGGACCACCCCCTGCCTTTTGCCGCCTCTAAAAAGGCGCCTGTGCCACAGCCTACGTCAAGTAAGGCTCCGGTTTTTTTAAGGGACTGTATCAACCCTACTTTCTTCCCTATGCTGTATTTGCGTACCTGTTGGTATATCCACTGGGTAAGGTTTTTGGAGCTGTCCTCGTGAGAATAATACTCTGGAAAATCGTAGTAGGGCCCTATGGCATCAAATGCTGGTCTAGGATTGGTAAAAAGGAGTCCGCAATCGGCGCAGCGGCAAATCGTAAATAGCTCCTTGCTCACCGCATGGTCCTTTACTTCCTTGAAATTCAGAAAGTTTCCACTTTTACAGGCGGGGCATTTGAGTAATCTTTCGCTCATTATCTCCCTAGATAAACAGTTAAAATCGACACATCGGCTGGGGAAACCCCGCTGATGCGCGCCGCTTGGCCTAGCGTCTCGGGACGTATTTTATGTAGTTTTTGTCTGCTTTCGTTGGAAAGGGCAGTGATGGATAGAAAATCAAAGGTAGACGGGATGCTGAGATGCTCCAAATGGGCTACTTTTTCTACCAGGAGGCGTTCTTTTTCTAAATAACTATCGTATTTCAACTGAATTTCTGCTTGCTCAAGAACTTCAGTTGAAAAGGGCCCCAAATACTCTTTTAGGCTAGGAGCGACCTCTTTTAAGTGATGCATAGAGAGCTGTGGCCTTTTGAGAATTTTTTCGGCACTGGTTTTTTCGGAGATGGCGCCTGTGCCCAAACCAATGAGTAAAGGATTGATTTCTTCGGGCTGTAGCTTAAATCGACTTAAGCCCTGGAGTAAGGTCTCTGTTTGGCTTTTCTTATCTAGCATGTTCTGGTAGCGATTCACCGAGGCCAAGCCAAGTTTATACCCTAATTCGGTTAGGCGAATATCTGCATTGTCCTGTCTTAGGGAAAGACGAAATTCTGCTCTGGAAGTAAACATGCGGTAGGGCTCCTCGGTACCCTTGTTGACCAGGTCATCGATAAGTACTCCAATATAAGCTTCGGATCGCTGCAGCACAAATGGCCCCTTTTCTTGCACGCTCAAATAGGCGTTGATTCCTGCCATAAGTCCTTGACAAGCAGCCTCTTCGTAGCCTGTGGTTCCATTGATTTGGCCCGCAAAGAACAAGCGCTCAATGGTTTGGGTTTCCAAACTCATTTTCAATTGAGTAGGAGGAAAATAGTCGTATTCTATGGCATAGCCGGGGCGAAACATTTTGGCTTTTTCAAAGCCCGGAATTTTCCGTAGCGCTGCATATTGCACGTCCTCGGGAAGGGAGGTTGAAAAACCGTTCACATAGATTTCCACCGTATTCCATCCTTCGGGTTCTACAAAGATTTGGTGTCGTTCTCGCTCAGCAAAACGATTAATTTTATCCTCTATACTGGGGCAGTACCTGGGCCCCAAGCCTTGGATACGTCCGTTAAACATGGGTGAGCGATCAAAGCCTGTTTCTAAGGTTTCGTGTACTGCCCTATTTGTGTAAGTGATCCAGCAAGACCTCTGGGTTTCCAAGGGCTTTGTAGTAGGAGAAAAGGAAAATTTCTCTGGTTTATCGTCTCCGAGCTGCTCTTCCATTTTGGAGTAATCCAAGCTTCTTCCGTCTACTCTGGGGGGAGTGCCTGTTTTCATGCGTCCCGCTTCTAGACCTAAGGAGACCAATTGTTCGGTGATCCCTTTTGCGGGAGACTCTCCTGTTCGTCCCCCACCAAACTGTTTTTCTCCAATATGTATCATCCCATTTAGGAAAGTGCCGTTGGTGAGTACCACTGCTTTGCCTGGAATCTCTAGTCCAATGGAGGTTCTGACTCCATACACCCTTCCGTTTTTTACCAAGAGGCCGGTGATCATCTCTTGCCAAAAATCTACTCCTGGGGTTTGTTCCAGCGCCAAGCGCCATTGTTCCGCAAAAAGCATACGATCGTTTTGCGAGCGAGGAGACCACATGGCCGGCCCCTTAGAACGGTTCAGCATGCGAAACTGTATCATGGAGGTGTCCGAAATAATCCCCGACATGCCTCCCAGGGCGTCAATTTCCCGAATGATTTGGCCCTTGGCCACCCCTCCCATGGCGGGATTGCAGGACATTTGGGCGATGGTGTTCATGTTCATCGTGCACAGAAGAACCGAAGCGCCCATTTTGGCCGCTGCGTGGGCCGCTTCGCATCCTGCGTGCCCGGCCCCAACTACGATGATGTCATATGTTGGAAACATGGTGTATTGCTGTGTTCCACGTGGAACACCTTTAGTTTATAAGGGCTACTGTTTCACGTGGAACGTTTTCAGATTTTGGTAAAGGGTTATGGCTTCTTCTTCTTTTTTTCTCATCAAAGCGACCTCTTCTTTGGATTTGTCTTTGTAGCCCATCAAATGAAGTGCTCCATGAGCCATCACGCGTGAAAGTTCGTTTTCAAAGAGCGCTTGGTGTACGAGGGCGTTTTCTTTTACTCTTTCTATACTTATAAAGATGTCTCCTTCCAGCTCCATCTGCTTTTCGGAAGAATCAAAGGTGATGATATCTGTATAAGTGGTATGTTGCAAATATTCAAGGTTCAATTGATATAAGTATTCGTCCGTACAAAAGATATAATTGAGTTCTTTGAGGATAAACCCATCTTCTTTTGCCAATTGACCCAACCAAGTTTTTCTTTTTTGCTTGTTGGGGAGTTGAAAAGCGATTTGTTCTGAAAAGAAATGAATCGCCATGCCTTAGTCTACGTAAAAGGAAAGAATTGTTTTCTTTCCTCCATTTTCAAACTTTACTTCATCGCTGAGTTGACGCATCAAAAAAATTCCTCTGCCGCTCGTTTTTTCTAAATTTTCTGGAGCAGTGGGGTCGGGTAAAGAGGTAAAATCAAACCCTTGGCCTTCGTCCTCGATGCAAAAAGAAAGCACGCCAGGCTGCAGGTTAAGTTCTAGATGTACCATCTTTTGGGCATTGTTTTCGTTGCCGTGTACGATGGCATTGCTGATGCATTCGGTGACGGAAATCATGATATTCCCATAGATATCGTCATTGATTTCAAATTCTTCCTTGGCATTATCGATAAAACTTTCAACCACTTGAATGTTTTCAATCAAAGAAGGAATAGAAATTTTTATAGAATTCATCACAGAAATGCGGAAATAGGTGTTTCTTTTTTTCTTTTTCTTAGCTCAATTCCAAGAGTACAGGGCAATGGTCGGAATGCATTACATCCGGTAAAATTACAGCTCTTTTTAGTTTGTTTTGCAATTCTTTGCTTGCCATGTGGTAATCTATTCGCCAACCTAAGTTTTTTTCTCGAGAATTGGCGCGGTAACTCCACCAAGAGTAGTGACCTGGATCGGGGTTAAAGGCTCGAAAGGTATCGATAAAGCCCAGGTCCACAAATTTATCCATCCAGGCCCGCTCTTCTGGAAGAAAACCAGAGGTGTTTTTGTTGGAAATGGGATTATGGATATCGATGGCCTTGTGGCAAATGTTGTAATCTCCGCTCAAGATCAGGCCAGCATGATTCTTTTTTAAGTCTTGCATAAAGCCATATACATCATCCAGAAAGGCATACTTGAAGTCTTGGCGTACATCGCCCGTGGTACCGGAAGGGAAATAGGCAGAGATAAAAGAAAAGCCCTCAAAATCTGCACGGATTATTCTCCCCTCTGCATCATAGTCCGAAACTCCCATCCCGTAATGCACCGCCTTAGGCGCCAACTTACTCAAGATGGCTACCCCGCTGTACCCCTTCTTTATTGCGGGATACCAGTAGACATGGTAGCCGAGATCCTGGAATATCTGTAAATCTACATCAGATTCCAAGGCCTTAATCTCTTGTAAACCAAGCACATCTGGAGATTCTTTTGCCAACCAGTCCACAAAACCCTTGTTCAGGGCTGCGCGAATGCCGTTTACATTGTACGAGATAAGTTTCATCTATAGCTCTACTTGATATTCTTTTTCAAAATACTCCATTACCTGCAACTTCAGTAGCTTTTCTTGTTCCAACAAATCGAAGTGAGGTAGCTCTTTGAGCAATTTCCAATGCGGCCAGCCCTCCTGATCCACAAAATCCAAGGCATAGAATCCTGCATAGCTCAGGACTTTGCAGATGGCAATGTGCATCACGTCTTGCTTTTCCTCTTTGGAAAAGAAGCGAGTCCCTTGCCCCAATTCCTGTACCCCGATGAGAAACAATACCCCATTGAGGTCTTTGGGTTTTTTGCCTATGCTGCTTTCTAGCCCCTCTAGAAGTTTGGCCCAGCGCTTTTCTAAATCTAAATCTCGCTTAAACATGGAGTTTAGGCCTTTTTTTCCAATTCTTCCCAAAACTCTACTGCCCGGCGCAAATGAGGAATGACAATCGACCCGCCGATAACCAAGGCAATGGAAAATACCTCAAAGACTTCTTTTCTGTCCACTCCCGCCTCATGGGATTTTTCCAAATGGTACTTGATGCAATCGTCGCAGCGCAACACCATAGAACAAGCTAAGCCGATCATTTCCTTGGTTTTTACTTCCAAGGCCCCTTCGGCGTAGGTATTGCTGTCCAAATTGAAAAAGCGCTTGATGACCTTGTTGTCCTCCGACAATATCCGCTCATTCATCCGGCTACGATAGTCATTGAATTCTTCCAGTAGATTCATTAGCTTAGGTCTTTTAAATCGTATACGCTGTAAATATACGGCATATTCTACCCATAGGTAGCGTCACTTACCCAAGGCCATGGCTTTATTTTTTTGGAAGGACTTTGTCGACCTTATTTTTCCTCGCAATTGTTCGCTCTGCAATAGGGCCTTGTTTGATTTTGAGCCCTGTCTATGTACCATTTGTGCGGGTACGCTCCCCAGGGCTAATTTTCATCTTCGGGCAAAGGACAATGAGCTGACCGGCAAGCTGCAAGGAATGTTTCCCGTGCAACGGGCCATGGCTTTTCTCCGCTTTACCAAGAATGGCAAAAGCCAAACCTTGTTGCATTTGCTCAAGTACAAAAACAAGCCAGAACTTGCCGAAGAGCTGGGACGCTTGTACGGTCTTACCCTGTCTAGATCAGGGTTTTTAGACGAATGGGACCTCATTGTGCCTGTACCCCTGCACCTCATAAAAAAAGAGCGAAGGGGCTATAATCAAAGCGAGCAATTTGCCCTCGGGCTGTCCCGCTCCCTTGCGATTCCGGCCGAAGAGCTCTTGATACGAACCCAAAATACCCCTACCCAAACCCGTAAATCCAGGCTGGAAAGGCAAAGCAACGTGGAAGAAGTGTTTGCCATGAAAAAGGGAAAGACGGTAAGAGGAAAAAGGGTCTTGCTGGTAGACGATGTGCTCACTACAGGTGCTACTCTGGGCGCTTGCTCAAGGGTGCTTTGGGCAGCTGGAGCAAAACGCGTAGATTTGGCTACCATCGCTGCGGGTGGTCATTAAGCCTTTACCTATGCAACTCGACCTTGAATCCCTGAAGTACCCAATTGGTAAATTTGTCATTCCAGAAGTAATTGATAATCAGTTAATTCAACAAGCGAAACAACACATTGCTGCTCTGCCTAAGGAACTGTTTCAAGTGGCCAGCTCCTTGACTCCGGCACAGTTGGACTCTCCCTATCGTCCTGGTGGATGGACTGTGCGCCAGCTGTTGCACCACTGTGCGGATAGCCATGGAAATGCCTTTTTTCGCTTTAAACACGCGCTTACTGAAGAAAACCCAACGATCAAGCCCTACGATGAGGGGGCCTGGGCCAACTTACCTGACGCCACCCTTCCAACTGAGTTGGCGTTGGATATGCTTCGTTTGGTGCATACCAAATGGGTGCATTTGCTTCAACACATGAG
>VGMU01000044.1 GCA_016866385.1 Bacteroidota bacterium
GAAGGCATTTATGGGGAGCGATTTAGAGTACCTACCTCCGAATTGATTGTGGTAAAGTAAATCCTTTGATGTTTTTTCTAAACCTCGAAGGATTAAATGCTATCCTTTGATTTCGAAACCTTTTATTTTACGCTGATCAAAAAAAACGCTGATTTAACCCAATAGATCAGCGTGAAATTCTTGTGTAATTTGGAAAAAAACCTTCGAGGTCTGAAAGACCTCAATGGCTGGTGTTAAATTGATCCAAAACCTTCGAGGTCTGAAAGACCTCAAAGGTTGATTTTGTCCGCCTCTCCAAAGAGGTTGATTGCCTGTTGGTAAACCTCATTGATGTCATTGATCACCTTGTAAAAGGCATTGTCATCGTACAATTGCCGACCCAAATGGGCTTTGATTAAAATACGTAAATACTCCTTGGATTTGGCATAATCCTTGGCATCAAATTCCACCTGATTTTTTTTGCCGTAGGCGATCAGCTCCTGTAGCATAGCATCTGAAACCTTGAAATTACGGTAGTACTCGTCCAAGGACACCTTAGTGAAGTTGCCCTTATTTTTGTTGGCATAATCCAAGATGAATTCCCTTGAAGAGTCCGTGGAGAATAGCTTATTGACATAGGCACTATTCATGGTGGTATCCAAAGGCACAAAATAATCGGGCATGATGCCTCCCCCTCCATAGACGGTCCTCCCCTTTTTCGTCTCAAATTTCAAGCTATCGTTAAATTTGATACTATCTGCGGAGAAAAACTCTCCATGCTCGTACCTATTCAACCAATCCCTTTCGTAGGCTTCGTAATCGCTGTCGTAGGGTTTTTGTATGGATCTTCCCGAGGGAGTAAAATACCGGGCAATGGTTAATCTTAACTCTGCCCCATCCGAGAGATCAATAGGCATCTGCACCAAGCCCTTACCGAATGACCTTCTTCCTACGATCAGTCCCCTATCGTTGTCTTGGATAGCACCAGCCAAAATCTCTGAGGCGGAGGCAGAACCCTCGTTGATCAAGACGATCACGGAGCCTTGTTCAAACAATCCTGGCTTAGAAGCATAGGCCTTTTGACTGTATTGGCTCACCTTCCCTTCTTGGGAGACAATAAGATCTCTTCCCCCAAGTAATTCATCCGCCATGTAAATCGCAGCCCCCATGTATCCTCCGGGGTTCCCTTGTAAATCCAGGATAAGCTTTTTCATTCCCTTCGCCTGCAACTCCGAAATGGATTTTCTAAATTCATCGTAAGTGGTAGCTGCAAAGCGAGTGACTTTGATGTAGCCCACCTCCGAAGAAACCATGTAGGAGGCATTGATGCTGTATTGTGGAATTTTATCTCGTGTGATTTCGTAGGTGAGTAGTTGAGGATTATTTTTCCTTTTGATATCCACCACCACTTTAGATCCTCTAGGGCCCCTCAAGTAGTCGAACACATCTCTATTGGTAATGCCTATTCCTGCCACATTTTTTCCATCCACCTTAATGATCTGATCTCCAGATTGGATACCTAAGGCTTCGGAAGGCCCGCCCGTGAGAGGAGCCACTACATAAATAGTGTCTCGAATGATGCCAAACTCCACCCCTATACCATCAAATTCTCCTTCCAACTGCGACTGCGCGAGCGATGCATCTCGAGCAGGTATATAGCTTGAGTGTGGATCCAGTTTTTCCAGCATTTTCATGATACCAAATTCCACCAATTCATTGGTATCGACACTATCTACATAGTCTCGGTTGATGTAGGTCATGATTTCTTGCAGTTTATACAAGGCTGCCCTGAGGTCATTTTGGCTTCCTTGGGGTTCTGCAAAGGTGGCGCCAATCCAAATTCCAGCTGAAATGGCTATGGCCAATAAAAGAGGGAGTCGAATTTGAGAGGTAGTATTTTTTGGTGTACTCACGAGATTTTACAGTTACTTTTTCTAATTAGGCAATAAGAATAATATAAGATCGAAAAATACGGCATTTTAAAAACAAATCCTCCATTTTTTGAAGAAGGCTTACTATAAAGATGACATAAATTTCCCTTTATTAGTTCAAAAAAAATTATTTTTGTCTTATGCAAACAAGTAAAATGTACGAAAAATCTTCGGTAGGGGAATTGGTTACAGAAAATTACGTGTTTGCTGCCGTACTTCACTATTTCGGCATCAGCTTCTACCAATATCCAGGCGACTCCCTAGAAAAAGTTTGTCAAAAACATAAGGTAAATCCGCGGCAACTCATCGCTCAAGTGGAAAGCTGGGCAAAGCAACAAGAGCCTTCTTTAGAGGAACTTTACCTCAATCCCATTGAGCTGCTGGTCGCCTATCTCAAAAAAAAGCATTACTACTTCGTTCGACAAGAATTGCCATTTCTATCCAACCTTATTTCAGGAATTGGTCCAGAGCCGGGATATGAGGCTTTACAGGCTGACCTTAGGATGATGTTTCCCCTTTTTGTAGAAGATTTCATACATCACATACACGAGGAAGAAAGTAGATTATTTAAGCGCATTGAATTGTTGCAAGACATTGAAGCAGGAGAATTTAGCACCCAGGATGCCTTAATCATTTTGGAAAAAGATCCTATTCAGTACCTGGCCGACCACCACGAAATTCATGACGATGAAATGCTAGGCATTCGAAAGCTGACTCAAGATTATTCCCTTGAAGAACATGCCCCTCTTACCATGAAGGTCCTGTACCATGAACTTCAATCCTTTGAAAAAGAATTGGCCATCCATGCCAAAATAGAGGACGAATTGCTATTTCCTAAAGCCGTGGAATTGGAAAAAGAAGCACTTCGTAAAATACATAAACAAATTCAGACCAACTGATGCCCAGAATTCTTGCGATTGATCTGGGAACCAAACGAACGGGTATTGCGGTTACTGATCCACTGCAGATTACCTGCAATCCTTTAGAAACCATCGAAACAGCCCAGCTGATGAACTACCTTCAGACCTATTGTGCCAAAGAAGAGGTAGAAGCGTTGGTGTTAGGCTACCCAACTCGACTTAATGGGCAAGCCAACGAAATGACGCCTTTGGTGCTGGAGCTAAAAAGCAAACTCGAGGAAGCATTTCCCTCTAAAAAAGTTGTGCTTATCGACGAACGCCTAACCTCAAAAATGGCAATGCAAACCCTGATTTCCATGGGAACAAAGAAAAAAGATCGCATGGAAAGAGCAGGAAACCTTGACAAGGTGTCTGCTGCAATTATTCTACAATCCTATTTAGAAAGCCAATGATCTACCCCATCGTAGCTTACGGAAACCCCATCTTGAAAAAGGAGGCAGAAGAACTTCAGGAGGGAAGCGACGTATCCCAACTGTTGCAAGACATGTATGCTACCATGGATCATGCCAATGGGGTAGGCCTAGCTGCACCCCAAATCAATCAGGGGATTCGCCTATTTGTCATCGACAGTACCTTGATGCTTGACGAGAAGGATACGGAAATAGGAATCCGAAGGGCTTTTATCAATCCCATCTTGCTTGACGAATATGGGGACGCCTTTGGGTTTGAAGAAGGGTGCTTGAGCATACCTGAGCTAAGAGCAGAAATCATACGTCCAGAAAAGTTAACCTTGGAGTACTACGACGAGAATTGGAACCTAAAAGAGGAAGAATTTTCAGGGTTGACTGCACGGGTGATACAGCATGAGTACGATCACTTGGAGGGAATTTTATTTATCGACTACCTCAAAGGCCTTAAAAAGCGAATGATTCAGTCCAAACTGATCGACATCAGTAAGGGAAAAGTAGCAACAGATTACCGCATGATTTATCCTTTAAAATGATGGGGAATCACTCAGACCTACGAGTAGCTTTGGTCCAGACAGACCTCAAGTGGCAGGACAAAACGGCCAACCTGGCCATGCTAGAAGAAAAACTTTGGTCTCTCAAACAGGCTTGCGACCTTATTGTATTGCCAGAAATGTTTCCAACAGGCTTTTCCATGGAGGCCAAGACCTTGGCTGAACCCATGAATTTGCATATTCACAAATGGATGAAACAGCTTGCTGCGCATACCGAAGCGGTAGTGACCGGAAGTGCCATCATCGAAGAACGAGGAAAATACTACAATCGCGTGTTGTGGGTACAGCCAGACGGCTATACCTCCCATTACGACAAAAGGCACCTGTTTCGGATGGCAGCTGAAGATGCTACATTTTCTATGGGGGAAAAACTCCCCATTTTTACCCTGAAGGGATGGAAAATTTGCCCTCAAATCTGTTATGACTTGAGATTCCCAGTTTGGTCGAGAAACGGCTGGGAAGATGAAATGGCTGGCTACGATGTACTCCTCTATGTAGCTTCTTGGCCTGCGGCTCGCATTGGGGCTTGGGACAAGCTTCTTCCAGCCCGTGCTATAGAGAATCTTTCCTATGTCCTTGGAGTAAATCGCCTAGGCACCGATGGAAACCAAATTTCCTACAATGGACATTCTGCAGCAATAGATTTTAGAGGCAATGAACTACTATACCTTCAAGAAAGGGAGACCATAGAAATTATTACCCTCTCTTGGAGTCCATTAGAAGAATTCAGGGAAGCTTTCCCGGCTTGGAAAGATGCGGATCATTTTCGCATCCAAGAGAAAAAGTAGTTTTGCTTGGGATTTCCATAAATGGAAGGTAAATCCCATCCCCTTTTTGTAATTTTACATTCCATGATTCTTACGGCCTTACCTTTTTTTTAGGCTTAATTTGCCGTTGGAATGTCAATAATTCTTAGAATTGCCCATGAGTACTACTCCAAAAATCCTCTACACACTGACAGATGAGGCCCCTGCCCTCGCTACCTATTCCCTATTGCCTATCGTTCAAGCCTTTAGCAAATCTGCAGGAATTCAGGTGGAAACCAGAGATATTTCTCTTGCAGGCCGTATTCTTGCTAATTTTCCAGAGTTTCTCAACGAAAAGCAACGTATCAACGATGACCTTTCAGAGCTGGGCCACCTTGCTACGCTACCTGAAGCAAATATTGTTAAGCTTCCTAATATTTCGGCTTCCGTGCCTCAATTGAAGGCAGCCATCAAGGAACTACAGATTCAAGGCTATGCGGTACCTGACTATCCTGAGGAACCCAAAAATGAGGAGGAAAAGTCCATAAAATCAAAATACGACAAAATCAAAGGATCTGCCGTAAACCCCGTATTGCGTGAAGGCAATTCGGATCGTCGTGCACCACTGGCCGTAAAAAATTATGCCCGTCAGCATCCTCATTCCATGGGCAAGTGGTCTTCGCAATCCAAAAGCCATGTGGACAGCATGAGTTCAGGGGATTTTTATGGAAGCGAACAATCCATGACCTTGGAAAAGGCAAAAACGCTAAGCATTCAGCTAGAAGGCATAGATGGAAAAATAGAAGTACCTAAATCTGCATTAAAAGTCCTAGAAGGTGAAGTAATAGATGCTTCTTTTTTGAGTGTGTCTCAGCTGAAGGCCTTTTTGAAAAAAGCAAAAGAGGAAGCAAAGCAACAAGGAGTGCTTTTTTCACTCCATCTCAAAGCGACCATGATGAAAGTGTCCGATCCAATTCTCTTCGGACATGCCGTTCGCGTATTTTTTGAACCCGTATTTAGCAAACATGGAGCGACCCTAGCATCCTTGGGCGTGGATGTCAATAACGGTTTTGGAGATGTGCTGACTCATTTGGAAAAATTGCCTGAGGCTAAAAAAGCTGAAATACTAGCAGATATCGAGGCCTGCTATGCAGAGGGACCCGGATTAGCCATGGTCAATTCAGAAAAAGGAATCACCAACCTCCACGTACCTAGCGACGTGATCATCGATGCCTCCATGCCAGCCATGATCCGAAGTTCGGGACAAATGTGGAACAAAGCCGGAGTACTTCAAGACACCAAAGCCATCGTTCCAGATCGTTGCTATGCGGGGGTGTATCAGGTGGTCCTGGATTTTTGTAAGAAACATGGAGCATTTAATCCCGCTACCATGGGGTCTGTTCCCAATGTGGGTTTGATGGCTCAAAAGGCGGAGGAATATGGCTCTCACGACAAAACTTTCGAAATCCCATTTTCAGGTACAGTAAAGGTCCTTGATGAAGAAGGAAAGGTATTATTTGCTCACCAGGTGGAAGCAGGCGATATCTGGAGAATGTGTCAGACCAAGGACGCTCCCATTCAAGACTGGGTAAAGTTGGCGGTGAATCGTGCCAGACTTTCCAAAACCCCTGCCGTTTTTTGGCTGGACGAAAAGCGTGCCCACGATGCTCAATTGATCAAAAAAGTAAAGCGCTACCTCCTTGACCACGATACTACAGGCTTGGAGATCTATATCCTTTCCCCAGTGGAGGCTACCCAGTTTTCCTGCGAAAGAATCGTAGAAGGAAAGGATACCATTTCTGTCACCGGGAATGTACTTCGGGATTACCTAACCGACCTCTTCCCTATTTTGGAAGTAGGCACTTCCGCCAAAATGCTTTCCATCGTCCCCTTGATGAATGGGGGTGGATTGTTTGAGACTGGAGCGGGAGGATCTGCCCCCAAGCACGTAGAACAATTTACCGAAGAAGGCCACTTGCGTTGGGATTCCTTGGGCGAGTTTTTGGCCTTGGCCGTCTCCTTGGAGCACCTGGGACAAACCTTTGACAACCCCACTGCGCTTCTCTTGGGAGAAACACTAGATCAAGCCACCGGCCGATGGCTGGAAGAGGATAAATCTCCCGCCCGAGTAGTTGGGAAGCTAGATAACCGAGGAGGACATTTCTATTTGG
Organism: Bacteroidota bacterium; assembly: GCA_016866385.1. GTDB lineage: Bacteria > Bacteroidota > Bacteroidia > Cytophagales > Cyclobacteriaceae > Algoriphagus. Next base: position 6,709 of record VGMU01000044.1, read on the forward strand.
CCATGTATTGGGCCCAAGAATTGGCCAAGCAAACCAAAGACACTGCCCTGGCTGCAAAATTTGCACCTTTGGCAAAAGCGCTGTCCGAACAAGAAGCCAAGATTGTGGACGAATACAACAGTTCCCAAGGCAAAGCCATAAATTTAGGAGGATACTATCGCCCCGATGCTGGGAAGTGTGCTGAGGCGATGCAACCTAGCCGCACCTTCAAGCAACTCTTAGCTTCTTTGGCATAGAGGATAAAACCGGGTCTTCATCCGGTTTTTTTTGTAGAAGAAAAAAGGAAAGCCTGTGAAAACCATGGGTAGCTTCCTCTCTAAGAAATCCAATCTTTTTTTTATTTCGAAATCGATTGAAAAGCAGAGAGGTGCAGGTTAACTCCAAAAGGTGGGGAATGGGTTTGGGTAGACCCGAATTTTGTAATAAATTCGCCTGCATTAAAGGAATTTAGCTTAGTCTTTCCTTGGAAAAAATTAGAAAAAAGCAGTTAGACCTATAAAAAATACGTACAGATGAGCAAGATTAAAATTGGTATCAATGGATTCGGAAGAATTGGTCGCCTCGCTTTCCGCGTGGCCCAAGAGCGTGCAGACGTGCAGGTAGTCGCGATCAACGATTTGATTGATGTGGACTACATGGCCTACATGTTGAAATACGACTCTACCCACGGCATCTTCAAGGGCACCGTGGAGGTAAAAGACGGCAACTTGATCGTCAATGGGAATCCCATCCGTGTGACCGCAGAGAAAAACCCAGCCTCTTTGAAGTGGGCTGAGGTAGGAGCCGATTACGTAATCGAATCTACCGGTATTTTCTTGACCAAGGAATCTGCTCAAGGCCACATCGATGCAGGGGCAAAAAAAGTGATCATGTCTGCTCCTTCTAAGGACGACACACCCATGTTTGTGATGGGGGTAAATGAGCATACTTACACTTCTGACATGACTTTTGTATCCAATGCGTCCTGTACCACCAATTGCCTTGCGCCTATCGCGAAGGTATTGAACGACAACTGGGGTATTGAAGAAGGCTTGATGACTACCGTGCATGCGACTACCGCTACACAAAAGACGGTAGACGGTCCATCTGCCAAAGATTGGAGAGGAGGCCGTGGCGCGGGACAAAATATCATCCCTTCCTCCACGGGTGCTGCCAAGGCCGTGGGCAAGGTCATCCCAGAATTGAATGGCAAACTCACCGGTATGGCCTTCCGTGTGCCTACTCCAGATGTATCTGTGGTGGACTTGACCGTACGCTTGAAGAAGCCAGCTACCTATGCAGAAATCTGCGCAAAGATGAAAGAAGCTTCTGAGACCAGCATGAAGGGTGTGCTTGGCTACACCGAAGACGCGGTGGTATCTAACGACTTTATCGGGGATGCGCGTACTTCCATCTTCGATGCTGAGGCAGGGATTCAGCTATCCAACACCTTTGTGAAGGTGGTATCCTGGTACGACAACGAGTGGGGCTACTCCAACAAGGTCATCGACTTGCTGACCTACATCGCCAAGAAATAATGCAAAAGCCTCGTAGAGATACGGGGCTTTTTTGTTGGTAGTAATAGGATGGAAATAGGGTAGAAATACAATGGAAATAGCCCGAGCCTGCCTATGGTAGGATAGCTCGGGGAAATAGGGAATTCAATTCGTATTTCAATACTATTTTAGCAAGCGTAGCGGAGTTAATCTCTACTGTATTTCGCTTTGAAAAAACACTAGCTGATTGCCCTTGGATAGGGGCATAAAAAAAAATCCCGCAGGTACGGGACTTTTAATGGTGATCCGGTCAGGACTCGAACCTGAAACCTACTGCTTAGAAGGCAGTTGCTCTATCCAGTTGAGCTACAGGACCAAGTGACTACTCCTAGTCATATTAAGTCGGGGTGGCAGGATTCGAACCTACGACCTCCACATCCCAAATGTGGCGCGATACCGGGCTACGCTACACCCCGAAACTTCTCCCAACTTCATGAAAGTTAGGGTGGTGATCCCGCTGGGATTCGAACCCAGGACCCATACATTAAAAGTGTATTGCTCTACCAGCTGAGCTACGGAATCGATACTCTATTTTTGACAACAGGGATTTGCTTTTTGAAAACCCAATGCCGTAATTGGACTGCAAATTTATGATTCTGAATTCTAAATGCCAAAAATCAGCTCCATCTTTCTTGTAAAAGTTTTCCTATTTTTCGGGTTATGGCTACAAAGCGCTCATTCTCAAGCGGATGTGCCTAGATTATTGATCGCTGATTCTTTATTTTCCCAAAGAAGCTACAAGGAGGCCATGGAAATCTATGAGGCCAACTTCCAAGAAGGGGTGTACTCCACTTCCATGCTGTTAAAAATGGCCTTTATTGCCGAAGGGATAGGAAATCGAGAGGATGCTACCTTGTACTTGAGCAAGTACTACGACTTGAGTCCAAACCCCCAAACCATATCGAAAATAAAAACCCTTACCGGTCAGGCTGAGCTTATAGGATACGAAGTCAGCGATGGAATGCGGATTTTTTTATTGTTGGTGGAATTCAAAGAAATCATCGTAGGGGCCCTTACCTTATTTCTAATCTTATCTTTGATTTTACTTTGGTCTAAGGGTAAAAAAATCACCGAAGCCAAGTTTTATTGGCCTTCTTTCTTATTGATAGGCATCATTTTTCTAGCCAACAATTTTTTAGATGGTCCAACTACCGCGCTAGTAACTTCCAGTCCAAGTCTGATTCGGACCAAACCCAGTGCCGGTGGGGAAATGATTGAGCTGGTAGAGCCTGGCCATCGGGTGACGATTACTTCTTCCAAAGACATTTGGTACGAAATCGAGTGGAAAGACCGGGTGGCCTACATCAAGAAGGACGAAGTTACTCGATTGTGAGGGCAAATTGTACGATGTACTAGGTTCAAAGTACAAAGTAGAAACACCATTTAAGATCTCAATTCTTCCTATTTCACCCAGCCAGGCTGATTCCAAGTAGTGACCTAGATAAAAAAAAGTACCAAGTACAAAGTAAGATCGGAAACGAAATTCCTACTCCATCTTGATACTTGGTACTTGATACTAGCTACTTAAAAATCTTGATTCATTGTACCTGGCACTTAGTACATGGTTCTTCGTACGTGGTAAAACTTACAGCTTCTTAATCATCAAATTCCGGTAGTACACCACGTCTCCATGATCCTGTAAGGAAATTTTACCCTTTTTGTACTTTCCGAAGCCCGGCATACTTTTGAACTTACTTTTTGCTATCAAGGCTTCCCACTCCGGTGTAAAGAGCTGAGTAGAGACGATATTCACTCCATTCAAAAAGAAATCCAACTTGCCTTTGTTGATGCGAATCTCGGCCTGATTCCATTCTCCAGCAGGCTTTACCGTCTCCTGGCTACTCACAATCAGGTCGTACAAATCTCCCGCCCTGTGGCTAATGATTTTAGCATCTGGGTGACCTGCATTGTCCAAGACCTGCATTTCAGGTCCTGTTTGCCAAGGATAGGGATATTCTGGGGATTCATGCACCAAGAAGATCACCCCACTGTTTCCATTAGGAGCAATTTTCCATTCGTATTTGAAATGGAAATTTTCAAATTCCTCTACCGTCACGATATCTCCTCCGTCCCCAGTTTGCCAGCCTGCTTTGTTGCTGGCATCAAGGTAAAGTTCTCCATTTTCAATTTTCCAGGCTTTACCAACGGCTCCACCTCCGTACTTTTTCCAACCGGCAAAAGTCTTTCCATCAAAAAGAGAAATCCATTCCTCTTTGTCAGTATCCGCAGTTCCATTTTTTGGAAGAGATTCAATCCTTGGAAAAGTAAAAGCAGCAAGAAGGCCAAGGCCCAAGCTAAGCGCAATCCATTTCGTCTTCATTGCTTATTTCTTTAAAAGTAAAATATAGCGAACCATATCTTTAGCATCCTCTTCGCTTAAGGTTGGATGTGCAGACATGGGGACTTCGCCCCAAACGCCAACCCCGCCCGCAATAACTTTTTGGGCAAGCATGGCCACATTTTCCTCTGTATTTTCATATTTGGCAGCCACGTCTGCATAGGAAGGACCTATGATTTTGCGCTCCACCTGATGGCATCCCGTACAATCGGAAGCTTTTACTTTTTCCAATCCCTTGATGTAGATTGGGTTGTCCTTGTACTTTTCCTCTAGGGATACCTCCGCAGTAGCAGCGCTTTCCGTGGCACTGGCCTCTTGTGTGCCTTCTGCCGTCTTATCTCCTCCTCCGCAAGCAAAAGTGAATCCTGCTAGGGCTAGCACGACTAATTTGATACGCAATGTAGTTTTCATGGGTATTTGGTTTGATTGCTTAAATTCCTAAAATTCTTCTATTGAAAGATTCATCAGCCCCTGTGCCAGCAAAGTCATCAAAGGCTTTTTCAGTCACTCGAATAAGGTGAGAATCGATAAATGGCGCACCTTCTGCAGCACCCTGCTCAGGATGCTTGATGGCGCATTCCCACTCCAAGATGGCCCAACCGGTATAGTTGTATTGGGAAAGTTTGCTAAATATTCCTGCAAAATCTACTTGCCCGTCACCTAAAGATCTAAATCGACCGGCACGCTCTACCCAGCCTTGGAATCCGCCATAGACTCCCTGCTTACCCGTAGGATTAAACTCTGCATCCTTAACGTGGAACATCTTGATGCGTTCGTGGTAAAAATCAATGAACTGCAAGTAGTCCAAGCACTGCAACACAAAGTGGCTGGGGTCATAGAGAATATTGGCGCGCTTGTGGCCCCCCACTTTCTCGAGGAACATTTCGAAGGTAATGCCATCGTGCAAGTCCTCCCCCGGGTGCAATTCGTAGCAAACATCCACACCCACTTCATCGAACGCATTCAAAATAGGCATCCATCGCTTGGCTAGTTCGGTAAACCCAGTCTCCACCAATCCCGCAGGGCGCTGTGGCCAAGGATATACGGTATGCCACATCAAGGCCCCAGAAAAGGTAGCATGTGCATTGAGCCCCAAATTTGCAGAGGCTTTCGCCGCGTACTTGAGTTGCTGGGTAGCCCAGGCAGACTTACCTTTCAGATCTCCCTTGAGGTTGGCTGGCGCAAAACCATCAAAAAGTTCATTATAGGCAGGATGCACCGCTACCAATTGTCCCTGCAAGTGCGTGGATAATTCGGAAATTTCCATTCCTGTCTCGGCTACAATCCCTTTGACTTCTTCCGCATAGGTTTTGCTTTCGGCAGCCTTTTGCAGATCGATCATTCGTGCATCCCAAGAAGGGATTTGCACAGCCTTGTATCCTAGATCCGCCATATAGCGGCAGATATTTTTTAAGTTATTGAAAGGGGCAGCGTCCCCGGCAAATTGTGCCAAAAAGATACCCGGTCCTTTGATTGTTTTCATCTTCTTTTGATATTAATTGCTTACTGAGTTTATTTTTCTACCACAAAGGGGGTCCATTTTTGTTCCGACTCCGTGCTTCGCAAGACATGATCTATAAAGGCCATGCCTCGAATACCATCTTCAATGCCAGGATAGTCCTCCCACTCCCATTTGGGCTTTTGACCTTCACGATCGGCATAAATGCATCGAGCAAAATTTCTATACAAATTGGCGAAAGCTTCTATGTAACCTTCCGGGTGCCCAGCGGGAGTTCGGGTATTTTCTTGAGCCAAAGATCCCAAGTACCCCGTACCTGCGCGGAAGATTTGGGCAGGGACATTGGGAAAGCGTACGGTCAGGGAATTGTTCAATTCTTGCTCCCATTCCAACCCACCTTTCTCTCCGTAAACGCGGATTTTGAGGTTATTTTCACATCCCGTGTCTGTCTGAGAGGCCATCAGTACTCCTGAGACTCCATTTTCGAGACGCAACAAGACTACCCCATCGTCATCTATAGGTCTACCTTGAATTTTGATGTACAAATCCGCACAAAGTTGAGTGACTTTCAGCCCTGTGACATACTCCACCATATTGAAGGCATGCGTCCCAATGTCCCCCATACATCCCGCCAATCCATTGCGTGCAGGATCGGTTCTCCATTCCGCTTGCTTGTTATTTTCTGTTTCTAACAATTTATACAGCCAACCCTGAGGGTACTCCACATATACTTTTCGAATTTTTCCTAGGGTGCCGTCCATGACCATTTGTTTGGCCTGCTTGATCATGGGATACCCAGTATAGGTATGGGTCAGCAAAAAGCGACGGTCAGACTGCTTTACTACTTGGTAGAGTTTCTTGGCCTCTTCATAGTTTAAGGTAAGGGGCTTATCGAGCGCTACATGAAACCCATGTTTCAGTGCTTTGACGGTAGGATCAAAATGCACATTATTGGGCGTTACGATGGCCACCACATCCATTCGCTCCCCTTCAGGAAGCTGAGCTTCTTGGGTAAACATCTCGTCGTAGCTGGAATAGACTCGAGAGGGATTAAGACGAAGTTCTTTTCCTTTTTGTGCAGATTTGGCTGGATCCGAACTGAAGGATCCGCAGACCAACTCAAACAATCCATCCATCAAAGCGCCATTGAGGTGAATGGCACCGATAAAAGATCCTGGACCACCTCCTACGAGGCCTAATTTCAATTTTTTTGACGTTGACATGGGTACTACACGCTTGGTTCTAAATTGGGTTATTGCTTTTAAATCAAGTACTTGTTTTGGAAAATTCTTTGAAATAAGAAGAAATATGGCCTTCCATATAGCTTATCAAAAATCTTTTTCCGAAATTTTTGAGGCCTTTGCTTCTTCTTTTCAAAGAAGAAGGGTAAACTACAGCAAAAACCCCAAAAATTAAATTTTCAATCTCAAAAAATTACATTTTTCTCCATAACCATTCCGCTATGCCTGCCCTGATTAAGATTAGACTTTCGGTTATGATGTTTTTGGAGTTTTTTGTCTGGGGTTCCTGGTACGTTACCATGGGCACTTTTCTTGGCAACAACCTTCACGCCAAGGATCCAGAAATTTCCTTAGCCTTTTCTACTCAATCCTTGGGAGCTATCCTTGCCCCATTCTTGGTAGGCTTGATAGCTGATCGGTATTTTCAAGCGCAAAAAATCTTAGGCTCTATACACCTCATGGGGGCAGCCTTGCTGTATGGACTCCATGAAAGCCATGCCTTTGACCAGTTCTTTCCCATTCTTTTAGGATATATGATTTTGTTTATGCCCACCCTAGCCTTGGTCAATTCCATTTCCTTTCACCAAATGCATCAACCTGAAAAAGAATTTTCTGCTGTCCGGGTCTGGGGCACTATAGGATGGGTAGCTGCAGGTTTTTTGATTTCTGCTTTGGCGTGGGACAGTGAGGCAGGATTGGCTCGAGGCTTGTTACAAAACACCTGGAAATTGGCTTCCTTCGCCTCCATTTTTTTAGGAATTTATAGTTTTACCTTACCCAGTACTCCACCTCCTGCCAAGCAATCGAGGCCCTTTCGATTAAAGGAGGCTTTGGGACTAGATGCCCTGGCCTTGCTAGGCCATAGAAATTATGCCATCTTTTTTATCTCTTCCATACTCATTTGTATTCCCCTAGCTTTCTACTACCAAAATGCAAGCCCTTTTCTCACCGAATTGGCATTAAAAAATTCCACGGGTAAGATGGCTTTAGGACAAGTATCTGAAATTTTGTTTTTGCTTGCCTTACCTTTTTTCTTTTCTCGATTTGGAATAAAATTTACCCTGCTAGTCGCTATGCTTGCTTGGGCTTTGCGCTACTTGCTGTTTGCCTTTGGCGATGCTGACGGCCAAGCTTGGATGCTCCTAGGAGGTATCCTCCTGCATGGCATTTGCTACGATTTCTTCTTTGTGAGTGGGCAGATTTATACCGATGCTCATGCAGGTAAAAAGTTTAAATCCTCTGCTCAGGGGTTAATTACCTTGGCAACTTACGGAATCGGGATGCTGATAGGATTTTGGGTGGCGGGCCAGGTATCAAAATTCTTCTTAAATAAAGAAGGGGTACACGATTGGCTATCCATCTGGATTGTTCCAGCTGGGATTTCTGCCTTGGTTTTGTTACTTTTCATTACTTTTTTCAAAACTGAAAAAATTAACTCCAATACGTAACGCTGACCCACCATGACCTATAACCCTGGAAGACGTGATTCCTTTAAAAAAATGATCCTCGGCGGTGCTGCCCTAGGATCACTTGCCTCCCTTGATTTCAAACAAAACCCAAGCTTGACCTTGAAGGGCAATATCAACCATGGCGTCTGTGCTTGGTCCATGAGGCCCCTAAGCCTTGAACAACTCTGTGCACAGATCAAATCAGTCGGGGTAGGTGCCATTGACCTAATAAGTCCTGCCAACTGGGACCTCCTCAAAAAATACGACATTCATTGCTCCATGTGCAACGGCGCGGAGATTAGCATTGCCGATGGATTCAACGAAACTAATTTTCATGCCCAACTGGAAAAAAACTACCTAGAATTGATTCCTCTAGTGCAAAAGGCAGGCTACAAAAACGTGATTGCCTTTTCAGGGAATAGAAGAGGCATGGACGATGAGACGGGATTGAAAAACTGTGAAATCGGGATTAAAAAAATCCTCAGCCTAGCAGAAAAGCACGGGGTGATCCTTACCATGGAACTGCTCAATAGCCGGGTGGATCACAAGGATTACATGTGCGATAAATCTGCCTGGGGAATTGAGCTGTGCAAGCGCATAGCAAGCGAGAACTTCAAACTGCTCTTTGACATTTACCACATGCAAATTGACGAGGGAGACATCATTCGCACCATTCGAAACAACCACCAATACTTCGGGCATTACCACACGGCTGGAAACCCAGGAAGAAATGACTTGGATGAAAACCAGGAAATAAATTACCCTCCCATCATGCAGGCTATTGTAGATTCGGGTTTCAATGGCTATGTTTCCCATGAATTTATACCCAAAGGAGAAAATAAAATTGCTGCACTGGGTCATGCCGTGCAGGTGTGTGATGTATAAGTAACGTAAACCAAATACCAGAATATGGCAAATGAAGCGTATGACGCAATTGTAGTTGGGTCAGGAATTAGTGGAGGCTGGGCTGCAAAAGAGCTGACAGAGAAAGGGCTAAAAGTACTCCTTTTGGAGAGAGGCCCTATGGTGGAGCATATCAAAGATTATAAATCTGCCACCTTACCGCCTTGGGAAGTGCCTCATCGAGGAAGAAGAACCCAAGAGCAACTCAACAACCACCCCAACCTGAAGCGCGATTACGTGCTCAATGAACTCAACCTGGACTGGTGGGCACACGAAAGTGATTCTCCCTACGTGGAGGAAAAACCTTTCACCTGGTTTAGAGGCTACCAGGTAGGGGGAAGATCCCTGCTTTGGGGTCGGCAGTCCTACCGCTGGTCGGAAATGGACTTTGAAGCCAATGCCAAAGAAGGCATTGCAGTGGATTGGCCCATTCGCTACCAGGATATTGCGCCTTGGTACAGCTATGTAGAGAAATTTATAGGCGTGTCTGGATCCAAGGATGGCTTGGCTGTATTGCCCGATGGGGAATTTCAGCCCCCCATGCCCATGAATTGCGTGGAGGAAGCGGGAGCCGCTAAAATCAAAGAACACTACAAAGGTGCTCGCACTTGGACCATTGGAAGACCTGCCAATATCACGCAACCTCTACCTGGTCGCCCAGGATGTCAGTACCGCAACAAGTGCTCCCTAGGCTGTCCATTTGGAGGATATTTCTCCACCCAGGCTTCTACCCTGCCTGCAGCCATGGCTACCGGAAATCTTACCTTAAGACCCTGGTCCATTGTACGTAGATTGATTTACAACAAAGACACCAAAAAAGCGACTGGGGTAGAAGTCATAGACGGAGAAACAAACCAGACCATGGAATTTTCTGCCAAAATCATCTTTCTCTGTGCATCAGCCTTCAATTCCACTGCCATCTTGATGCGCAGTGCCACGGATATTTGGCCGGGAGGACTCGGTTCAAGCTCCAATGAATTGGGTCATAACGTGATGGACCACCACTTCCGTTTGGGTGCCAACGGGACCTACGAAGGATTTGAGGACAAATACTATTTTGGCAAGCGCCCAACAGGCTTATATATCCCTCGCTTCCGAAACGTGAATGGCGACAAGCGGGATTACATTCGAGGCTTTGGATACCAAGGAGGTGCCAGCCGAAGTGGATGGAGCAGAGACGTAGCCGAGTTAGGTCTAGGTGGCCCGATGAAGGAAGCACTTACCGAGCCAGGACCCTGGTCCATGGGCATTACTGCCTTTGGGGAAATCCTGCCCTACCACGAAAACCACATCAAGTTGAGTGATACGGTAAAAGACAAATGGGGCATGGAAGCCTTGGTCATGAATGCGGAAATCAAAGAAAATGAGAAAAAAATGCGGGTGGATATGATGAATGATGCCGCAGAAATGCTCGAAGTAGCTGGATTTAAAAATGTGAAGACCTATGACAATGGATACACCTTTGGACAAGGGATTCACGAAATGGGTACCGCGCGTATGGGACGAGATCCCAAAACCTCCGTATTGAATGGCAACAATCAGGTATGGGATGCCCAAAACGTATTCGTTACCGACGGAGCTTGCATGACTTCTGCTGCAGCCCAAAATCCTTCCCTTACCTACATGGCCTTTACCGCAAGAGCAGCTGCTTTTGCCGTTGAAGAATTGAAAAAGCAAAACCTCTAATCCGACACGAACATGACCTTAATAAATAGAAGAGACGCGCTCAAATCTGTGGTTCTCCTGATGGGAGGAACAGTCATCGGTTCAACCGCAATTCTAACCGGATGTGCACCCGATTCACAGCTAAAGGATTTGAACTTTAGCGCCGAAGATTTGGCCTTTTTGGATGAAATTGGAGAAACCATCATCCCCACTACCAATACCCCAGGGGCGAAGGCTACCAAAATCGGAGAATTTATCCAGATGATGGTGAAGGAATGCTACGATGTCAAGCAGCAAACCACTTTTATTACCGGATTGAATACCATTCGCACGGATTTCAAAGCAGAAAAAGGGATAGACTTTACGAAAGGGACAGCAGAAGACCGCTTGGCATTTCTCAATTCACTGCACCAAAAGTACGTGGCCAGTGGGGAAGAAAAGCAGCCTGAGATCATCCACATGCTTCGGGATTTGACCGTGCTGGGCTACTTTAGTTCAGAGATCGGGGCTACCCAAGCGCTCCGATACCAAGAAACACCGGGACGATTTGACCCTTGTGTGGAGTACAAAAAAGGAGATCGGGCCTGGGCCTAATCCTAGGTCTTCATTTCTGCCTGCCTTAAATAAAGGCAGGCAGTTTTTTTTAATTCTATCCTATTCCTTTAAAAAGGTTAGGGTGAACTGGCCCCTCCAATGAGCTACCCTTACTCCGAAAAAAGAGGCTTTTTGAATAAGAAATAATAGATAACTACCACCAAAACAAGAAGTAGAGCCAATTCGAATTGAGCCCATATCTGAGAGCGATTGATCAAGGTTTTAGCTTTTCCCACCAACTTTTCTCCTTCTTCTATTTGAATCTCACTCAACTTATCCAAATCACTTTGAGCGCGAGCAATTTTCTGATCGTAAACATTGACCAGTTGTAGGTTTACCCCAGAAGAATCCGTATAGAGGAGCTGGTAATTTTTTATGCTTAAATCCTTCTAGATGATTTGCTTAAAATCCCCTAACAAAACAGCCTCTTCTGGGGTGAGTTGTGTCGCTTCAAATGCAGCAACCAAATCTAAAATACCTTTTTGCTCTGCTGAAATCTCTTCTATGACTTTAGAATAATCGTAGCCCAAGTCACAATGATCAATTAATTTTTGGATTTGGAAAAGCTTCTCTGAAATTTGAAAAATATAGCTTTCCACACGCAAACGATCTTCATACACTTCGGTTAAGGCAGTACTGATATTTCGAAAAGACTGCCTTTCTAACAGATTTTTTCCATATAGCATCAACAACAATCCCAAAATGATGAAAAATGCTAATCGTCTTCTTCTTTTCACTTTTTTGGATAAGTAAATAGGTTTAAATCTCCAGATGATAAAATTACGCCTGCTTTAAATTAATCCTATGGTTCAACAAATTTCAACATCCGATTATTCGGGTTTATGGTCATACACCCGAACGTAATCCACAAGAAATTGTTGAGGCCAAATGCTTTCGTCTATACCTTCTTTTCCTCCCCAATTTCCTCCTACGGCCAAATTAAGCAAAAGATAAAAGGGTTGATCAAAAGGCCACTCCGAAGACCCTTTACCCGAATTTGAAAAAGTGAAGTACTTTTTTCCATCGATAAAAAAGTCTATGCGATCCTGCTTCCAATCGATAGCATAGGTATGAAATTCATCCTCTAGAGCAGGCAGAACTTCCTGTCCCCCTTTTTGAGTCCCTTTGAGGTGATTGAATGCTTCGGTATGCACGGTACCATATACCCTTCCTGGATCATGGCCCACGTATTCCATGATGTCTATTTCTCCGCTGTTTGGCCAGCTTCCCAAGCGATTTTCTTGGGGCAGCATCCAAATGGCAGGCCAGGTACCTCTTCCCCGAGGCAATTTGGCTCTAACCTCCACATATCCATACTCCCAAACACCTTTTTCTTTGGTCACCAACCTGGCCGAGGAATATCCTTTGGGAAACTTTAGGTCTTGATGTGCTTCAATCACCAGCATTCCCCCAGTTACCCGTGCATTCTTAGCCTCCAATTGGGTATAAAATTGCCGTTCATTGTTGCCCCAACCGTGATCACCTACTTCATAGCTCCACTTCTCTGGGCAAGGAAGTCCATTGGAATCAAATTCATCTGACCATACTAGCTGAGCTTTGGAGGAAATTTGGGAAAAGGCATGAAAATAACTAACCAAGAGGCAAAAGATAAGGATTAATGGTTTCATCGATTTAATAGAAAAACAAATGCAAAATTGTATTGTTGAGAAAAAACACCAGCATCTCCACCATCAAACGAGGAATACTTTTATTTTAGTAGCGAATATACACCCAAAACCATGGCATACTACGCACGCTTAGGACAAATTCCCCCAAAAAGACATACGCAATTTAGACAACCCGATGGAAGCCTCTACAAAGAGGAGTTGGTTAGCTCCAAGGGGTTTTCTGGGATTTATTCCATACTTTATCATATCCATAATCCCAATGAAGTCAAATCCATAGGGGAGCCCCAACCTTACCGCTGGACCGCTGCCAGCACTCATGGCTTACAGCAAACCCACCTCAAAACCGCAGGTATTGCCCTCACGGGGGAGGATTACCTCAGTGCAAGACGCATGCTTCTGATCAACAAAGATGTGATGATGGGGATTTGCAGTCCAAAACAGAGAAAAATGGACTATTATTTTAAAAATGCAGACGGAGACGAGCTCATTTACATTCACGATGGAAACGGAATCCTGTATTCCCAATTTGGAAAATTAGAAGTAAAAAAAGGGGATTATGTGGTTATCCCACGTACGACCATTTACAGATTTGAATTTGAGGAAGAAGGTCCACTCCGGCTCTTGGTCATGGAATCCCAAGGCCCCATAGAAACAGTAAAGCGGTATAGAAACGAAGTGGGGCAACTTTTGGAACATTCCCCCTATTGCGAGCGAGATATCCGCCTACCACAGGAATTGCTGGTAGAAACCAAAAAAGGGGATTACCTCATTCAAATAAAAAAGCAAGGCCAACTTTTTCCCTATCACTACGCACACAGTCCTTTAGATATTGTGGGCTGGGATGGATACCTCTACCCTTATGCCTTGTCCATTTATGATTTTGAACCCATCACCGGAAGAATACACCAACCTCCTCCCGTGCATCAAACCTTCCAAGCAGCTGGATTTGTGGTATGTTCCTTCGTGCCCAGATTATTTGATTACCACCCCTTGGCCATTCCTGCACCCTACAACCATTCGAATATTGATTCTGACGAGGTATTGTATTACGCTGAAGGCGAATTTATGAGTAGAAAAGGGATAGATAGAGGGTCTTTTACGCTACATATGGGCGGCTTGCCCCATGGACCTCATCCAGGCACAGTAGAAAAATCGCTTGGGTCCAAGGAAACCCATGAATATGCGGTGATGTTGGATACATTTAATCCCCTAGAACTCACCACCGAAGCTCTTGAATTCGTAGATCCTGGGTATCCCATGAGTTGGACTACCTAAGCAAAAATCCAGAGCCTGCTCAGGATTTTTTTTATAAACCTAAAAATTTCAATTCCTCAGAAAGGGAAATCTCTTTGTGCTTGTACTCTTGCCTGTCCAAGAGGCTTTTCTCTGTAGACAAGCGATTCAAACTCACCGAGTGGGCATAGTATTCTTCGTCCCATTCAAGGCATTCGGCGAGCCCCTCTTCCTCTAGCTTGGTACATATCCTGTACTTCACTTCTTTGGCGAGTTGGTCTACCGAAATATTACCTGGAACCTTGATCAAGAGGTGAAGATGATCTGGCAAAACACTC
>VGMU01000045.1 GCA_016866385.1 Bacteroidota bacterium
GTCTTTTGAAAAAAATATCCTTTCCACTGGAGGAAGCGAACATCCCTCAATTCTGTATGCCAGATTTAGAGGAAGAGAACCCAAGCAAGATGCTTTATTGAAAAGAAGTGGTCTTCTCCCTAGCTAAAAAAAAGCCGGATCAGAATCACGAATAAAACTTAGTGAGTACCTTTTTCCCTTAAGAAAAAAGAATTTTAAGTCCAATTCCATGAAATTCAAACCCACTGTGCTTTCGATTTTGCTTCTTGGCATCTTCCTATCTTCGAGTTGCGATAGCTTAGAAGATAAAAAAGGTAGATTCTTTTTAAAAGGAAATGAAAAAATGGATGAAAATGATCCCAATTCAGCCATAGAATTTTATCTGGAAGCCATACGTTTAGATTCCACATTTTCGGATGCCTTCTACAACAAAGGATTGGCCCACCTGCAGCTGCAGCAATGGGAGCCAGCTATAGAAGCATTTGGTTCTGCGATCCGATACCGATCCAGCTACGAAGACGCTTTTTTTCAACGTGGCCTTACCTACCTTGATTTTGGAGAATTTTACAAAGCTAGAGAGGATGCAAAGTCCTTAGAAAAACTGGCTCCAAAGGATTGGAGACCGTATTTTTTACGTGGTCTTACAGAAGAAAAGTTGAAGAATTTTGATGAGGCACTGATTGCTTTTAGGATAGCTGCTCAATTGGCTCCAGACAATTCAGATATTTTGGTAAACCAGGCTACCCTATTTTATTACCAGGACCAGCTTGACTCCGCAAAGGCTATTTTAGAAAAAGCAGAACAAATTAATCCCATGGAACCCAATTTGCATAACCTGAGGTCCATGATTTTATTTGAGGAAAAAAATTACGAAGGGGCCTTGGAGGCAGTAGAAAAGGCCATTACCCTAGATAAGAGTCAAGCCTATTTTTACAACAACAAAGGGCTGTATCTCTTGTACCTCAATGAAGTAGAAGAAGGACTTGCGCTGATCAACCAAAGTCTGGCCATGAATTCTAGCAATCCTTTTGCCCTGCGTAATAAAGGAATTTATTACACGCTTAAGGGAGAAAAAGTTGCTGCTCTAAGTTTTTTGGAGGACCTAGCTCAAAGCTACCCTGATATGGATTTGGTGCAGGAGTACCTAGAAAAGGCAAGGTCCTTGTAATTCCTAAAGATTTTTCAAATAAAAAAACCGTAAGGAGTTTCTCCTCACGGTTTCAAAAAAGGTATAAGTTATATTAAGCCCTTGCTGCCTTAATCAAATTCAAGGCGCTTCCTGCTTTAAACCATTCAATTTGTCCTTCATTGTAGGTGTGATTGGCTAGGATACTGTGGCTACTTCCGTCCTGATGGTGCAATACTACTTGCAAGGGCTTGGAAGGCGCAAAACTGCTTAATCCCAAGATATCTATAGAATCATTTTCTTGAATTAAATCGTAATCTGTAGGATTGGCAAAGGTCAAAGCCAACATGCCCTGTTTTTTCAAGTTGGTCTCATGAATTCGAGCAAAAGACTTTACCAAGATGGCTCTGACACCAAGAAATCTTGGTTCCATGGCCGCATGCTCTCTAGAAGAACCCTCTCCATAATTTTCGTCTCCAACCACAATAGAGCCAATTCCTGCTGCCTTATAGGCTCGTTGGGTAGCAGGGACCTCTCCATAAGCTCCTGTAAGTTGATTTTTCACCGAATTGGTGGCATCAGTAAAGGCATTTACTGCACCAATGAGCATATTATTGGAAATATTATCCAAATGTCCTCTGTATTTCAGCCAAGGTCCTGCCATAGAAATATGGTCGGTAGTACATTTTCCTTTTGCCTTGATCAACAATTTCAAGCCTTTTAAGTCTACTCCTTCCCAAGCGGGAAAAGAATCAAGCAATTGCAAACGATCTGAAGTTAGGGAAACCAATACTTGAACTTTGGATCCGTCTTCGGCTGGTGCTTGATACCCCGCATCTTCCACTGCAAAGCCCTTTGAAGGCAATTCCAATCCCTTAGGTTCATCCAATTTGACCTGATTTCCATCCAAATTGGTTAGGGTATCGGTGAGGGGATTAAAGGTAAGGTCTCCTGCAATGGCTAGTGCCGTTACGATTTCCGGAGAAGCCACGAAGGCATGGGTATTTGGATTTCCATCCGCACGCTTTGCAAAATTTCGGTTGAAAGAAGTAATGATAGAATTCTTCTCCTGCTTTTCCGCTCCATGTCGTGCCCATTGTCCTATACATGGACCACAGGCATTGGCCAAGACCACTCCTCCCATTTTCTCAAAAGTGGCTAAAAATCCATCTCTTGCGACAGTGTAGCGTACTTGTTCAGAACCTGGGGTAATGGTATATTCGGATTTGGCGACTAATTTTTTATCTACCGCTTGCTGAGCCAAAGAAGCTGCCCTAGAAATATCCTCGTAAGAGGAGTTGGTACACGAACCTATCAATCCTACGTCCAGCTTCGCCGGCCAAGCATTTTCTTTGACCGCAGCAGCAAATTTGGAAATAGGCCATGCCAAATCTGGAGTGAAGGGCCCATTGACATGGGGCTCTAGTTCGGAAAGATTGATTTCAATGACTTGATCAAAAAAATTTTCGGGATTTGCATAGACCTCTGGGTCTCCAGTAAGATGATCTGCTATCCCTGTGGCAAGCTGGGCAATATCGGCTCTTCCCGTGCCTGATAAATAGGCTGCTGATTTTTCATCAAATCCAAAAATAGAAGTGGTTGCGCCTATTTCTGCACCCATGTTACAGATAGTGCCTTTTCCTGTAGCAGACAAAAAGCGTGCTCCTTCTCCAAAGTACTCTACAATAGCTCCAGTGCCTCCCTTTACGGTCAGGATACCTGCTACTTTCAAGATCACATCTTTAGCTGAAGTCCAGCCTGACATTTTACCTGTCAGTTTTACCCCAATCAATTTAGGAAATTTAAGTTCCCAAGGTAATCCCGACATCACGTCACAGGCGTCTGCCCCTCCCACTCCAATGGCAATCATACCAAGTCCCCCTGCATTGGGGGTATGGGAATCCGTTCCAATCATCATTCCCCCTGGAAAGGCATAATTTTCCAGCACGACCTGGTGAATGATACCTGCTCCAGGTTTCCAAAATCCAATTCCATATTTGTTGGAAACAGAGGCAAGAAAATCATAAACTTCTTTGTTTTTATCTTTTGCCTTACTCAAGTCCTTGTCGGCTCCTACCTCGGCTTGAATCAAATGATCGCAATGAACTGTAGAGGGAACTGCTACCTTGGATCGGCCGGCTTGCATAAATTGCAATAGGGCCATCTGTGCAGTGGCGTCCTGCATGGCCACACGATCGGGTTGAAAATCTACGTAGGATACTCCTCGTTGAAAGGCCTGATTTGCCGCTCCTTCAGTCAGGTGGGCATACAAAATTTTTTCAGTCAAGGTAAGTGGCTTTCCCACAGCTTTTCTAGCTGCAGCAATACGCTCAGGAATTCGAGCATATACTGCTTTGATCATCTCGATATCAAACGCCATTTTAGTCTAAGGTTTGGTAAATTAAAGAATCTATTTTTTTCGACTGCGAATATAGGAAAAAGCAGCAAATAAGGTAACGAGAATGCTGAAATGAAGGTTATCCTAAATAAAAAAAGAACATATAGACACAAGGAAAGAACACCCTGGATAATAAATAATTAGAGGATGAAGTTATTTCCTTTCTAGTCCTAGCAAAAAGGCAATCGTATCTACCCGATCCGCATAATCCCACACTTGGGGAAATTGAGATTTTCCAAAGGGAATTACCCCCGGTAGGGAAAAAGAGGCATCTGCTATTATGCATTGAATAGTTGATTCCAAGCGCTTCAGCTCTTCTTTTAGCTTTTCTTCCTCCTCGAAAAGCTCGTAATAAAGTACCCCAATTGGGGATACCAATTCTTTGGACTGATGGAGCAGCAAAAACCCATTGTCCAAATGGGGAGTTCCGTTGACCAGAAAAATTGACTTATTGTATTCGTAGTTATTAAAATACTTGTGGTGAGAAGCTACCTCCTGAAAGCGAGAAAATATCTCTAGTAGTCTTTGGAGCTGACTTTCCTCCGAGCAAAATACCTTGGAGACATTCCTGCATCCCAATCCAAAATAGGAAAACACGTCTTCGCCTAATTTTTGCAAGTCCTCATCGGAAGTATGCTTTGAAAGGACAGCTACTGAAGTTCGATTGGATCGGATCAGGTGGGGATATTTCCCAAAATAATAGGTAAAGTATCGGGCAGAATTATCACTTCCGGTGGCGATGTAGGCCTCCTTTTGCTTAAGCATTTCCTCAACTACCACCCGCTGAGAAAATCGGGGTTCTAGGGAGGTAAGTTGGTTAATTAGCCATTGCATAAGGACTATATCTAAAGAGCTGAGTTTGACACAAGCCCTATGTCCCGTGAGCAATACACAGAGAAGGTCATGAAATCCTACCGCAGGGATATTGCCCGCCATCATAATGCCAATTTCTCTTGGTCTAGCGGGTTCTTTATTATCATAAGTAGAAATCCACCGATTCAGGTCTTCTTCTAATAACATTACTTGAAGTCCCTCTATGGCCTGTGCTAAGGAAGAAAAGGTGAACCAAGAGTTTTGTTGCTGCGCTTGGTAGAAGAGTGTAGATTTCTCCTCTTCTGTAAGAGAAGCTAGTTGTTGGCCTAATTTGATAAAGGCTGCAATTCTGTCGGAAAGAAGGAATGCCATGGTGCAAAAGTATCCAAAAGGCGGGTGTAAATCGTAAAATTAATCGCAAATCCCTAACAATTCTGTTGCTGCAATGTTAGGGAGAGTGTAACTTTGACCCTAAATACGATTACCTATGGCAATAATGATTACAGACGAATGCATCAACTGTGGTGCATGCGAACCAGAGTGCCCCAATACAGCAATTTACGAGGGGGGAATCGAATGGACTTGGGGAGGAGGAACGAATCTCAAGGAAGTCACCCTACCTGATGGAACGGTAGTGCCTGCTACGGAAAAACAAACCCCAATCTCGGATGAGTTTTATTACATCGTTTCGGATAAATGCACCGAATGTAATGGATTCCACGAGGAACCTCAATGTGCCGCAGTTTGCCCTGTAGATTGCTGCGTAGACGATCCAGATCACAGAGAAACTCAAGAAGAATTACTTTCCAAAAAAGCATACTTGCACGGAGAATAAATTTAGCGACCCTGCTAAAAGGCGGTTTCATTGGAGAAACAGCCTTTTTTTTTGCGTTAGGGGTTCGTCTGTCAATAAAAATAGCAGATTTTAGGTGCGACAAGTAAAAATTCAACTCCTACATTTCCTGAGTTAATTTTTCGATTTTATTTGAGATTATGGCAGAAATAATGTTTAACACAAAAAAGTTTGTTTCAAAAAAAAGCCCACTTGTACCTAATTTTTTACAGATTCTTAAAAAAAAGCAGGCAAATCCTTTGATTTCTACGCTACTTTTCACTTATCTTAGAAGCACAATACCTAATCAACCCATCACTTAATTTAAATTTACATTGGAAGATCACCGAGGATACGATAGAGATGAAATTTTCTCTAAAAAGGTTAAAGCTGGCAAAAGGACGTATTTTTTTGATATCAAGTCAACCCGTGGCAACGATTATTACCTAACCATCACTGAAAGTAAGCGTCGAATGGATGGAGATGGTTTTAGTTATGAAAAGCATAAAATCTTTCTCTACAAAGAAGACTTCTTCAAATTTGTACAAGCGCTAAATGAGGCATTAGATCATGTAAAAACTGAATTACTTCCTGATTTTGATTTTGAGCAATTTGAAAATGAAGATTCAGAAAATGAATTGAATGACGAGCTGCGTTGGGAATAATCCAATCCAGGAATCGTGATTGATTTGATTTACTGAAGTATATTTGAGGAGGCTTTGCCTCCTTTTCTATTTCACCTCCATGCAAAAGTTTTTTATCTACCTACTCCTGTTTTTTCTGACCTTCTTAGGGATAGGATGGTATTTTTCTAGCATCTCACTCTACCTCCTGATTTCTTTAATTTTAGCTTCACTTTTGAGGCCTGTTACTAACCAAATTAACGAGGTGCATGTGGCAGGACAGCATATACCTAGATGGATAGCCATTTTGGTTTCCTATGCTGCCGTGGTATCATTCATTTTTTTGTTGGGATTGATATTTTTTCCAGTTATCAATAGGCAAATAATTTTATTAAGTGAATTGGATCTGGATAGCCTGTACTTGCAAGTAGAAGTGCCCTTGGAAAAGCTGGAGCGCTTTTTGATCAAGTACCAGCTGATTGAAAACAAGCCGGGGTTATTGATGATCCAACTCAAAGATGCGGTTCTTTCCAGCTTAAGTAAATTTGACATAGGTGGATTTATTAGCCAAGTTATCACGCTTACCACCAAAGTTTTGGTTGGGATTTTTGCAGTGGCTTTTATTACATTTTTCCTTCTTTTAGAAAATGGAATCCTCAGAAGAAATTTATTAAATCTTATTCCTAACGCTTATTTTGAACTTTCAGTAGCCACGTTTACCAAAATAGAAAAGCTGTTGACGAATTACCTTTTTGGGCTTTTGATTCAGGTGTTGGCTATTTTTTTCCTCACCGCAGCAGGATTAAGCTTGGTAGATATAGAGTATGCGCTCACTATCGCCCTTTTTGCGGCAATTGCAAATCTCATTCCTTATGGTGGCCCCATATTAGGTACCGTCTTTGGGATTGTAGTTGGGATATCTACGGGCAACTTTGAAACGGATTTGGATTACAGCTATTTCTTATTTCGCATCATTTCTGTTTCGGCAGTCGTCCACCTCATCGACAATATATTTTTACAGCCTATGATTTTTTCTAAATCTGTAAAAGTACACCCCCTTGAAATTTTTGTGATTATCTTTGCCGGAGCAAAAATTACAGGCATCAGCGGAATGATTTTTGCCATTCCCGTTTACACCATCTTTCGAGTAGCGGTCTTGGAATTTTATCACGGGTACAAATCTTACCGCATATTTAAAATTAAATCTAGCACGTAATGGCATTACAATGTGGCATAGTAGGTCTTCCCAATGTGGGTAAATCTACTTTGTTTAATGCGCTATCCAGCGCAAAAGCAGAAGCAGCGAATTACCCATTTTGCACCATAGAACCCAATGTAGGCGTGGTGTCTGTCCCCGACCCTAGGTTGCAGATCCTAGAGGGGCTTGTCAATCCTCAGCGGGTAGTGCCAACCATTATTGAATTTGTAGATATCGCAGGACTGGTGAAAGGAGCCTCTAAAGGCGAAGGCTTGGGCAACAAGTTTTTGGCCAACATTCGAGAAGTAGATGCCATTATCCATGTCATTCGTTGTTTTGAAGATAGTAACGTGGTACACGTAGCAGGTGGAGTAGATCCCATTTTTGATAAAGAAGTGATTGACACCGAATTGCAATTGAAAGACTTAGAATCCGTAGAAAAAAAGATTCAACGCATTGAAAAAATTGCAAAATCAGGTGATGCTAAGGCTAGAAAAGAATTGGATACCCTTCAGCGATTCAAAGATGGATTAACTCAGGGGGTGAATGCCAGGGGGATTGAGGTTGATAAAGAGGACTTAGAAGCCGTGAAAGAGTTGCACTTGCTAACCATCAAGCCTGTTCTTTACGTAGCCAATGTAGACGAAGCCAGCCTACATACGGGAAATAAATTTGTCACCCAACTTCGGGAAAAAGTAAAAGAAGAACAGGCCGAAGTGATTGTTCTTTGTGCTGCCATAGAATCTCAAATTGCAGAATTTGAAGATCCAGAAGAAAAAGCTATGTTTCTCTCAGAATATGGCTTGGAAGAAAGCGGGCTAAATAAATTAATTTCTGGAGCCTATGCCCTTTTAAATTTGATTACCTACTTTACTGCTGGGGTTCAGGAAGTGCGGGCTTGGACCATTCGCAAGGGATGGAAAGCTCCTCAAGCGGCTGGAGTCATCCATACGGATTTTGAGCGCGGATTTATCAAAGCCGAAGTCATAGGATTGGAAGATTACAAACAATTTAAAACCGAAGCAGGTTGTAGAGAAAATGGCAAAATCGCTATAGAAGGCAAAGATTACGTGGTGCAAGATGGTGATATTATGCATTTTAGGTTCAATGTTTGAAAATTGAATAAAAATAATATTAACTTTATTAGCCATTTTCTAGATAGCATTTTAACCGTTTTCTTGTCTATTTTATTTCATTTTATTTTTCTATACCGTGAGAGTTCGTCTGATATTTTCCTTAAAAAACAAAGGCTCCTTTTTGCCTTTCCATCACCAATACATCCTAGCTCAGTTTCTTAAAGGCCTGATCATCAAGGGTGGAAGAGAAGAGTTTTACAACTATAACTTCTTCAATTTTTCGGGATTGAAAGGGCAAACCAAGGTGAGCAGAAGTGGCCTACATTACTACTCTAGCCTAGTCACCCTAGTTCTTTCTTCTCAAAACGAAGAATTTATGGATTACCTTCTAGAACAGGTATTTGC
The DNA here is from genome assembly GCA_016866385.1 of Bacteroidota bacterium. Classification (GTDB taxonomy): domain Bacteria; phylum Bacteroidota; class Bacteroidia; order Cytophagales; family Cyclobacteriaceae; genus Algoriphagus. The sequence goes on from VGMU01000045.1 coordinate 8,451, forward strand.
TGCGTCCAAGATTGAATTAGGAAACTTAATTCTTTCCCCGGAATATACCGAACTTGAGGTGGAACCTACCTTGGAGGTTTCCAATAAGTTTGTTTGTATTTCTCCCTTGGTGCTCATCACTCCTGCATTCAACGAAGAAGCAGGTAAGCGCTTCATCAATCCAGATAGCGATGAATTTTCCGACTTGCTTTACGAGTCCACCTTGACGAGAATGGAAAAGTCAGGATGGTACACTCCCGAACAGTTGGAGTCATTCTACAAATTTCAAGTAGTGCCCGATATGGTGTACGTCAATAAGTTAAAAGAGCAGCAAAAGAAATTTGCTCGGATTTATGCCGTGTACGATTTGGACGTCAAGTACGAAGTCAGAGGATATACCCTACCATTTACCCTATACGCGGCTCCAGAAGTACAAGACTTTGTATTTAAATGTGGACTAGGAGCCTTTACTCACAAAGGATTTGGTATGATGGACTTGGCAATCCATGCTTCGGAAACCCGCACTACTCCCTACAAATTCAAACGAGAGGGATTTGTTCCTTACAAGGGAGGAGATCGAGATAGAACTAGGCAAAATGTAGCTCCTTCCGAAACGGAAGAGCCCCTGGAAGAAGTTTAAAAATTTTCCTATCAAAATAATCCCCTCATAAGGGGATTATTTTTTTAAAATCTTCGCTTATTGGGCCTAAGGTAAGCATAGCCTACCAACTGATCGTAACGGGAACCTAGCCCTCTGTAGTATACAAATACTTCGTATTCGTTTTCGGTTTGAAAATAACTTCCTTCCAGAGGTTCCGAATTCAATTCCCCTGATTTTGAAGTGTATGCAAACTGATAATCGTACCATCCTTGTTTGAGGAGCAGGGTCGTTGAATACATTTCTTTTTTGGTGTCAAATACCATTTTGGCCTCGGGGATTCTACCCCATTGACTCAATGCGCCCAACAGCACAATTTCTTTTCCAGGATTGTCTTTCAGGTAAAAGGTGGTGTAGACATACTCACTTTCCACCTCAGGATTTCCTCCAGGTCTATCCAAGGTCTGCACCAGGTAAAGACCATTGAGATCCAAATACTGATTATAAGCGATGCTAGGTCTAGGTTGATCTACCATGGCATCAGCTAGGACGAGGGATTCCTCTACCTTGATAAAAGCTACATTTACTCCCCTACTTCGGATAAAACGAAGGTCCACAAAACGAAACTCATTGCCGGCTCGAAAGGTATTTTCTCCATTAAATGACTCGTACCTAAGCAGCTTGCTGCTTTGATTTAAAAAAGTAGGGGCTTTAAGAAACTTGATTCTATCCCAGTGCTGATTTTGTCTTATCAAGACTTTTACTTGAGTTTTGGGATCGATCACCTCCAATTTGGAGTAATTAACTGTAGCGTTGAGCTGCTGTAAGGCAGTTCGATCTTCCGTTTGGGTCGGAGGCACCAGGACTGCAGCCACAGGTGCTAAATTTTCCAACACCATAAATCTTTTGGTCAGTACGGGCAGAGCTTCATTTCTATTTTTGTAGACCATCAACACGTAATTGCCAGATTTACTGACCTTGGGCACTGCAAAGGAGTAATGAATGTAAGGTACCCGAGTATTGACTGAATAGGAATAATCTTGGATCGTAAATTGATTGAAACTAAGGGAAAAATCAGTATCTCGCAGGGCAGATTTTTGCCAATTTGCATCGCAATGAATCAATTTGGCTGTATACAGTTCCGGATCATAAGCCAAATCATCAAAAATCAATTGTAGGCCCCTATCCTCTCCAAGGGTGATGAGAGGTGAGTTCAATTGATTTGCAAATTCTGATCCTTGGGGGTATAACCTAACGGAGAGAATGTGATCTACAAATACAGAATCTTTGAGCACTTGAGAAAACCCCAGAAGAGGCAATTGAAAAATGAAAAAGATGAAAAACAAGTATCTCATGGCTGAAATTTTCTTCTAAGAAAATGGTATTTTTTTGCTGGAAAGTTGATCTACCAGATTTTCCCAAGAAGTGGTGGACTCCTGTAGTTTTTGTTGAATATCTTGATAGCTGCGTTGGCATTCTTGAGCTTTGCTTTCGTCTAAATAAAGCTCTGGTTGCGCTAGAATTTTTTCGAGATCTAACTTTTTTACTTCCAGCTGCTCAATTTCTCTCTCCAAAGAGGAGAGTTGCTCTTCCATTCTTTTAATTTCTTTCTTCGCCCCTTGGAAATCCTCCGTCGAGAGTACTGAGGTAGTAATTTCTTTCGTCTTTTTCAACTCTTGAGGCAAAGAGTTGGCTTCTAGTTGCTGGCCTCTCCAAAACTCAAATTCTTCGTAGGTACCGGGATACTCCTTAATCTGGTGTTGCTCTATGTACCAAATCTTATTGGCAACCCCCTGGATAAAATGCCTATCGTGAGAAACTGTAATAAAGGTACCCTCATATTGCTGTAAAGCTTGAATGAGGATATTGACCGATTGAAAATCCAAATGGTTGGTAGGCTCGTCCAGTAATAGAAAATTGGCTTCGGAAATCAAGGTTTTCGCTAAAGCTACTCGAGATTTTTCACCTCCTGACAATACCTTAATTTTTTTGTAGACTTCTTCGTTGGAAAACAAAAAACATCCCAAAACCCCTCTCAATTCCAATTCTGTTTTTCCACTTCCTGCTTGAGCCATTTCCTGAAGGATTTCATTGTCCAGGGTCAGTGCTTCCAATTGGTGCTGGGCAAAAAAGGAAGCTATGACCTGGTGTCCTTCGGCCCTAGAACCTAGCATGGGCTCTGTGCCTGCTAAGATGCGGAGCAGCGTGGATTTTCCCTTGCCATTTGCTCCAATGAGGGCAATTTTGTCTCCCCGCTCAATTCTGGCACTGGTTTGAGATAGAATGGTCAAGTCTCCGTAGGATTTGGATACCTGATCAAGGGTCAACACATTTCTGCCTGATTTCTGAGAAAATTTGAATTTAAAGTTTACAAATGCCTCGTCATTGACCACTTCATGCACTCGCTCCATTCTATCTAAGGCCTTGATTCGAGATTGCACCTGATTTGATTTGGTTGCTTTTGCCCTAAACCGCTCAATAAATCGTTCCGTCTGCTTGATCAGTTGCTGTTGATTCTCAAAGGCATTTTGCTGCAACTCCATGCGCAACTTTTTTTCTTCCTTATAAAAGGAATAGTTGCCTGGATAAGAAGTGAGGGTTTGGTTAGCTACTTCTACGGTGGTACTGATACAATTATCTAGGAAAGTTTGGTCGTGAGAAACCACAATCACGGCTCCTTCGTAGTTTTTCAAATAATTTTCTACCCACTGTATGGAAGGCAAATCTAGGTGGTTGGTAGGCTCATCCAGCATGAGTAAGGAAGGCTTTTCCAGTAATAATTTTGCAAGCATCACCCGCATTCTCCAACCTCCAGAAAATTGACGCAGAGGCTTTTTCAAGTCGCTGGTTTGAAATCCTATTCCTTCTAGAACTTCTTCTGCCTTGGCCTTAATGGTGTAGCCTTCATTCGACTCAAATCTATCCTGCAAGTTTGCAAGCCTGTGGATTATTTCTTCCGAATAATCCGTCTCCATGAGCTTCAATACTTTTTCTATTTCATCTTGGATGGCCAAGGTATCTTTAAATGCAGCCAAGGCTACATCTAGAATACTATCGTCAGACTGGTAAGAAAGTAAATCCTGATTCAAAAAACCCAGAGTACAGTCTTTGGCTTTTTGTACCTCCCCTGTGGTGGCCTGCATGTCCCCATGAATGATTTTCAACAAGGTAGATTTGCCCGTTCCATTCTGTCCTACAAGTCCAATTTTATCTTTGGGCTTGATGTGAAGATTGGCATTTTCGTAAAGCGGACGACCTCCAATGAAATAAGATAAGTTACTGATCGATAACATGCCGCAAAATTAACCAATACTCGGCGCTATTCAGAATCAAACTGTAAAGTATTCCATTAAATTTAGGTGTAAATTTATTCCTATGGCATTTCTTAAATCTCTTTCCCCGCTCACTCTAATTGGCATTTTCTTCCTAACCATCTCCTGCAAAGGTGATCAAGACACAAACACCAATTCCCAAGTGGGCACCAAAGTGTCCATCGATACAGCCAAAGCCGAGGTATTCCTGGACCAACTCCAGCTCCCGGATGGGTTTTCCATAGAGGTATGGGCTGCGGATGTCCCCAATGCTCGCTCCATGGCCCTTACTGAGGAGGGGATTGTCTTTGTAGGAAATAGGCAAGAGAAAAACGTTTATGCCCTCCTAGATGAAAACGGGGACGGAAAAGCGGATGTAAAATACATCCTTGCCACTGATTTGCAGATGCCTAACGGGGTGGCCTACAAGGATGGGGACTTGTACGTAGCGGAAGTTTCAAGAATTTTAAGTTTCAAAGACATAAAAAATAACTTGGCAACGCCTACTTACGAGGTAGTATACGATGGGTATCCTGAAGAGACTCACCACGGGTGGAAATTTATTGCTTTTGGGCCCGAAGGAAAACTTTATGTCCCGGTGGGAGCCCCTTGCAATATCTGTTTATCCGAGGACCCTATTTTTGCAAGCATTACCCGCTTAGATGTAAAAACACCTGGAGCCAAGCCAGAAATTTTTGCCCATGGGGTAAGAAATTCCGTAGGAATGACTTGGCATCCCGGTACAGGAGTGATGTGGTTTACCGACAACGGCAGAGACATGATGGGAGATGATGTTCCAGATTGCGAGCTCAATAGAGTTACAGAACCAGGGCAGCATTTTGGATATCCTTTCTGGCATGCAGGTACAGTTCAAGATCCTGAATTTGGGACCGAAGGACAAGAGGCCTCCTTCTACATCCCTCCCGTAGCTAAACTGGGAGCTCATACCGCACCCTTGGGCCTACGATTTTACACGGGAGATCAATTCCCCGCTTCTTTCAAAAATCAACTTATCATAGCCAAACATGGCAGTTGGAACCGAAGCAAAAAATCTGGTTATGAAGTGGTCGTTATAAAATTAGATAGTACAGGTACAGCCCTAGGCGAAGAAGTGCTTGTATCGGGTTGGCTCAATCAAGATACCCAAGAAGCTTGGGGCAGACCCGTAGACGTACAGCAAATGAAAGATGGAAGTCTATTGATTTCTGATGATGTAGCTAATTGCATTTACAAACTCAGCTACACTGCAGAAAAATAACTGGAAGGCGTTTTTTCTGACGCTTAGGGATAATAAATTTCACCTTCAACTCAGCCAGGCTGGCTTGGTGGTGACTACCTCGGCTTGGAGTTGATTGAGTAAATTGTACAATCCAAAATACGTACGATTGATGTAAAGCCCATGTTTGGATCCCCTAGCCTGTCTTGATTTTTTAAACATGGGGTCATTTGAAATGCGATCTCCCAAACGAAAAATTTCTTCAAAATAGGCATCCTTAGAAAAATCAAAACGGTCCACATGAAAGGGTTTTCCAAGCAATGAAATCATTTCTGTAAATACTCCTTTGAAGTACATTTTCTCCTGATCGGTATCTTGATCCGATATAAAGTCCAAGGCGTAGAAAATATGATCCAATTCCTCTTGGTTTTTTGTAAGTCCAGGCTTGATCAAGGAAAAATATCCTGAATAAAACTCCTCTGGCATTACTTTTACACAACCAAAATCAATGATACCTAAGGTTCCGTCTTCTTGCACGATAAAATTGCCCGGATGAGGATCAGCATGTACTTGCTTTAAATGATGCACCTGGTGATGGTAAAAATCCCATAAAGCTTGTCCTACTTGATTCTTAAGGGTTTGGCTAGGCTTAGTTTCCATCCACTCTTTGATGTGTTTCCCTTCTATCCAATCCATGGTAATGATCCTCTCGGAACTTAAGGCATCGTAATACCTAGGAAATAGAAGGTGAGGTATATGATCACATGCCTCAGAAATTTCTCTAGACCTGGCAACTTCTAACCTGTAATCTGTCTCTTCCAACAAGCGCTCTTCCACTTCTTCCATGTAGTGATCCAATTCCCTCTCGTTCATATTGAGAAGACGAAGGGCAAAGGGACGTACTAATTTCAAATCGGAGCTGACCGAGTCAGCTACGCCTGGATACTGAATTTTAACAGCCAAGAGTTTGCCGTCTTTTCTGGCCTGGTGCACCTGGCCAATAGACGCCGCATTTTTTGCAGTGCGGGAAAAGAAATCGAAAAGTTGTTCGGGAGTTTTTTGAAAATATTTTTGGAAGGTTTTAACAACTAAGGGATAAGACAAAGGCGGGGCCGAATACTGTGCCATTGTAAATTTGTCTTGATAAGCCCTAGGAAGTAAATTTTTGTCCATGGACATCATTTGTGCCACTTTTAAGGCAGAGCCCTTCAATTCACTTAAGGAATTGTAGATGTCGGTAGCATTGTTTTGATGCAATTCTTCCTTGTTCATGGAAGGATTGACCATTTTTTTGGCATAATGCTTTACGTAATTTCCTCCCACCTTTGCTCCTGTGGAAATGAATTTTGCCGCACGCTGTACTTTAGATACAGGAATGGATCCCTGCTCCCTGAGTTTTTCGGTCATGAACTACTTGGTCTGGTAAAGAAACTTTGCAAAATCCAAAAAGGAATCCAAGGCACTTTTTCCCATCAGGTCAAAAGCCAGATTTACTGACTTTTCTATGGCAGCATCTGTTTTTTCAAAATTCGCACTACGATCGCTCATCCAATAACGGAACACAAATGCTACTTGTAACCAAAGTGCTTCATCGTATTTCTCAGTGATGAATGGGCGGGAAGCAATCTCCTGAGTTTCTTTTCCTTCAAGAATGAGTTCGGAGGCAAAATCAGTAAACTTCTCCTTAAATTCTCGTGCATCTGAGGGCAGGGTTTTAAATGCGGTAGCCTGATCTTGGTATAAAATCAATAGGTAAGACCTGTTCTTTTTCAACTCTTCAATCCACGTGTAAAGAAAGGACAAAAACTTTTCTCTTACAGCGTATTCTTTGTACACTTCTTGGGTTGCTACAGCCTCTAGGGTATCTTCAAAAATACGTACCCAAATGGCAGATTTGACTCCTTCAAAAGAGGTGAAGTAGGTGTAAAACACTTCCTCCTTCATATCTAGCTCTTTGGCAAACTTAAAAATGGAAGCGGGCATGCTTCCGTGCTCCAAGAGATGTGTCACAAATCCATCGATAATCAATTTTCGGTAATCTTTTGTGTTGGTCTTCTTACGTGTAGCAGTTTCCATGGTAGCTGATGATATAGCACTATAACACCTATTGGACTCATGTGGTTTGGAACAAACAAAAAAAAGTCGGAATACTTTTCCGACTTGAATTAGGATAGCGTCGATAGTATTCTTATTGGGTCACCTTTTCGATCACCAAATTGTGATTGGTATAGATGCAAACATCAGCAGCGATATGCAGGCTTTCACGAACCATCTCTTCGGCAGTCAGGTGCGGGGCAAACTTTTTCATCGCTCTAGCAGCAGATTGGGCATATACAGAACCTGATCCAATACTTGCAATCTCCAAATCGGGCTCAATTACATCCCCTGAACCTGAAATAATTAAAATATCCTCTTTGTCAGCTACGATCATCATCGCTTCCAAGCGGCTAAGCATGCGATCCATTCTCCACTCTTTAGCAAGTTCTACGGCTGCTCGCTTCATGTTATTTCCAAAAGCACCTAATTTTTCCTCGAACTTATCCAAAAGGGTAAAAGCATCTGCAGTAGATCCAGCAAATCCAGTCACAATTTTACCTCCTTGAAGCACTCGGATCTTCTTGACCGTACTTTTTGCTACTGTATTGCCTAAGGTAGCTTGGCCATCTGCTCCAATGACAACCTCCCCCTTATGCCGAATAGCGACTACGGTAGTGGATTTGATTTTTTCCATGAAGATGAATTTTTGACAAGATTTGAACTAGTAATCTAGGCTTAAAGACCATAGTAAATTTTTGATCTACAAAAACAAAAAGTCCTAATAATCAGGACTTTTTGATCAAATTTTAAAGTAAAATACGAACTGGATCTTCTAGCAGTCCCTTTAAGGTTTGTAAGAAAGCAGATCCTTCTGCCCCATCTACTACCCTATGGTCACAAGACAAGGTCACCTTCATCACATTACCAATTTTCATTTGACCTTCCCTTACAATCACCGTCTCCTTGATCCCCCCTACGGCTAGGATACATGCATCCGGTGGATTGATGATCGCAGTAAATTCTTCAATTCCAAACATTCCCAAATTGGAAATGGTAAAGGTATTTCCTTCCCAATCCTTGGGCTGAAGCTCCTTATTTTTGGCCTTTTGGCCCAATGACTTGGATAAGTTTGAAATTTGAGACAGTAACAATTGGTCTGCAAATCGAATCACTGGCACCAAAAGTCCTTCCTCTACGGCAACAGCCATTCCGATATGGATATGGTCGTTGTAGCGAATGGTATCTCCCAGCCAACTTGAATTTACTTTTGGATGTTGACGCAAGGCCGAAGCTACGGCTTTGATCACCATATCGTTGAAAGAGATCTTAGCAGCTGCATACTCGTTGATGCTTTTTCTAGCCTCAATGGCCTTGTCCATGTTGATTTCCATGGTCAAGTAGAAATGAGGGGCGGTAAATTTACTTTCTGCCAAACGCTTGGCAATAGTTTTCCTCATTTGTGAGACCTTCTCCTCTCTGAAGCTTTCTTGTCCCAAAGTAGGCACGAGAACAGGCGCAGGTGTTGTCGGTGCACTAGAAGGGGCGACAGATTGGAAAGATTCTATATCTTTTTTTACAATTCTCCCTCCTTCTCCCGAACCGGCTACTTGACGAATATCCACTCCCTTTTCACTGGCGATTTTTTTTGCCAAAGGAGATGCTTTTACTCGTTCACCTGAAGCAGCAGGGGCTGGTGATGGATCAGAGACTACTGGCGCAGCTACAGGCGAAGCAGGGGCTGCTGATACAGAAGTGGAAACAGTAGCTTCTTCTACCGCTCTTGGTGTAGGTGCACCACCTTGCTGTGCTTTTAAAAGGCTTTGGTAATCGGCACCACGTTCTCCAATGACGGCAATCACTCCATCTACCGGAACACTTCCTCCTGCCTCTACACCTATATACAAAAGGACTCCGTCCTCATAAGACTCCAATTCCATGGTGGCCTTGTCTGTTTCCACCTCAGCAATAATTTCACCTGATTTGACATGATCTCCAACTTTTTTCAACCAAGCCGCAATAGTACCTTCTTGCATGGTATCACTCATTTTAGGCATGGTCACTACTCGCGCGTGAATGGAAGAAGTATCCACCTTTGCAGATGGTGCCGGGGGAGTTACCACAGCCGGCTTGGAAGGAACTGCCTCCTCAACCTTGATTTGGGCTGCAGGAGATCCTTGGAGGAGGTGCTGGTAATCCTCTCCCTTCGCCCCAATGATGGCAATGATTCCATTTACTGGAACAGCATCTTTCTCTTTCACCCCTACATACAAAAGAGTCCCTTCTTCGTAAGCTTCAAGTTCCATAGTGGCTTTGTCTGTTTCCACTTCAGCAAGAATATCTCCTGGCTTCACCGGGTCTCCTACTTTTTTCAACCAAGATGCAATCACACCCTCTTCCATGGTGTCACTCATTTTTGGCATTCTTATGATTTCGGCCATTTTCTAATTAGCGCTTGTAGTTTTTTATAAAAGTGCTCAAAAATAGTTTTTAAAAACGCTTTATTCAAATTTATATCCTGTATTTTCCTATCGGTTTTTGGCCAAGACTTCCCATGCCCCTACGCGAAAGATCTGCTTACAAAAGACCTAAATGGCTCTTTAACAGACATATAGAAACAATTTACCCTCCCCTATTCCGTCAGGTAAGCTTAAATCACCCCATAGAAGAGCGCTTAGAAACAAGCGATGGGGATTTTTTAGAACTGGATTGGTACCGTCAAGACAGTAAAAAATTAGTCATCATCAGCCACGGCTTGGAGGGCAACAGCAGAAGATCTTACATCTTAGGCATGTGCAAGGAAATGTTAGCCCATGGGTTTGATGTGCTCGCCTGGAACTACCGAGGATGTGGAAAAGAGTTGAATCGCAAAGTTATTTTTTACCACAGTGGTGCTACGTACGATCTAGACGCGGTCGTGTCACATGCCTCCAAAAATTACGATGACATCTATTTGATTGGCTTCAGCCTGGGGGGAAACCTTACCTTAAAATACCTGGGCGAGAAAAAAAATACCTTGCCCAAGCTTAAAAAAGGAGTAGCCGTGTCTGTACCTCTAGATTTGGGAAGCTCCTGTGATAAAATCTCTTCGGGAGTCAATGTAGTGTATGCTAAATTATTTCTTAAAACCCTGAAGGAAAAAATTGAAAGAAAAGCTCAGATTTTTCCCAAAGAATTGGAACTGGGAAAATTTAATCGGATCCGAACGCTCCGAGATTTTGACAACGAATTTACAGGCCCCATGCACGGGTATCGTGATGCAGAGGAATACTACCAAATCAATTCATCCTTACCCTTTTTACCTCAAATTGAAGTCCCTGCTCTGATTTTAAATGCAAAAAATGATCCCTTCCTGAGTGAGTCCTGCTACCCTTACCGATTGGCCAAAGAATTGAATGTCGTACATTTTGAATTTCCCGACCAAGGCGGACACGTGGGATTTACTTCCTCTAAAAATGGGACATGCTACTATTCGGAAGAAGCCGCAATTGAATTTATACTTCAGGATCGCTAACTTCCCAACAAATTCTTGAATTCTTAGATCATGTGCGGAAGGTATTCCCTCAATAAAACCAAAATAGACCTTGAAGAGCGTTTTCAAGCGGAAATGCTAGTAGATTTTCAGCCTAGGTACAATATTGCTCCTACCCAACTGGTACCTGTTATTACCTCGGACAGCCCCAAGGGATTTTCCTTTTTTTATTGGGGAATTACTCCTGATTTTGGTCAAAACAAACCCGTTTCTCCCAAATTAATCAACGCTAGGGCTGAGTCTGTACATGAAAAGGTAACTTTTAAATCCTCTTTTCAAAAAAGAAGGTGTTTGATTCCTGCAGATGGCTTTTTTGAATGGAAAAAATTGGGAAAAAAAACCAAAATACCCTATCGCTTTACCCTTAGGGAAGAAGAATGCTTTGCTTTTGCTGGAATCTGGGAAGAGTATGAAACGGTTTCAGGTGAATCACAACATACTTTTTTAATCCTAACTACCAGTCCCAACGAACTGGTAACCGAAGTTCATGACCGAATGCCCGTTATTTTACCAAGAAACCTGGAAAAAAAATGGTTGGACACCTATAGCTCAGAAGAAGAGCTTTTGGACATGCTCCAACCCTACCCTTCCGACTTGATGCAGAGCTATACGGTCTCTCCCCTTGTCAATTCAGTCCAAAACGATACCCAAAGTATTCTTAGGAGAACCTCTCCTATGGACCAATTTGGCAACTA
>VGMU01000046.1 GCA_016866385.1 Bacteroidota bacterium
CCCGCCCACGAGCATTTGATCGAAGGGCTTCGTTATGGTCTAGGAAAAAATAATGAAGTTCATATTCATTTTACAGTATCTCCTGAGCATGAATCTGGCTTCCGCTCTGAAATATCATCCTTGCTCCCAATATTGCAACAAGAAACGGGAATTCAATTTCATGTCAATTATTCACATCAAAAAAAGACTACAGATACCCTAGCGGTGGATTTAGAAAATCAGCCCTTTTTGGAAGAAGATGACAGTCTGCTTTTTCGCCCCGCAGGCCATGGGGCTTTGTTAGAAAACTTGAATGAAATCCATGCAGACTTGATTTTTATAAAAAATATAGACAATGTAGTCCCGGATAGACTGAAAGAAATCACTACCAAATACAAATTGGCACTGGGTGGATTTCTTCTAGAAATTCAAGAAAAAGTATTTGTTGCCTTGGCTGGGTTGGATGCCTCGGAAACTGAATCAAATCTCAAGGCAGCAATTCGGGTCTATACTGAGGATTTAGGTGGGATTTTGCCAGAATCTATTGCATCTGCCGACCTTGCTACTCAAACGACCTTTATTAGAAAAAAACTTCACAGACCGATTCGGGTTTGTGGGATGGTAAAAAACACAGGTGAACCTGGAGGAGGACCATTTTGGATACAGGAAGAAGACGGATCCCGTTCTCTACAAATATTGGAAACTGCTCAAATTAATCTGGAAGACCCTGTTTCCAAGCAACATCTGAATTCTTCTACCCATTTCAATCCCGTAGACTTGGTGTGTGGCATTAAAGATTACAAAGGAAATTCGTTTGACTTACTTCAATATAGAGATATGTCAACAGGATTTATCACTGAAAAATCAAAAAATGGAAAAGTAGTAAAGGCCTTAGAATTACCTGGCCTTTGGAACGGTGCCATGGCCCATTGGAATACCTTGTTTGTAGAAGTGCCACTACTTACTTTTAATCCTGTCAAAACCATCAACGACTTACTTCGAGAAGAACATCAAGCGTAAACCAAACCTGTGGTTTAAAAATTTGCTTTATCAAGCTGTTCTTTCAAATATACCTTGAGTTCCTCCCCTTCTTCTACCTTTATCTCTCCCGGTAAACCCAAAATAAAGCGGGCTAATCCTGGCAAATGAGCCACCTTTCCCTCAAAAAAATATTGATTCCGATTTTTAATAGTGATAAAAGGTCGGGCATTGGGATGCTCTTCTACCATAAGTTGGTAAGCTTTTTTACTCAATTTAAGTTTTACAGAAAACTTTCCTTTACCTGTAAATCCAAAAAGCGCTTGTTCGGGTAATTCATGTAACTCTTCTAATTTCCAACCTTCTGAACTAAGAACAACTTCTCCAATACGCTCAATCTTAAACATTTTCATGGAATTGCTTTCTATTTCGAAAGCATGAATGTGTTCGTAATCAGAGGTAAAGCCAACAGGTTCCACCAAGCGATCAGACACGGTATCGCTTTTCATAGAATAGTAATCCTTCAGCCAAAGCTGTTTTTTTTGTGCAATTCCGTGAGCGATTACATCCACCACCCTACCCCAATTGGCCTTAAAAAGTTGTTCACTGCCTAATTTAACTTCAGTGGTAAGTTGCAATTTTTGTAAGAGAGAATCCCGAAGGAGATTTCCCTTCCCTTGGCTCTCAATCATGGATTTCAACCACTGGTTTTCTTCAACCGAAAAGGTAGTTGAAGCTGAAGTGAGGTATTCGGGACGTTCTTGCAGTTTGTATTTGCTAAATTCTTTAACTACTACAAATCCCAATGCTTCCAACAATTTAAAATACCTATAAATCGTCCGCTCATCCGTTTCCAAAAGTTCGGCCAACCGATGAACTGGCTTACCTATAGTTCCTTGAAGTAAATTGATGAGTTTGAATACACGAAGAATTTTTTGCTGTTCTACCTTGCCAGATGTTGCCATAGAAGAATTTGAAAATCCAAAATTAGAAGAAATGGATTTACCAATTTAAAAAATGACACTAATTGTCAAAATAGAAGTGTCATTATTCAAAAAAAGAATAAATGTTATTTAGAAATAGTCAAGGTTGTTCCAGATACAGAGGTACTATACACTTGCAATGCAGTACTGGCTGGACCTTGTACGACTTTACCAGCACTATCAAAAATAGAATTATGGCAATTGCATATAAATCGATTATTAGAAAAAGACCAGCTATCAAAACAGCCAGAATGGGTACATACAGAAGTCATAGCGACGTAGGTGCCACTGATATTGGCTACAAGGGTTTTTGCTGTTTCTATAAGTAGCCATCCTCCAGCACTTGCCAATCGGGTTTGAATGGTCAAATTGATGGCAATAGTAGACCCCGAAATAGTAATACCATTCGAAGTAGACCCACCCCCGGGTGTACTTCCAGTTGGATCAGAGTCATCAGAACTCACACAAGAAGTAAAAAATGCTACTCCAAAGCTGCTTAATACAGTAGCAAGCCCTGCTTTTTCTATAAAATCTCTTCTAGATACCGAAAGGTTTCCAGAGCGTAGACCTTCTTGATTTTTCTCCTCTATAGCCATAGTTCCTAAATAGATAATACTTTTATATAATCTATCTGGAGGAAAAAAGTTTAGTAAAACACTAAAAATGTTTAGGCTTAAGCAATTCACTCACCACTACAGCATCTTTCAATGTTTTAGGATTTTTCAAAAGCTCGGCATAAGGATTTACCTTTTCGGGTAAATTATCATAGGTAGTCCATTTTTTTCTTGCTTCTTCAGGTAAAGAAGTAGCGAATGCAGGATAAGTTTGGACGATTTCTGCTTCACGTGAAGATTCATACCGGTTGGACCATTCCTGTTCTTGATTAACCACCTCAATCAAGACAGGCTCTACAATTTTTTTCTCCGTACTTACTTCAGGAACTGTTGTAAACACAGGAACACTTGGTTTTGGCTCAGGAACTGGAGATTTTGGTAGTTCTGGGAGACTTGGTGCCTGTGCTTCTCTAATTTCCTTTAAAAGCTCTTCAAAACTTGGCCCCTTTTTGGGCGGAATAGTGTCCGAGTCCTGCTCGGAAGTAACTTCTTCTCCCTTCTTTTTGCCTACTGCTCTGTAGATAAAGTAGAGAACAATAACGATGACGTAGATAATTTGACCAAAGTCCATGATACAAGATACAAGAATATCTAATGACCTGAAAATTTCGATCCAACAATCGCGTCTAAATCATCCAATTGATGAACTCCAAGGAGTTGCACCAAGCAAAAGGAAAAAATGCGTTCCTTTTTACCCTGGATTTGTCCAAGATTCTGTACTCATAATTAAGTTTATTATTGCCAAATCCAACCTTTAGCCCTATTTTGAAGGCTTATTTGCAAGGAAATTAGTGTATGCTGCTTAGCAAACTGGAAATCAAGGGGTTTAAGAGTTTTGGTGACAAAATGGTTATTCATTTTGACAAAGGAATCACTGGAGTGGTGGGTCCCAATGGATGCGGGAAATCCAACGTAGTAGACGCCATTCGCTGGGTGCTTGGGGAACAAAAATCGCGCCTACTCCGGTCCGAAAAGATGGAAAATATCATCTTCAACGGAACAAAAAATAGAAAACCCACCAACTTGGCTGAGGTTTCTCTTACGTTTGAAAATACTAAAAACCTTCTTCCTACTGAATATACACATGTTACTATAACCCGAAGGTTTTACCGAAGCGGGGAAAGTGAATACCAAATTAATGGGGTGACTTGCAGGCTCAAAGACATCACCAATCTCTTCTTAGATACCGGAATCAATTCCAATTCCTACGCCATCATCGAACTTAAAATGATTGATGAGCTGCTCAACGATAAAAATAATTCTAGAAGAGAGCTTTTTGAAGAAGCTGCTGGGATTTCAAAATTTAAAAATAGAAAGAGAGAAACCCTTCGCAAGCTTGAGGATACCGATGCAGATTTATCAAGAGTAGAAGACCTACTCTTTGAAATTGATAAAAATTTAAAATCGCTTGAAAAGCAAGCCAAGCAAGCTGCTTCCTATTTTGAAATAAAATCAGAGTATAGGATAGCCAGCATCAACTTGGCAAAAAAATCCATACAACAACAGCTCCATTCCCTAACTGAAGCTCAAATCGCCATCCAAAAGGAAGGAGATACCAAGATTCAGCTTCAATCTAAAATTTCAGCTTTAGAAGCTCAATTGAGCGCGCTTAAGGCAGACTTGCTGGTAAAGGAAAAATTGCTTGCTTCTCGGCAAAAAACATTAAACGAACATGTAAATACGATTCGAGGATTCGAATCTGAGAAGAAAATCAAAAACGAAAGACTTAGATTTTTAGAAGACAGAAGCTCTTCCCTCAAAGAACAATTGGATGGAGATAGAAAATCGTCTGAGCGCTCCAGTTTTTCTATAAAATCTTTGCAGCAAGAAAAAGAGGCTGCAGAAAAAGTATATTCCGAAAAAGAACTTGTGGTCAACCAACTAAGAGAAGAATACGATGCTCAAAAGGGAATTACTCAAGAAAAACAGGCCGAACACAAGGATTTAACCCAACGCTTTGAACAAATAAAAGAGCGAGTTTATCAAGTTGGTAAAGAAGTAGAAATCAAGCAGATTCAACTGGCTACGCTCAAACAGGAACTGGAACGTACCTCTTCAGATACAGGTTCCCAAGAAGCTAATTTGGCAGATTTTGACCTAAAATTAGAAGAATTACAACCCCAATTGGAACTTGCCCAAGATCAGTACGCCAAAATCCAAAATATACAGGAAGAGCAGGATAAAAAGGTAGTAGAAACCAGCCGAGTCGTGGATTTAATTCGGGAAGAATTGGTAAGTATTTCTAGGAAACTGGATTCAAAAACCAACGAGTACAATCTAACTAAGTCCTTGGTAGAGAACTTAGAAGGCTTCCCTGAAGCCATCAAATTCCTGAAAAAAAACCCATCCTGGGGAAAGGACGTACCTCTACTCTCTGACCTATTGACTACAGAAGAAAAATACAGGGTAACTATTGAAAACTATTTAGAAAATTACCTGAATTATTATGTGGTGGATACCGAATCCGAAGCTATTTCTGCTATCCAATTGCTAAGTGATTCTGCCAGAGGCAAGGCCAATTTTTTTATTTTAGAACATTTTAATAGATTTAAACCAAGCCAGACCAAGCTTTTTCCCAATGCTATTGCCGCATCAGAAATTATTGAGTTTGATGTCAAGTACAGCAGACTTGTTCATTTCATTTTAGATAATGTCTACATCGTTCCAGGTGAATACGGGGAATTTCCAAATGACAACGACTGCATTTTCTTGGCCGAAACTGGAAAATACATACGTAAAAAATTCTCTTTATCTGGTGGCTCTGTAGGCCTTTTTGAAGGGAAAAGAATTGGTAGAGCAAAAAATCTAGAAAAACTAGATAAGGAAATCAAAGAGCTTCATAAAAAAGTAAGTACTACCCGATCCAATTTGGATCAAAAACTTAGCGAATTGAGTTCTTTAAAAGAGCTTAGTTTCAAGAAGGAGCTGGAAGAAGCACAAGCGAACATCAATGCACTACAGTCCACCTATGTATCTGTTCGTACCAAAAAAGAACAACTAGCTGAACTTTTGTCTTCTAATGCTATCAAGCGAGAAGATATTCTTGAGCGGATTCATAGTATAGAAAACCACCTGATTCATCTCCTTCCACAGCAAGAACAGGATCGTAATCAATTTGAAGAATTGACCACAGTCCTGGAAAAATCTCATCTTGAACTAGAGTCTGTAAATAAACTATTGGCAGAAAAGTCTCAGCAATTTAATCAGGAGAATATCTCGTTTATCCAACAGCTGAATAGAGTATCAAGCCTAGATCAAGAAATTGAGTTCAAGAACACGGGGTTGGAAAGTGCAAAGGAGCGCATGCAAAAAGCCCAAGCGGAACTCTCCCAATTGGACGCAGAAATTAAGTCCATTTTTAATAAAAATGAACTTCAGGACGATGAGTTGGTGGAACTTTACTCAGAAAAAGAGAGCCTGGAAAAAGGAGTGAATGAAGCAGAAAAGGATTATTATGGAATTAGAGGAGAAATTGATGAGACCGATGCTTCTATCAGAGCTGTGCAAAAGCAACGAGAGCAAATAGATGAGTTGGTTGTGGAAATTCAATCCCACATCAACGAAATACGACTCCAAATAAATGGAGTAAAAGAAAGATTGATGGTGGAATTCGAAGTGGAATTGGACGTATTGATTCAAGAAAATCCACACATGGATCCAGAATTTTCTGATTTTAAAGAAGATCAATTGCGGGAATTGGTTCGAAAACAAAAGGAGCGGCTAGAGCGCATAGGGCCTATCAATCCCATGGCTATGGAAGCGTTTGATGAAATCAAAATAAGATATGACTTTATCAGTGCACAAAAGGAGGACCTGGTGAAAGCTAAAATTTCCCTTTTGACAACCATTGAGGAAATTGATCAAGTAGCAAAAGATACCTTTTTAGATGCCTTTTCGAAAATTAAAGAAAACTTCGTCAAGGTGTTTCGGTCCTTGTTTACTGAGCAAGACGATTGTGACTTGAGTCTTGTGGATCCTAGCAATCCATTGGAATCACCTATAGAAATCATGGCAAAACCCAAAGGAAAAAGACCTCTGACCATCAACCAATTGAGCGGAGGAGAAAAAACTTTGACCGCCACTTCCCTATTGTTTTCAATCTATCTTTTGAAGCCTGCCCCTTTCTGTATTTTTGATGAAGTTGATGCCCCGCTTGACGATGCCAATATTGATAAGTTTAACCACATCATTCAAAAATTTAGCTCAGAAAGCCAGTTTATAATCGTCACGCACAATAAACGAACCATGGCCAGTACAGACGTGATATATGGCATTACCATGATTGAAGCTGGAGTATCTAGGGTCGTGCCCGTAGATTTAAGGGAATTGGCTTAATATAAAGTAGCTCAAGCCTAACATTCTATACCATCACTCCAACATAAAATGACCTTATCTTCGAAAAATTGGTTCCTTGTCTTATTCTTCACGTTAATAACAGGGATCCCTTTGGTTTCTTTTGGCCAAGCACCAATTCCGCCTATCCCCATGGAACTCATGTTTGGCCAGGATCGCATGGATTTCCAATTGGTGATGAAGAGAAATTTTACCCCGCAAAGCAAGTTTAGTGTATTGGCCATTGCTGTTTTCTCTGAGAATTACGGAAAACAAAGGCAACTTGGTGATGCGGTAGTTATTCCCCTCCAAGTAAATTATGCCTTGGGTAACTCGGGCCTTTCCCTAGCTGCGGGTGCGGAAGCTAATTCTGTTGCAGGATTTTCCAATTTTTTAGGTCTGGCTCATAATAAGGCTACTAAAAAGCTGCTGGCCATTACCGTCTTATCTTACCAATTAAAGGATTCTCAAAACTTAAAGCTTTTTGGTTTGTACGAATACAAACCCCCATTATCTGAGAAATTATCTTTGTATACCAGATTACAATTTACTTATAGCCAGGGACTTAAGGAGGCAGTTCATAACCGAAGCTTTATATACTTACGAGCAGGATTGAAGAAAGGTCCGCTTGGATTTGGATTGGGTGCCAACTGGGATGCTTATGGCACATCTAAAATTCCTCGTGAAAATTTTGGGGTCTTTACCCGTTGGGAGTTTTAATACATGTCAAAGCTGTTGTAGAACCTGAGGTAAAAAGTTCAACCTGCGTACATTTTTTTTACATCTTCCGTTCATAAACGGACAGATTATTATTCTCAAGTACCGATTAGAATTGAAATTTAAAGGTTTTGGATTTTTGGTCCATTTTTTGGCAGATGAAGAAAAAAAAAATTACGATGCAGACTATATCAAGCTTTCTCGTTCTTGCAACGCTCCTGGCTACCCTGAATTGTTCACATAGTTCTAGCGATCAGGCTCATGATTCAATCAAGGAAACTAAGCCTTTGGTAGGTGTTTCCGCGCTTAAAATTGATGGGGTATTCAATTTACACCTGATCCAATCGGATCAAGAACAAATAACTATAGAAGGAAGCCAAGAGCTTCTTGATGAACTTTTAATTCATCAAGAAGGAAATGTCCTGGTTTTAGAAATAAAAAAGGATCAAAGATTTATTTTTGAGGATGAAGAGCTTAGCATTACCATCTCCTTAGCCAAGCTCCGTTCTCTAGAATATAATGGGGTGGGTAATGCAAGGACAGACGGAACTTTTAAAATTGATAGCCTAGATCTAAGAGGGAATGGAGTTGGAAATCTGAATCTCTCCTTGGAGGCCAATTCAATTACAGCAGATTTTGACATGGTGGGCAATATCACCTTGGATGGAAGTAGCCAAAGTGCCATTTTCATCAATAAAGGCATTGGTAACTTGGATGCCTCAAATCTCCTAGTTCAGGATTTAACGCTGACAAGTTCCGGAATTGGAAAAGTTGAGGTAAACTGCACGGGTGATTTATCCTTGGAAGCGGATGGTATCGGAAAAGTAAGTGTCAGCGGCGACCCAAGGATCACCAATAAAAGTGTGAGCGGAATAGGTAAAGTAGATATTGATTAAACCAGATAAAAATATAACTTTCACTTTGGCCATTCCTTTAGGATTTTGAATTCTGCATAATTACCCTGATTTTAGGGAAATGGCATCACCCTCTGCCCTAGAAAGTGTTCAATTAAATTTTTTGCCCTCAGACCTCCTTGGATTACATCTGGCTTTGGGAGTGATCATGTATGGCGTAGCACTGGAAGTCAGATGGGAGGATTTTTCCTACCTGAGAAAAAATCCTAGAGGGTTTCTGCTAGGAGTTTTTTCCCAGTGTATGCTTCTCCCCTTTCTTACCTGGGTATTTGTCAGCATACTCCAGCCTCCTCCAAGCATCGCTTTAGGTCTTTTTTTGGTAGCCGCTTGTCCCGGAGGCAATGTGTCAAATTTTTTAACTCACTTTGCAAAAGGTAATACGGCCTTATCGATCAGTTTAACCGCTTTTTCTAGCGTAGCAGCGGTGATTCTCACCCCATTTAACTTTACTTTTTGGGCAAGTACATATGCTCCTACCTCTATACTTCTGAAAGAAATACGCCTAGAGCCATACGAAATCTTCTTTTCTGTAGGTATCCTCCTAGGTGTGCCCTTAGTATTAGGGATACTGACATCTTCCCAACTTCCAAGACTTTCACAAAAATTGATTAAAGTAATTAAGCCCATGAGTTTGGTGTTTTTTGCTGGCTTTATTTTGATGGCTTTTGCCAATAATTTCTCCCTTTTTATCGACTTTATAGGAACCATATTTTTGTGGGTATTTCTCCACAATGGACTTGCGTTGACAGCGGGTTTTGCTACGGGAATTATTGGAAAATTACCTTATACCGATATTAAAACGCTCAGCATTGAGACAGGCATTCAAAATTCAGGCTTAGGATTGGTGCTTATTTTTTCCTTTTTCGATGGAATAGGGGGAATGGCTATTATTGCTGCCTGGTGGGGAATTTGGCACTTAATTTCTGGTATTATTTTGGCTAGTTATTGGAGATATTCTTCATGAAAACACTTTTCAATACAGTACTGCGGTGGGTAGTGAAAGCTGCCTTGCATCTTTATTTCCATAAAATAAGGGTGGAGGGAAAAGAAAATATTCCAAGCCATAGCTCTGTGATTATTGTAGCTAACCATCAAAATGCCCTCTTGGATCCCCTATTGATTGCTACGCATGTACCCCTATCCCCTCACTTTATGACTAGGGCAGCAGCTTTCAAAAACCCCATTGCTGCCAAGCTTTTGAATTTTATCAGGATGCTTCCCGTCTATAGAATTAGAGATGGGTTTTCTACCATCCCTCAAAATCAAGGGACCTTTGAACAAACCTTCAAGGTATTGCGAAAAAAAGGCAGTGTGCTAATTTTTGCCGAAGGCAACCATAGCTTTGTACGTGGTCTCAGACCTTTGAGTAAGGGTTTTACTCGAATGGCCTATGGGACCATGGAAAGGTATCCAGAAGTAAAGCCCATCATCTTGCCCGTAGGACTTGATTTCAGTGCTCATAAAAAATCTGGGAGTACTGTAAGAATTACAATAGGTAAACCCATCCCCGTAGATGTTCCCTCTTCTGAATCCGTGAAATTGACCAAAAGAGTGGAAGAAGCCTTGAGATCCTTGATCGTTTCTATTCCTGAAGAAGGATACGATCAAACCTTAGAAAAACTTCGCCATGCTCAAGTTGACCTTACCTCGAAATATGAAGTGGATCATTTTTTATCTGGAAATGATCTTGCAATAAAAAAAACGGGGTCAAGACCCTATTTGGTCAATAAAATGATGAAAATATTCCATTTTCCTTTGTATTGGGTTTGGCTTGGTATCCTGGCGCCTCAAATTGAAGACGAAGTATTTACTTCAACTTGGAAATTTTTGGTAGGATTTGTCTTGGCTATTCCTTTTTACATGATGCTGATTTGGCTAAGTTCTTTTCCTATTCTAGGTCCATGGGCATGGAGCTGGTTAATCCTTTCGCTAATTACTGTTTTATGGAATAAAAATCCTCAAGAATAAGAAATTGAATAAAATCAAAAGTGCTTCTTCTTTTTTTACCTTTATTGCAAGAATAAACCCAAATTTCAACCATGATTCAAGATTTTCTACCAATCAACGGAACGGACCATGTGGAGTTGTACGTAGGCAATGCCAAACAAAGTGCATTATATTATCAATATGCATTTGGATACGAATTGATTGCTTACGCTGGTCCTGAGACTGGCATCAAAGACCGAGCTTCCTACGTATTAAAACAAGGTAAAATTCGTCTAGTGCTTACCAGTCCCTTACATTCCAATCACCCCATCTCTACCCATCTCATGCAGCACGGAGACGGGGTAAAGGTCATTGCACTATGGGTAGATGATGCCCAAAAATCATGGGAAGAAACCACCCGAAGAGGGGCAGTTTCTGCAGAGGCTCCTCAAGTGTTGAAAGATGCTCATGGAGAAGTGAAGATTGCCTCCATACAAACCTATGGAGACACCCTTCATACCTTTGTCGAAAGGAAAAATTACCAAGGAGTCTTTTTGCCAGGCTATGTTTCCAAAAAAAGTAGCTATCAAGGAAATTCCATTGGTCTTTTGCATATCGATCACTGTGTTGGAAATGTAGGCTTGGGGGAAATGAACACCTGGGTGAGCTTTTATGAAAAGGTGATGGGTGAGCTTTTATGAAAAGGTGATGGGATTTTCCTTGCTGGTCACCTTTGATGATAAAGACATCTCTACCGAATACTCGGCTCTGATGTCCAAGGTAGTTTCCAATGGAAACGGATTTATAAAGTTTCCCATCAACGAGCCCGCAGAAGGAAAAAAGAAGTCTCAAATTGAAGAATACCTTGATTTTTATGGAGGCCCTGGAGTACAACACTTGGCTATAGCTACCAACGATATCATCTACACCGTAGGAGAACTGAGAAAAAGAGGGGTAGAATTCTTAGAAGTTCCAAACTCCTACTACGATACGCTTTTAGAACGTGTGGGAAGTATAGAAGAAGACTTACAGCCCTTAAGGGAGCTGAATATCCTGGTAGATAGGGATGAGGAAGGATATTTATTACAGATATTTACAAAGCCAGTTCAAGATAGGCCTACCCTCTTTTTTGAAATCATACAAAGAAAAGGAGCGACTTCTTTTGGAAAAGGAAATTTTAAAGCCTTGTTTGAAGCCATAGAAAGAGAACAAGAATTGAGAGGCAATCTTTGATAACTTTTCTAAATTCCTTCTCCAATTTTATTTGAAATAACCTTAAAATGTAAGCGTTTATTGTTTTTTCTAATTTTGTATATAAATAAAATTTTTAATTGTCATGAGTAGTATGGATCCCCAAATTTTAGCAAAAGCGCAGCGTTGGCTTGAAAGCTCCATAGATGAATCAAGTAAGGCAAGTATTCGCACCTTGATTGACGAAAATCCTACAGAATTGATAGATTCATTTTATCAAGACCTCGAATTTGGTACAGGCGGTCTTCGTGGAATTATGGGTGTAGGCACCAACAGAATGAATGTCTATACGGTGGCCATGGCCACCCAAGGGTTAGCTAATTATTTAAATGCTTGTTTTCCTGGACAAGAAATACGGGTAGCCATCACGCACGACAGCAGAATAAATAACACCCTATTTGCAAGAACCACTGCTGAAATTTTAACGGCCAATGGAATCATGGTGATGTACTTTAGAGACATGCGCCCTACCCCCATGCTATCTTTCGCCGTAAGGCATTTTGCCTGTAAATCTGGGGTCATGATTACCGCTTCCCATAACCCCAAGGAATACAACGGGTACAAGGCCTATTGGGAAGATGGAGCACAAGTTGTAGCTCCCCACGATGCCAATATCATTCGAGAGGTTCAGAAAATCACTTCATTTGACCAAGTTAATTGGAACAAACAGGAGCAATTGATTCATTATATCGGGGAAGAATTTGATCAGATTTATTTGGACCACATCGTTAAATTAAGTTGGGCCAAAGAGGAAATAAAAAGTCAGAAATCCATGCCCATCGTCTTTTCGCCCATACACGGTGCAAGTGGAAAAATGGTGCCAGCAGCTTTTAAAGCTTTTGGCTTTGACAATATTCATCTGGTCACTGAACAACTTGAGCCGGATGGAAATTTTCCAACAGTCGTTTACCCCAATCCGGAGGAACCTGAAGCCCTTTCTCTTGCCATTGCACTAGGAAAGGAAGTTAAGGCAGAACTAGTGACAGCTTGTGACCCCGATGGAGATAGGTATGCCGCAGTAGTTCCTAACGAAAAAGGAGAGTATGAATTATTGAATGGCAACCAAACGGCTACTCTAATTACCTATTACCTCCTTTCTCGCATGAAAGAAGAAGGAAAATTGGGTTCAAAAAAATACCTAGTAAATACCATAGTCACTACAGAACTCATCAATGCCATAGCATCGGGATTTGGTGTGCCTTGCATCAACGTGCTGACAGGGTTTAAAAATATTGCTGCCATCATTCGTGAAAAAGAAGGAAAAGAGTCTTTCATTGCGGGTGGAGAAGAATCCTTTGGATACCTGGTAGGTGATTTTGTAAGAGATAAAGACGGAGTAAGCGCCTGCGCGATGGTAGCTGAAGTCGTAGCGTATTACAAATCCAAAGGAAAAACCATATTTCAGGTATTGGCAGAAATTTACCAGCAATTTGGTTTTTACAAGGAATCGCTTATTTCAGTCACCAAAAAAGGAAAGGATGGAGCTGAACAAATTCAACAATTGATGGCTCAATTTAGAACCCATCCCCCTCTTGAAATGAACGGTTTTAAAGTGGTGAAGATAGTGGATGTGAAAAATTCAACGATTACTTATCCAGAAACAGGTAAAGTCATGCCCTTAGCCTTGGATAAGTCCAATGTGATGCAATTTTACCTAGAAGATGGAAGTAAAATTTCGGCAAGGCCTTCGGGAACAGAACCCAAAATTAAGTACTACTTTTCGGTACAAGCCCCTCTACCCTCGGTAGGAGAATACCGAAAGGTAGAGCAACAGCTTAACGAAAAATTAGCAGCCTTGAAGTCTTATTTCAGCTAATATCTATATTCTAAATCACTCTGTATTCGCCAAAAGCGTAGATCTCAGCCAATCACATGAATATTCAAGAAAATGTTTCTTTGAAAGCCTACACTACGTTTGGAATTGATCACAAAGCGGAGTTTTTTACAATTGTCCAAAGCGTAGATGAAGTAGTAGAAGCCCTTAAGAAGGCAGAAGAAAATCATTGGAAGGTATTTATTCTTGGAGGGGGTAGCAATGTATTACTGACAAAGGATATCCAAGGATTGGTCATAAAGCTAGAGATCAAAGGGATTACCTTAATTAAGGAAGAAGAAGACCAGGTAATCGTAGAAGTAGGAGCCGGAGAAGTTTGGCATGATTTCGTGTGTTTTTGTATAAAAAACAATTGGGCCGGAGTAGAAAATCTATCCTTGATCCCCGGCACCGTAGGGGCTTCGCCCATGCAAAATATTGGAGCCTATGGAGTAGAATTGAAAGAGGTCTTTCACAGTTTGACCGCCATTCATAGAACAGAATATTCTTCTACTCGTTTTGAGGCCGAGGATTGTAAGTTTGGTTACCGGGAAAGTGTATTCAAAAATGAGTGCAAGGATCAGTACGTAATTACTTCAGTTACTTTTAAATTGAGAAAAACGCCTCATTATCACTTGGAATACGGAGCTATTCAGGAGGTGCTGCAGCAGCATGGGGTAGTACAACCCACTTTGGAAACAGTGAGCAAGGCAGTCATCGAAATCAGGGAATCCAAGTTGCCTAACCCTAAGATACTTGGGAATGCAGGTTCTTTTTTTAAAAATCCTACCCTACCTACTTCAGAATTTGAAAAGTTAAAGCTTCACTATCCCCAAATTCCCGGATATCCAACCGAAGAAGGAATTAAAGTAGCTGCAGGATGGCTTATAGAACAAGCAGGTTGGAAAGGCAGACGTACAGGTCAAGTCGGAGTGCATGAAAAACAAGCCCTGGTACTGGTCAATTATGGAGGTGGCACAGGGGCAGAGATCAAACAACTTTCTGTAGCTATTCAAAATTCCATCTTCGAAAAATTTGGAATTTCATTGACTCCAGAAGTAAATTTTATTTAGGCCAAAGGATCATCCACTGAAAGTGCTTTGGTATATCGCTGGATATTCACCCCAAATTTTTTCAAAAAGTCTATCCCTTCATCGGAACCAATGCCTTTAAATTCAGCATAAGAGAATAGATAAACCACCTTAGATATTCCCATGGAATATATAATTCGGGCACAAGCTAAGCATGGAGATAAGGTCACATACAAGGTAGATCCTTCTACCGAGGTATTGTTTTTGACCGCATACAAAATGGCATTTTGCTCTGCATGCAAGGCCAGTGAGCAACTTCCTTTCGAATCTCGTGCACAACCTGTTTCAGGAAACTCCACATCACAATTGTGCGTTCCAGCTGGAGGGCCATTGTACCCAATGGAAATGATTCGGGTATCTTTGGTCAACACAGCACCTACATGCTTTTTGATGCAATGTGATCTTTTGGCAAGGTTTAAGGCCAATTCCATGTAAATGTCATCGAAATCAGGTCGGCTCATAGGTAAAATTTCTCAAAAGTAACATTACTAATCATAGGCCAAAAATAATATAACGATTCCTCTTACTTTTTTCCTTGTAAAAGAAAAATTAACTTGGCGAAAGGCCATATGGAAACCAACATTCCTTTTCTATGAGATTACCTATCCTTGTCATTGGTCTTGCCTTAGCTTTATGGAGCATGAGCTCTTGTAGTAGTGTGGAAGTGTTTATTGAAAAAAAGGAAGTTTCTATTTTTAAACCTTACCAACGTTTTGCATTGGTAAATAAAGAATTGGGTATACAAGGATTTTCTGATCAAGATCTTGACATCAAGGTGCAGAATGAACTAATAAAGATGTTGACTTCAACAGGCATGCAATACGATGCTGTAAATCCAGAAGTACTCATAAAGTACTACTCCAATGAAGACATAAGACAAAGAGAACAAGTGGTTCCCCTTTCACCTTATCCGTACTGGGGAATGCGAATGTATGATCCTTGGCTTTTTAACCCCATGATGAGAAACTATTCGTCTACTGTTCGAACTTCTAATTACGAGTTACTTCAAGTAATTTTAGATATTATTGATCCCAAGGCAGACAAATATGTGATGATGATTACTGCAGTTACTGAAGTATCACAACCAAAAAATAAGCCTAAATTAACCATTCAAGCACTTCATAAAGCAACTACCAGTTTTGTAATCGCTAATTCCCCAAATTAAGTTCCTATGGAAAAGAAATACACTTCTTTAAAAGAATTCTACCCTTATTACTTGTCAGAACACCAGAATTCAACATCTAGAATCCTACATTTTGTAGGTACTGGACTTGTAATATTAGTATTGATTGGAAGTTTAGTATTCAGATTTTATTATGCCTTGCTTGGCATTCCTCTTATAGGCTATGGCTTTGCTTGGGTTGGGCATTTCTTTTTTGAAAAAAATAAGCCAGCTACCTTTACCTACCCTTTTTATAGTTTAGCTTCCGATTTTATTTTATTCTTCGACTTGATTCGCGGAAGGCAAAAATTTTCCTGAGACGACTCCAGTTGCGCAGGGATTTTTTTTAAAAGAACGCTTAAATTAGCGGAATACAACACAATAGGAAAACATTCTTTTTTCTTAGATGTTGAAAAAAACATGGCAAGACCTAATCCAGACTTAATTTCAGGCATTGAACGAACTGCTTCAAAGCTTCTCCAAGGAGCAATTTACCAGTGGGGACACATGGGAGCATGCAATTGTGGAAATTTAGCACAAGAGTTGACTCCATTTTCTAAAGCAGAGATACACCAATATGCCATGCAGCGACATGGAGATTGGACTAAAGCAGAGATACACCAATATGCCATGCAGCGACATGGAGATTGGAATGAACAACTCATTGATTATTGTCCAACAAGCGGATATCCCATAGACTTAGTGGTGAGCAAAATGCTATCCTACGGGTTAACACTCGAGGACCTAGCACATTTGGAACGATTATCTGACCCTGAAATCCTTTCAAGAATGAATAAGGAACGAAGAGAAAGCTTGAGTAAAAATTCCAGAGAAGATGTGATTTTTTACCTGCAAGTCTGGGCTAAATGCTTGAGAGAAAAATGGATAGTTGAAAATTCTGTTTTAGGAGAATTAGAAAGTGAAAAAAAATTAGAGCTTGCGTTATTGGTCTAATTATTTTTTTGTTTATTTCGTACCTATGAATCATAAAAACCCTTTTAAAGAAACCTATGGAGGATTTTGAAGAAGATTTCGAGGAAATTGACGATTTCGAAGATGAGGATGAATTTGAAGATGACTTCGAAGACGAATACGATCTTGACGAAGATAGTGAGTTTGTAGACGATAATATTGTCGACTTCGATGAGGAGGAAGACGATTTTGACGATTTCGATGAGGAAGATGAGGAAGAATTTGACGATGACTTGGATTAGTTGCTCGCCAGTTCTTTTAGCCTTGCTTGGTAATCACAGCAGGTAGTTCTATCTTTACCACAGTTTTGAAGAAAAAACCTTTATGATACTAACAGCCATCTTTAGTTCGCCGCTCATGTCAGGAGCCCAATTATTTTTACTAATCGTTTGTATTCTTATAGGACTAGGCGCAGGTATATCGCTGATGGACGCCAGAAAAACTTTTGCTAATAAAAAAAGTAATGATCATTAATCAGATTTAAAGGAGGTCTAAGCCTCCTTTTTTTATGCCATGAAAGAACAAAATTTTAAAAATCACGCAAGGTATTCGAAGTTTCACCACTTTTTGATTACTCCCTTGTCCGCTATCTATTTCGGTTGGACCTTAGCGAAAATGGACTTTACCACAAATGATTCCGCTCTGGAAAGCGTGTATCTTTTTTTAGGTGCTTTTCTTATTTTGTTGTTACCTAACCTTGCTCGGGTGTATGCCTTAAAACTTCAAAATCGAATCATTTTAAATGAAATGAGGAGTCGCTATTTCCACCTGACAGGAAGTACCTTTGGAGAAAAGGAAAAGAATCTCAAATTAGGTCAAATTATCGCATTACGATTTGCATCTGACGAGGAAATCCTTCCCTTGATGGACAAGGCAATTGCAGAAAAATTACCTGCTAAGGAAATTAAAATGCAGATTAAAAACTGGAAAGGGGATTATATCCGAGTATAACCTTTTGGAGTGAACACGCCCTTCGCAATTGCTTTACTCAGCACTTTGCTAAGATTTTTAGTTGCAATCTTCTTGGCGTTTAGATTTGCAAGGTCTACTTCTGGCAATTGAAGGAGAAAATCAAAATCTTCCTTTCCTTCTTTTCCCGAAGAAATCAGTCCTATTTTTTTACCCTCCTGTCTGGCAAGTCGTAGCAAGATATGAGAACCTTTTCCGTGCTTACTCTGACTGTCGTATTTACCCTCGCCCGTCAAGATGAAGTCTGCATTTTTAATTTTCTCCAACATTCCGACCTTTTCAAAAAAATAAGTGGCCCCTACTTCTAGTTGTAATGGAAAAAAATACGATAACCCATACGCTATACCCCCTGCGGCCCCAAAGCCCGGTTGATCACTTACTTTTTTCCTTGATTTAGAAGATAGAAGATCAATAAAGGAATGTGCCTCTTGCGTGAATACATCCATTTCTGAATATTTCAAACCCTTTTGGGGTCCAAAAACGGGTATTGCTCCATCCTCACCAAAAAAACAGGAAGTAACATCTGCTAAACAAAGAAAACTTAGACGAGGAACCCGTATGGGTCCTTGGATGTGTTTGCATTTTTTTAGAATATCTGCGGAAAAGCTGGAAAGCTCACGACCTTGAGCATCTAAAAATTGATAACCCAAAGCTTGTAAAATTCCTATACCTAGGTCAATGCTCGCACTTCCACCTAAGCCTAGGACTATCTTTTCAGCACCCCTAGAAATAGCTGCTTGCACCAAGATTCCTGTACCATAGGTTGAGGCGATCCTTGGATTTCTTTCCTCATTAGCTAAGGTGGACAAACCAGAACATGTGGATACATCCAGATAGGCTGTTTTGGTATGTTCCTCCCATCCATAAAATCCTGCTACAGGTTTGCCTAGGGCATTGAGAGAAAGACAGGGTACTTTTTCAATTCCCAACGCATCAATCAACAGCGCACAGGTACCGTCTCCCCCATCGGCGATATCTTGTGTCTTCACTTGGACAGATGGCAGTTCTCTGGTAAATAGCTCGTGGATAATAGTAGATGCTTCGGATGCGGTAAGCGTGCCTTTGAATGCATTCAGAGCTAGCAATAGCTTCATTGTTGTTTCATTCGTGCAAAATAATCTTTGGAAGCTGCCTTTACCTTAGGTGCTAAATATAATGCAGCAATCATGTTAGGAAAGGCCATTACGGCATACATCCCATCCACCAAACTTACTACCAAATCCAAAGAAGCCACAGATCCAACTACAATGGTAACCAAGTAAAAATAGTTGTAGTACCTTGAACTCTTTGCTCCAAAGAGGTAACTGGCACATTTTTGACCGTAATAGGAATAGGTAAACATGGTAGAAAGTGCAAATACCAAAGCCGAAATCATCAAAAGGTATTTACCCACCACTGGTATTCCCAACTCAAAAGCTTCTATGGTAAGTTTG
>VGMU01000047.1 GCA_016866385.1 Bacteroidota bacterium
GGAGACAACGTAGGGGACGTAGCCGGTATGGGTGCGGACTTGTTTGGTTCTTATGTAGCCACCATCCTAGCCACTATGGTGCTGGGTCGTGAGATTGTATCGGTAGATAATTTTGGAGGCATTGCCCCCATCCTATTACCCATGGTATTGGCAGGTCTAGGGATCATCTTCTCCATTATGGGAATGGCCTTTGTGACCATCAAGGACGATAAAGGAGATGTACAGAAGGCGCTCAATATGGGCAACTGGTCTTCTATCGTGTTTACTGGCATTGCTTCCTTCTTTGTTGTGAGATATATGCTTCCAGAGACACTTTCCATCCGAGGCTATGAATTTACCAATATGGATGTGTTTTATGCCATCATCCTAGGTCTCGTCGTGGGTACCTTAATGTCCATCATCACCGAATACTATACTGCCATGGGCAAGCGTCCTGTGCTTTCCATCATCAAGCAATCGGCTACTGGTCACGCGACCAACATCATTGGTGGTCTTTCCGTAGGCATGGAGTCTACTGTACTTCCTATATTGGTTTTGGCAGGGGGTATCTACGGTGCCTATGAATTTGCTGGTTTGTATGGCGTTGCCATCGCTGCAGCAGGTATGATGGCTACTACTGCCATGCAGTTGGCCATTGATGCCTTCGGTCCTATTGCAGATAACGCAGGCGGGATTGCTGAAATGAGCCAGCTTCCTGA
Source organism: Bacteroidota bacterium (assembly GCA_016866385.1). GTDB lineage: Bacteria > Bacteroidota > Bacteroidia > Cytophagales > Cyclobacteriaceae > Algoriphagus. The sequence goes on from VGMU01000047.1 coordinate 699, forward strand.
GGAAGTACGTGGCCGTACCGATATCTTGGATGCGGTAGGTAATACGACTGCAGCTACGGGTAAAGGATTTGCAATTGCTTCTGCAGCCTTGACTTCTTTGGCCTTGTTTGCAGCCTTTGTGGGCATTGCAGGCATTGAGGCGATCGACATCTACAAGGCCGACGTATTGGCAGGTTTGTTTGTTGGGGGCATGATTCCATTTATTTTCTCCTCCCTAGCCATCGCTGCGGTAGGTAGAGCTGCCATGGACATGGTCAATGAGGTTAGAAGACAGTTCCGCGAGATTCCAGGCATCATGGAATACAAGGCCAAGCCAGAATACGAAAAGTGCGTAGAAATCTCTACCAAAGCTTCTATCCGTGAGATGATCGCTCCTGGAGCCATCGCCTTGTTGGCCCCAGTTTTGGTGGGATTTGCCTTTGGTCCTGAGGTGCTGGGAGGCATGCTGGCTGGGGTGACCGTTTCTGGGGTATTGATGGGTATGTTTCAGTCCAATGCTGGAGGTGCTTGGGACAATGCGAAAAAATCCTTCGAAAAAGGAGTGGATATCAACGGAGAGATTTTCTATAAGAAATCCGAACCGCACAAGGCATCCGTAACAGGAGATACCGTTGGGGATCCTTTCAAAGATACTTCTGGTCCTTCCATGAACATTTTGATCAAGTTGATGTCTATCGTCGCGCTAGTCATAGCGCCACACATTGCTGAAAAGCCACACGGTACTGCTGAAGCAGGCCTAATCAACAAAGTGGTGAAAAAGGAAATTAAGCTGGTAGATGGCAAGGAAGTAGTAACTGAAACGGTTACCATTACCAAGTAAAAAGTAAGTCACCCACTCATTTTTTAAAAGGCTCTCCTGAGAAGGAGAGTCTTTTTTTATCACCTTCTTAAAGGGGTAGGATTTTTTGGGGAAAAAGAATCCCCCCGCAATCCTGCGGGGCAGGCTCTTACAAGAGGGTGGGGGGATTGGTTACTCGTAGAATTGCGGGAGGGGATTTTTTAACCCGAAGAATAGAGGGAGTGGATTTTTAAAAAGATAAAGTAGAATTCCCTTTCCCTGCGTAACTTCACCGCATGCGTTGGGCCATTGATTTTCCCATTCCTGCTTCCTCTTTTCCCATCAGCCACAGCTCCAAGGTGCTGAGCCTGGGCTCTTGCTTTGCGCAAACCATCGGGAGCAAGATGCAAGCAACAAAATTTGCCGTACTGGTCAATCCCTTTGGTACGCTTTTTCATCCGCTCAACTTGGCCGATCTCCTCAGCCAGGCCCTCGTTCAAGGGCAAATGGACTCATTAGGTGTGGTGGAGCGGGAAGGGATTTTTGTGCATTATGCAGCACATTCAGAGGTAAAGGGTGCTACTCCGGCCGAATTGGAAGGAAACTACACTCGCCAAATGATCCTCTTGCAGCATTCCCTGAAAGAGGCCACCCACCTGGTACTTACCCTAGGCACGGCTTGGATTTACCAGCACAAGGAATTTGGACGAGTGGCCAACTGCCATAAACAACCCGCAGTGCTCTTTGAGAAGAAACTTTCCTCCCTTGAAGAAATGGCTACCGATCTCAGAGAGGTTTTGGAAAAATTGCTCCAGTTCAACCCAAATCTAAACATCATCCTGACCCTTAGTCCAGTACGCCATACCAAAGAGGGGATTTCCGAAAACCAATTGAGCAAAAGTCTCTTACGCGTCCTCTGTGCCCAGCTAGAGCAACAACTCGAGGCGGTCAGGTATTTCCCCGCTTACGAAATCCTAGTGGATGAACTTCGGGATTACCGATTCTACAAATCGGACCTAGTACATCCCTCCGAGGAAGCCGAAAACTACATCTGGGAAAAGTGGCAGAACTTTAGTTTCAGTCCAGAAACCCAGCAAAAAGTTGCCGAAATTCAAAAAATACAGCTCGAACTGGCACACCGTTCCTTCAACCCAGATTCCGAAGCGCACCGGAAGTTTCTCCATAATTTGATCGGTAAATTGGAACGAATGCAGGGAGAAGTTGATTTTTCTAAAGAAATCCAAGACCTAAAATCCAGACTGCAGCACTAAGCGCTCTGGCTACAACCTATAGTTTCCATGTCTGCCAATCGACTGCTCCATTCCCAAAGCCCCTACCTACTGCAACACGCGCACAACCCCGTAGATTGGTACCCCTGGGGTCCAGAGGCTTTGACGCGAGCAAGCGTAGAAAACAAACCCATCCTAGTATCCATCGGCTACTCGGCTTGCCATTGGTGCCACGTGATGGAAAGGGAAAGTTTTGAAGATACCGCAACGGCGGCATTGATGAATGCCCACTATGTCTGCATCAAAATCGACCGAGAGGAGCGCCCAGACTTGGATCAAATCTACATGGATGCGGTGCAGGCCATGGGACTGCAAGGAGGTTGGCCCTTGAATGTCTTTCTGATGCCCAATCAGAAGCCTTTCTACGGAGGGACCTACTTCCCCAATTCCAAATGGAAGCAGTTGCTCGGTAGCATAGCAGATGCCTTTGTCCTACACGCCGACCAATTGGCGGAAAGCGCCGAAGGCTTTGGTCGAAGTTTGAATCGCAAGGAAACCGACAAATACGGTATTCAAGCCGGTGAGGGAGAATTGGATTCGGACGAGTTGGTGGAAGTGGTGACCAAACTTGCAGCCCAGTTTGATTCCCAATGGGGAGGGATGAATCGAATCCCCAAATTTCCCATGCCTGCGATCTGGCATTTTGTGCTGGATTATGCACTCCTGAGTTCCCGCGAAGACTTGCGTCAAGCCGTATTTTTCACCCTTCAAAAAATGGGGATGGGAGGGATTTACGATCACTTGCGCGGAGGCTTTGCCCGCTACTCCGTGGATGGGGAATGGTTTGCTCCTCATTTTGAAAAGATGGGATACGACAATGGGCAGTTGCTGGAACTTTATGCCAAAGCCTACCAAGTGAGCAAGGATCCTATTTACTTGGAAAAAGTACGGGAAACCAAGGATTGGCTGGTAGCAGAGATGCTCCAAGGGGAGGGCGGATTTTATGCCGCCCAAGATGCGGATAGCGAAGGGGTGGAAGGGAAGTTCTACACTTGGACCTATGCCGAATTGGAAGCCCTTCTGGGCCCGAATTTGGGTTGGTTCGCTGAACTGTATTCTTTAAAGCCTGCAGGCAACTGGGAGGAGGGAGTGAATATTCTCTTTCAGGTGGAGTCCTACCAAACGGTGGCGAAGCGACAGCAGATTCCGCTACCTACTTTTTTGGAAAATCTGGCCGCCCAAAAAGCGAAGTTGCTCAGGACCCGCAACCTTCGCATCTACCCAGGCAAGGACGATAAGGTGCTGGCCGGTTGGAATGGATTGATTGACGCGGGCTTGATTCAAGGCTACCTGGCTACTGGAGAGCAAGAATTTTTGGACATGGCCCTTCGAAACTTAGACTTTGTTCAAGTCCAGCTCTTTCGAGAAGGTACTTTGTACCGCAGTTATAAAAATGGACAGGCCTACACCCCCGCCTTCCTGGAGGACTATTCAGCCCTGATAAAGGCCTCTTTAATTGCCTATGCTGCAAGCGGATTGTCTCGACACCTGGTCTTTGCCCAAACGCTAGCCGAGGTGGTTTTGGCACGTTTTTACGATCCCGAAGATGGCTACTTTTATTTCAGTGATCCGGGTGCAGAAAAATTGATTGCCAACAAAAAGGAACTCTTTGACAACGTCATCCCTGCTTCCAATTCCATCCTTGCACGCAGTTTTCATCAACTTTCGCTCCTGACTTACGAAGAGAACTATGGAAAAATCGCCGCTCGTATGCTGGGCGGGATGAAGGACTTGATTTTGAAAGAGCCTGGATTTTTATGCAATTGGGCCAATTTCTACTTGGAGAGCCTCGTGCCGACCGCAGAGATTGCCATGGTGGGTAAGGGGGCGAAGAAGAAAGCACTGGCTTTGTTGGCAAATTACCTTCCCAATACGGTCCTAGCCTGGTCAGAATCTCCGACAGAAAGCGTCCCATTATTGCAAGGAAAAGTAGGGGATGCAGCAGGAAATGCCTTAATTTATGTATGTGTGCATCGAAGCTGTCGGCAGCCAGTGTCCGAGGTGGAGGATGCGCTGGCCTTGCTACCTAAGTTGCGCTAATTCGGTGGATACCTTATTTCCAGATTTTACTTCTGCAGTTCCTGCTACCACCCACCTGTTTGTGGATGTCATTCTTCCTGTGCCCATTCCAAGGATGTTTACCTACAAGGTTCCATTGGCCCTTCAGGATCGAATTCAAATTGGGGCTAGGGTATTGGTGCAGTTTGGTAAGAAAAAAATACTTACAGGCATCGTAGGCAAAGCCCATAGCACTCCTCCCCAGGTGTATGAGGCTAAACCTATCCTTGACCTGCTTGATGCGAATCCAAGTGTCAATCCCCTTCAAATCCGATTTTGGGTATGGATGGCTTCGTATTATGTATGCCATATTGGGGAGGTGATGGGGGCTGCACTACCTTCAGGTTTGCGGCTTTCCTCAGAAAGTAAACTTCAATTGCATCCTGAATTTGATAGGGAAGAATGTGCCTATCCCTTGGATGTGCGTGAAGAGAAAATTTTAGATGCTTTGGTTAAAAAGGAGGAACTTACCTATGCTGATTGTGAGGAAGTACTGGGTATAAAAGCCATACATCCTATCCTGAAAAGTCTGGTGGCCAAAGAAGCCATCCTACTTTTTGAGAAAATCCAAGAGAAATATTCTCCCAAATTAGAAACTAGGATACGACTTCGAGAGGAGTGGCTGCAAGGACAGGGCAGCCTTGAGCACGTATTCCAAGGCTTGCTAGATAAGCCCAAGCAAGAGGCTTTATTGCTAAAATTTTTGAGACACCTTCCCGTACATCAACATCCCGAGCAGAATGCACAGGGCATTCGCAAAAGCCTACTTCAGGAAGAAGGGGATTCGGAAAGTTCCCTGAAGACCTTGGTAAAAAATGGGATCTTTGAAGTATTTACTAGAGTGGTAGATCGAATTTCCGAAGAACAAGGCGCAGAAGAAATGCCAAGCCTTTCGGAGGAGCAAAACAGCGCGTTTCTTCAAATCAAAAAGGCATTTGAAGACAAGCAAACTGCATTACTCCATGGCGTGACAGGTTCTGGAAAGACTGAAATTTACATCAAATTAATTCAGGAGGTTCTAGATAGTGGTTCGCAAGTACTCCTGCTACTCCCCGAGATTGCGCTGACCACACAGATGGTTAGCAGGTTAAAGAAGGTTTTTGGATCCAAGATGGGAGTGTATCATTCCAAATACGCAGATAACGAGCGAGTGGAAGTCTGGAATGGGGTCTTGAGTGGGAGGTTTTCTTTTGTGGTTGGGGTTCGGTCTTCTGTATTTCTTCCCTTCGATAGTTTGGGCTTGGTGATCGTAGATGAGGAACATGAATCCAGTTATAAACAATTTGATCCTGCGCCCCGCTACCATGCTCGAGATGCCGCGATCATGCTGGCCTATATCCACCAAGCGCCCACCTTGCTTGGATCTGCCACCCCTTCGTTTGAATCTTATACCCATGCCAAACAAGGAAAGTACGCCCTGATCCAGCTGAATCGTCGCTTTGGAAATGCCTCTCTTCCTCGGGTTCAATTGGCCAACATGGCTTTGGACAGGAAAAAAAACTTACTCAAATTGGATACTACCCGGCTGCTCAGGGAGCAAATTCAACATGCCTTGTCTCAGCAGCAGCAGGTACTTATTTTTCAAAACCGTAGAGGATATGCTCCCTACATCCAATGCGAAGATTGTGGCTGGACCGCCAACTGCATCCAATGTGACATTACCTTGACCTACCACCATTATGCTTCCGAACTGCGTTGCCATTACTGTGGGTATAAAGAAAAAAATCCACCTTCCTGCGCAGCTTGTGGAAGCACTCAACTTCAAACGCAGGGCATGGGTACAGAGCGGATCGAAGAATCCTTACAACTGCTATTTCCAGAAGCTAGGTTGGGAAGAATGGATTTGGATACTACCCGCAGCAAGTACGGATACCAGCGTATTCTAGATGATTTTGCTGCTGGTCAAATCGATATTTTGGTGGGAACGCAAATGATTACTAAAGGGCTGGATTTTGGAAGGGTGACGGTAGTTGGGATTTGGGATGGAGATAGAATCTTGAATTTTCCAGATTTTAGAGCGGGTGAACGTGCCTACCAACAGTTGACTCAGGTGGCAGGTCGTGCGGGTAGGAGGGAATGCTTGGGTAATGTCATCATCCAAACGCGAAATCCCGAGCAAGCCTTGTTTCACCAAGTGATGGAGGGAAATTATGAAGCCTTTTACCAAGCGGAGATACAGGATCGCAAGGCATATTTTTATCCCCCTTTCGTCAAATTGATAAAAATAACTACTCGCCATACTGATTTTGCTACTGCAGAAAAAGCAGCTCATGCCCTACATAAAAATTTAGCATCCCTGACCATAAAAAAGATTGTATTAGGTCCAGAAAAGGCCAGTATTTCCCGAATTAAAAACCAATTTCAGTTGGAATCATTAATCAAACTTGACAAACAAGGCGATGCCCAGGGGAAATTTAAGCAGGCCTTGGTCTCAATCATCGAAGAACTCCAAGCCAATCCTGTCTTTAGGGCTGTTCGCTGGATTGTAGATGTGGATCCATCTTAAGTTTTGATTTTTTTTTAGTGCTGTGTAGCGTTTATTCCTTTAAATCCGTTTACTTTCTGTCAAAGGACAACAACTAGGTTATAGGTAGTCACCGGTGAACCCTACCCATAGGCTTTGAATCTAACAGACCAAGAACTTATCGATGGGTGCAAACGTCGATCAAGGATGCACGAGGAGTATTTTTTTAAAAAATACTATGGCTTTGTCATGGGTATTGGGAGAACCTATGCCAAGAGTGAAGATTTAGCCCAAGAGATCACCCAAGATACCTTTTTAAAGTTTTTTGACGCAGTGGGAAAATTGGAAAAGGAACTTTCCTTAAAGCCTTGGCTAAGGAGAATAGCAGTAAATACGGCCATAGATTACTACCGGAAAAACCGAAAGTTTATCTATCATGTGGAAGCAGATGAGGATACTCCCGTTTCGGTGCCCGAGCAAGTAGTGGACCAAATGAATTATGAAGAGTTGCTTGCCTTGCTTCTCCAGCTCCCCCAGGATTTGCATTTGGTATTTACTCTTTTTGAGGTAGAAGGCTATAGCCACAAAGAAGTGGCAGAGCGACTTCAGATCACGGAAAGTTCTTCTCGGGTTTATTTAACCAGAGCCAAACAAAAATTAAGACACTTGATACATCTTCAATCTACCGTATATGCAGGAAGATAATTGGAGCTCGCGTTTTGGATCGCGGCTGCGAAAACATCAGGAGGATTCTCCTCCACCTTATGCCCCAGGGGCATGGGAAGCTTTTGAAGAAAAGCGAATTCGAAAAAGAAGGTCCCGAACCATTCTTTGGATTGGAGGGATGGCTGCTGGGGTAGCCCTGGTGTTGACCCTAGGCAGTTTATGGATAGGGGAAAAGGGAAGTACGAACACTCCCCATCTTCTTGGGTCGTCTTCTCCTAAGCCTGAAGATGCACAGCCTACCGTTCAAAAAAATACAACTAAACCGACTTCTGAGGACTCTGCTATAAATAATCAAAGAGGTGACTATAACAAGCCAAAAGTAAGTCAAAGGGAATCGTTGCAGTCCTCCCAGGGAACGGTGGGGAATGCTTGGCTTGCTGCTAAAGATGAAAAATCCAAGGAATCTACCCTCCCAACCGAAGAGCAAGCTATCCTTCCTTTGATGGCTACTTTTAGTCCTAAAGAAGAAAATCCTACAGGCAATCCAACTTTAGATGCACAGGCTGCTGCAATAGAGCAACCTAGGATTGAACCGGTGCAGGAAGTGATTTCCTTGAAGGAGAATCCTATAGAAGAACTTTCCTCTACGAAAAAACCTATTTCCTACGCCTTGGGATTTAGCCCAGGATTTGGAAGTACTACGCAAGCCAATCAAGTGACCGAGGGATCTCGCATGGGTTTAGGCCTACAGGTAGATATGGCCTTGGGAACACACCTACGTCTGGGTTCTGGGCTAGGGGTAAACTACCTCAACCAAGCCACCGAAGGACTAGCCAGTTATACCTTGGCAGGGGTTAATTCTCCCATTCAAGAAAACACAAAGGTGCAACAGGTGCAGGTGGATGTCCCCGTCTACGTTCGCTATCCCCTCACGCGATCTGAGTCCATCACTGTACAAGCAGGATTTTCCAATTTGCTCACGCTCAATCAAACTGCCCAAGTCGAGGTGATGTACGATCAAGACGTGGTTGCAGCTGCTTCGGCTACCCCTTCTGGCAATACTCAACCTGTTTTGAAAACGGTTCAAGTCGCTCAAACAACACCTCTTTCGGGCCAAGCTACTCGATTTTTGCCTTTTGCCTTGGCTAATATGGGAATCAATATCCAGGTAAGAAAAACTGAAAAAAGCAGCTATTTACTCATGCCTTTTTATTCCTATCCCTTGCAGGATATTTCTGGAACAGGCAAAAATCCAGGAGTTATAGGTGCTGCCATCAAGGTGAGTCTTGGCAAAGGAAAAAAATAACACCCTTTTTGAATACCAAACCAACGCTACCCCAGCCCAAGAATTTCTTGGGCTTTTTCTATGGCTTGTATGAAAATTATAACTTTTCATTTGATAAATGGATGCGCTTTCTTAAATACTTTTTTCACTTTTGTAGGCTAAAATAGAATTAACTCATGCCTTCTGTACCCTTTTTACATTCACTTCTTTCCAAACTGGAGACGAAGCATCTGCGCATAGCCATTTTTTCGTTGTTGGTTTTTTCAAGTTTGGGATGGTTTCAATCCCTTTCCGCCCAGGAATCAACCCCAGCAACTCCTACGGGTCAGTTTGGTGGAGTGATCACCGCCACCAACAATGGGGTATCCATCATTCCCTCCTTCACCTTGGGTAGACCAGCGGTTTTGTTTGATTTAAGCTTGTCCGGTGAGCGCTTCTCCTTTGATCCCATGCTTCGATTTGGGATGGATGGCAAGCCTTGGTCCTTCGTATTTTGGGGGCGTTACAAGGCCATCAAAGACAAGCGATTTACGCTGACCTTGGGAGGACACCCGGCTTTTATCTTTCAAGAACGGCTGGTCAAAGTGAATGGCAGGGAAGAAAAAATGATGGTGAGCCAGCGTTTTTTGGCCATGGAAATCGCTCCCATGTACAAACTATCAAAAAAGCTGAGTATGGGATTGTATTACCTGCAAGGCCACGGATTCAATCCTGTCCCCCCGAGGGATTCTCGATTTTTAGCGCTTAATACGGTCATTTCAGGAGTTCCAGTAGGTGGAGGGTTTAATATGCGCGTTAATCCCCAACTCTTTTTTCTGGATGTAGATGCGAATTCAGGCACCTATTTTACCTCCAACTTTACGGTGAGTAAACCGGGCTTTCCCATCGGTTTTCAAGGCCTATTTAACCAAAAAATCAAGTCCAGCATCCCTGGAGATGATTTCATCTGGAATGTAGGCTTATTGTATATTTTCTCCACCCCCTACCAAAAAAAGTAAATTTGCTTGCCAGGAAAGCGAGTTGGTCTGAAATGAAATACTATCGATACAAAATGGAAATAAACCGAGCAAGCTCGGTGAAATAGTCCCTCAACATTTCTTTATCCCCGTATTTCGTCCCTCGTACTTGGTACTTTATCCCCACTTCTTCATTCTTCAATCGGCGTTCAGCATTCGATATTAACATACTATTAATCTCGTACTTCGTACCTTGTACTACTAACATTAATCCCTAATTTTTCCTAACATCGTATCATGCTTCAAGATTCCTTCGGACGTGTACACGATTACCTTCGCATTTCGCTGACGGATCACTGCAATTTCCGTTGCAGCTACTGCATGCCTGTGGAGGAAATGGAGTGGATGCCGCAGTCCAAACTGATGAGCGCCCAGGAAATCGTTAAACTAGCTCAAGTTTTCGTGGGATTGGGTGTAAAAAAAATACGTTTGACAGGAGGAGAGCCGCTGGTTCGAAAAGAGTTTCCGGAGATTCTAGAACAGGTTTCTGCGTTACCCGTGGAACTCACCCTCACTACGAATGGGGTGCTCATTCACAAACACTTGGAAGCGCTCAAAAAAGCTGGAGTACGCTCCATCAACGTCAGCTTGGACACCTTGCAGCCGGAGAAGTTTTTCAAACTAACTCGTCGGGATCAGTTTCAGCAAGTTTGGGACAACATCCAACTCCTGATTCAAACGGGCTTTCGTGTCAAACTCAATGCCGTGGCCCTTCAAGGCATGATCGAAGAAGAAGTGGGGGACTTTGTGCAGCTCACAGAAAACTGGCCGATTCATGTGCGTTTCATCGAATTTATGCCATTCACTGGAAATCACTGGCAAAGTAAGCAGGTCGTCACTGCCGCCGAACTTTTGAATTTGGTTCGGCCTCGATTTAAAGTCATCAAATTGGAGGATCAGCAGCACGATACCGCCAAAAAATACCAGGTTCCGGGTTTTGCAGGCACCTTTGCCTTCATCACGACCATGAGCGAGCACTTTTGTGGAAGTTGCAATCGCCTGCGGCTCACCGCGGATGGAAAAATCAAAAATTGCCTTTTTGGCAAGGAAGAACTGGACCTCCTTGGAGCCCTTAGAAAGGGAGAAGCGATTGAATCGATCATTCGACTGTCCCTATCCAGAAAGCACGCCGCTTTGGGAGGTCAATTTGGAGCAGACTACAAGCAAGCCAATCCAAAAGCCATCGAAAACCGGAGCATGATCAGCATAGGAGGATAATGAAAGAATTTGTAAGCGTTCAAGAAGCCAAAGAAATTCTCAAGGTCCTTTCCTTATCGGGCCAAAAAGTGCTTTTGCCCTTACAAAAAGCGCTAGGGTATTGGACAGCCGGTCCCATCCATGCCCCCATGGCGGTGCCCTCCTTTGACAATTCGGGAATGGATGGCTACGCCTTTGCTTGGGCTGATGGGGGAGATAGCCGCCAATTGGCTCAAGTGGTGCAGGCAGGGACTTTCCCGGATTTTGCGCTTCAACCGGGAACTGCCGTTCGGATATTCACCGGAGCGCCTGTGCCCAAAGGTGCGGATACCATCGTGCAGCAGGAAGGAGTGCGTGTGGAAGGAGACCGACTATTTTTTGATCTTGACAAGTTGACCCAGGGGATGAACCTTCGCCGTGCAGGATCTCAGTGTGAGCAAGGACAATTGATTTTGCCAAAAGGCAACCGCATTTCCCCAGGGACCATTGGGCTCTTGGCTTCACTGGGAGTAGAGCAGGTATCCGTTTTTGCAGCCCCTCAAGTGAGCATCATCCTCACCGGAGATGAGGTGGTAGAGCTAGGGCAGGCCCTGCAGCCCGGACAGATCTACAATGCGAATGGACCCGCTCTTTTGGGTTACCTGAGTCAATTGGGAATAGCTGACGTAAAGGTGTTTCAAGCGAAGGATGATCCCCATGAGGTGATTCGGGTGATTGGAGAAGCGCTAGCCTCCTCCGAGGTGCTATTGCTTACTGGTGGGATCTCGGTGGGCGATTTCGACTTTGTGAAGGAGGGACTTTCTGGAAACGGGGTAGAAACCTTGTTTTACAAGGTCAAGCAGAAACCTGGAAAGCCACTTTTGGCGGGAGTGAAAGGTGGTAAGTTAATATTTGCCCTTCCCGGAAACCCTGCTTCGGTGCTGACCTGCTTCATGCAATACGTGAAGCCGAGTCTGGGACATTGGATGGGGAATTCAGCCGCTTGGGAGCAGGCGACGAAATATCCCTTGGCCACCCACTGGGAAAAGCAGGTGAAGCTGACTTTATTTCTTAAGGCCCGTTTGGTAGCGGGACAGGTAGAGGTTTTGTCTGGGCAAGAATCCTTCAACCTCCTTTCCTTTGGATCGGCAGATGGCCTGGTCGAGATTGGGGAGGATCAGCAAGCCCTGAAGGAAGGAACGCTGGTGTCTTTTTATCCCTGGTAACATGGCATATTGGGACTACCTCTTGTACCTCTTGATGCCCTTTGCGGCCTTCATGTATGCCGCCGTAGGGCACGGAGGAGCCAGTAGTTACTTGATGATTTTGGCGTTGATGGGTTTTGCTCCACAGGAGATCCGACCCTCTGCTTTGATCTTAAACGTATTTGTTTCCCTAATTTCATTTTTGAATTACCGGAAGGCGGCCCTCTTCCCCATGCGACTTTTCCTTACTTTGGTGATTTTCTCCGTTCCTGCAGCCTACCTTGGGGGACGGATTTTATTGGATGCCACGATCTACAAGCAGGTGCTTGGGGTATTGCTACTTTTTCCGGTGCTGCGATTTGCAGGGCTTTTCCCCGTATCCGCTCAACCCAAATTCACCCAGCAGCCCTGGATGGTAGCTATCCTCGGAGGAAGTATCGGTTTGCTTTCTGGCATGATTGGCATTGGAGGAGGGATCATTCTTTCGCCGATCCTTCTGCTTTTGGGATGGACCAGTGTGAAGGAAACAGCCGCTGTGAGTGCGCTCTTTATTTTTGTGAATTCCATTGCTGGATTTCTAGGTGCTTCGGTATTTCAAGTAGAGTTGAGTCCCCAACTCTGGATGCTACTTCCGCTTACTGTGGCTGGAGGAGCGCTTGGCGCCTATTTCGGGGCCAAAAAATGGAGCCCCAAATTCCTGACCTACCTTTTGGCTTTTGTCTTGGCTTTTGCGGCGATCAAACTGATTTTTGGGTAGGGGATAGATAGAGCCATGTAGAAATATCCAATTGGTACTGTACAATGTACCAGGTACCAAGTACAAAGTAGGAATTCAATTACGATTTGAATTCTTCCAGCATACCGCAAATTGGCTCGTAAAGGCTCTTGGTACATCTCAAAAAATCCTACTTGGTATTTTGTACATTGTACTTGGTATTAGTTTTCTATCTTTAAAAAAAATTTAAACCCCATGTCGGATCGAATTCGTCTCAAAGCCTTTGGAATGCTCGCTGAAAAAATTGGCACAGATTCCCTTGAAATCGAGAACCCCGGTTCTTCGGAGGCGCTTAAAAGGCAGTTGCTGCAACAGTTTCCTGAACTTCAATCCCTTACTTTTCGCATGGCGGTGGACCGTAAACTCATACAAGCAGAAACAGCTATTTCTACAGGACAAGAAATCGCCCTTTTACCCCCTTTTTCCGGAGGATGAACATGAATAGATTTGAAAGACAAGTGATCTTGCCCGGTTTTGGACCCGAAGGACAAGCCAAATTGAAGCAGGCTTCCGTGCTCGTCATCGGTGCAGGTGGGCTGGGTTGCCCGGTTTTGCTGTACCTGGCCGCTGCTGGAGTAGGAAGAATCGCCGTGGTCGATGGGGATGTGATCTCTCCATCTAATCTCAATCGCCAAGTACTCTACGGAGAAAAGGACCTGGGGAAAAATAAAGCCGAAACGGCAGTTCGCTACTTTCAAGAAAAGTACAGCGACATGCAGTGGACGGCAATCCCAGAATTCATTACGGTAGACAATGCCCAAGCCCATATATTTCACTACGACCTAGTCATCGATGGCTCGGATAATTTCCCCACCCGCTACCTGGTCAACGATGCCTGTGTGCTTCTCAAAAAGCCACTCGTCTATGGGTCCATTTACCAGTACGAAGGGCAAGTTTCGGTATTTAATGTAGGTAGTCATCCCTGCAATTACCGGGATGTATTTCCGAATCCTCCCGCTCCTCAGGAAATTCCCAACTGTGCGGAAACGGGTGTGCTTGGGGTGTTGCCTGGGATTATTGGAAACCTAATGGCCTTGGAAGCCATCAAGGTGTTGTCTGGACTAGGTAAGCCACTGAACAATAAATTACTTCTTTTTAATAGCCTGAATACCCAGTTTCAGGAACTGGAAATCCTGCCCAATCCGACGACCCAATCCGCTATTCCCACTTCTTGGAATGAGTTCCACCAACGGGATTACGCTTTAGGGGTTGAAGGAGTGCAGCAGCTGACTTGGAATGAGGCGATGAAATTGATGGGGCAGGAGGTGGCCTTTGTGGATGTGCGCGAACCAGGGGAGGAGCCCCCATTGGAATGCACGGGATTGGTGAAGGTGCCTTTTTCCACGCTTTCCAAGGAATTGGGACGATTTGAGGAGGCAGAGGAGATTTTGTTTTTCTGCCAAAGCGGGGCACGAAGTCAAAAGGCAGCGCAGCTCCTGCAGCAAACCTACCCCGACAAGAAGATTTTCTCCATACGTGGAGGCATCAACGCCCTAAAATCGTAATTGAGCCATGGAAAAGGTACGCAGCCCCAAGAATATCTTTGTGCAAGGCCCCATCTCTTCGGAGAAGATCGCTCAGTCCATTGCCAATCATGCGACCAAAACAGACATTGGAGGGCATTCCATTTTTTTGGGTCAAATCCGTGCAGATGAAAAGCCAGAAGGCAAAGTGATCGCCATCGCCTACAGCTGCTACGAAGAAATGGCCCTAGAAAAGGCCTTTGAAATCCGGGAAGAGATCTTCGCGAAATACCCATTGACTTGCATGCACATCTACCACAGTCTTGGGGAAATTAAAGTGGGTGAAATCTGCCTCTTTGTCTTTACCTCCTCCAAACACCGGAAAGCAGCCATGCAGGCCTGCGACGAATTGGTGGAGCGAATCAAAGCCGAACTGCCCATCTGGGGCAAAGAAATCCTGGATTCTACGGCTACCCAGTGGAAGGTAAATACCTGATTGGTATAGGGATTTATTGCCCCCGTAAAAAAGCCTTGAACTCCTCCGTATTGAAATTGCTCATCCCTTGCTGGTAAAAGACGATTTTACCTTCCTTGTTGACCACTAGGGTGGTGGGGATAGATTCGCTTTGCAAACTTTCGTTTAGCCCATAACTGGCATGCACCACAGGAAAGGTCCAACTTTTTCCCTCCATAAACTCCTCACTTTTCAGCTTGTTTTCGTCCAGTCCAATCATCAAAAATTCGAGGTCTGGGGTATCCTTAACCGCATCGTAGAGGTCGGAAATGTGGGGCATCTCTGCGCGGCAAGGCCCACACCAGGAAGCCCATAGGTTGATAAATACGGTTTTGCCCCGATAGTCTTGGAGATCGATAGTATTCCCTTTAAAATCTGTAAACTGACCGCGGTAGTCAAATTTTTGCTCGGTCAGGTCGGGCACCTCCATGCTGGGCTTCATTAGGCCTGTGGAGAGCAATACGGATTGCAAGGCTCCTTGAATGATAGGCAATAGACCAGAAAAATACAAGAAGGCTAGAAGGCCCAAGAGTATTCCCCAACTACTAAGTTCTTTTTTCCAGGACATGAGGTCAAGCGATGATTTATAGCACAAAGTTCAAACAATAGCGAATAGAAAACCTCATTTTATCTCATTTTTTATTATTGAGTAGAACCATTGACACTAATTGTCAATTTATTTTGTTTATTTTATGCACAGTATGATGTTTATAAAAATAACATTTTTAATTTAGCATCATCAATGAGATAAGTTATGGAACAAACAGAAAGCATTCGCATCACGACCAAGGCCCTGAATTCAGGCAATTGCCAGGTCAAATTTTTTATTGAAGACGAAGAAAATCCACAATACGGGTATTTGCTTTTGCATGAGACCAAGCCGGTCGGGGATATTCTTGAAGAGATTAAAGTACGCATGGCCCGAAGAAGGGAGGCCTTTCTTCATGCCAATCCCTTCCTATCCATTGCACCGAATCAAGACGATCACCATTTTTACCTTTTTTCCGCATGAGTTACTTAGCTGCTAACCTTCGCTTTTTGCGAAAAATACGCAACATTACCCAGACGGAACTAGCGGATCAGCTGGACGTGCAACGAACCATGATTTCTGCCTACGAAGACGGAAGATCGGAACCTAAATTATCCACCTTACTTACGCTCTGTGAATTTTTGGAGGTTGGTATGGAAGAGCTGTTGACTCACGATATGGAAAGTAAGGGCAGATTGGCCTTGCAACCCAGGAAGCTACAGGTATTGACCATTGCCACCGACAATGAGGACAAGGAAAACATTACCCTAGTAGGCCAGAAAGCTTCTGCTGGCTACTTAAATGGGTTTTCGGATCCCCAGTTTATGGAATCCTTGCCTCAATTTCATCTCCCTACGCTTTCCCGGCAAGCCACTTACCGGGCTTTTGAATTGGCAGGTGATTCCATGCTTCCCTTGATTTCAGGCACTATCGTCATTGGCTCTTACGTGGACCAATTGCAACAGATAAAAAGTGGGAAAACCTATGTGTTGGTGACCCAATCCGAGGGTGTGGTCTACAAGCGCGTCTTCAATTACCTGGCGGAAAATGGCAAGTTGTATTTGGTATCTGACAACGAAACCTATAAGCCTTTTGAGGTACGGGGTGAAGAGGTGATGGAAGTTTGGGAGGCCAAGGCTTTTATCAGCACGGATTTTCCAAATCCTGGGGATAAGAAAAAGCCACTTACTTTGGATGATTTAGGAGAAATGATTCGGGATATTCACGCCGACCTAAAACGGATTAGCAGTTGAATTACCTGGAATTTTGTTAAAAAATAGGCAAAGTGTACCCGCTCTGTTTATCCTAGAAGAAGCGATCAAAGGTGCTTTTTATTTTTTGAACCGCATCAAAGGAAGGATGGCTGTTGGTAACTCCTTTGCCTAAGGAAAACCAATACCCGTCTCCACAATCCAAGTAGGCTCCAGGGTTCTTCCCAGGGGAAGGACTTGCCTTACTGTAATCGTAGTCTGGAGTAAAGACCAATTTCATCAGTCTAGTGGCTTCTTTCCAGGCTATGGATTTATCTTGTCCCTCAATAGAGACAATTACAGTACGGGTGGCAAAATACAAAGTGAGTACACAGGCTCTTGTTTGGGATGCTTCCACTTTTTGATAACGAATGGAAAGTGGAGCTTCCTTTTTGCTGGTCTCATATATGGCTTGGATAATTTCCTGTGCCAAAAGCAACCATTCTTCTTGGTTGGTAGGGATTTTCATATCCTCTTTTCTTTGTTTTGGAAGAAAAGAAACTACAATACCTCCCTCTTCTAATGGCTTATTGCTCCAATGCGTCTCTCCAAGGAGACTTTGAAGGGCTTGAATCCAATTAGAATTTATGTTCCCAGCAAATCTATAGTCGTCCTGAAGGCTAAATCCTTCGTCTAAAAGTTCCTCTTCGCTGAGTCCCTCTCTATCGGTGTAGTGTAGGTCAAGTTGGGTCTCCAAATCTCCTTTGAACCAATCCAAGGCAAGTCGAAATACATGGCTGTAGGGGGGAGGCAATATGCCAGAATCGTATTCCAGTACAAGTCCAGTGATAGCAGGAGATAAACCCATCGAAATTGCTTTTCACAAAAGTATGGTTTTTTAGGGATTAAACTGGTTATTTTGCCTTCCCATCCCTATTCCCATGGAAGAACTTCTCGCCCACATCAGCCAAGAGATTTACAGCAACTCCTATGTTGTCGTGGATAATTTTGTGGATGAAACCTTTCGAAAGGCGCTGTTGAAGGAGCAAACCGATTTATTGAATCAAGGTCAATTTAAAAAAGCAGCGGTAGGAAAAGGGGATCAAAAGCAAGTGCGAACGGAAATCCGTAGCGATGAGGTACTGTGGATGGACCCCACTGCCTTAAGCCCTCTGCAGGCTATTTTTTGGGAGAAAGTAGAGGAACTGAAGCAGGTACTCAACCGGCGCTGTTTTTTGGGTTTAAAGTCTTTTGAAGGGCATTTTGCGCGCTACCCGATCGGATCGTTTTACAAGCGACACTTGGACCAGTTTCATGCCGTGCCGTATCGCATCGTTACCGTGATTTTGTACCTCAACGATTCTTGGACCGAAGCGGATGGGGGGCAGTTGCGCATGTATTTCCCTCAAGAAGACGGTAGCGAAAGGGTAGAAGATGTGCTGCCTTTAGGTGGACGACTGGTCGTATTTTTGAGTGAAGAGATTCCACATGAAGTCATGCCTACCCTGAAAGAGCGGATCTCGATTACAGGCTGGCTTCGGA
>VGMU01000048.1 GCA_016866385.1 Bacteroidota bacterium
ATCTTTCTCTCCTGATTTTAACGCGAAAGCTCCCGTGAAAAGTTGTTGGAATTAAAAAAATCTAGACACAAAAAAAGCACAAGCGCTTAGGCCTGTGCTTTTCGAATCTTGCAAGTTGACGTTACTTCATCATTTCGTTTTGAAGTTTCTGTCTATACGCAGCTCTAATGATCTCGTCTCTTCTTTTTACGGAAGGTTTGGTGAATGCCTGTCTGGCTCTCAATTCACGAACCGCACCTGTTTTATCAAATTTCTTTTTAAAACGCTTTAGCGCCTTGTCAATGGATTCGTTTTCCTTAATGTTTACAATGATCATAGTTGTACACCCCCTTTCGTGTCGCAAATGTACACCTTATCTTTTAATATGCAATGAAAACCTAAAAAGTAAGGCAGGCACAAAAAAAGGTCCAATGCTAGCATTGGACCTTAAGTGACTTGAGTTGTAGATTAATCTACTACTTTTTCTGCGAGGACGATTATGTCGTTTTGTTTTACCTCCACTACACCACCCACTACTTCTATAGCCTGTTTTCCTTCTGCTGTAGTGAAGGAGATGGTTCCTTTGGACAAAGCAGACACGATAGGGGCGTGGTTTTGAAGCACTTGAAATGCTCCTAAGGCTCCTGGAAAGGTAGCTTCACTAACTTCTCCTTGGAATACCTTTTTATCTGGCGTAACGATTTCTAAGCGCATGATTATCTCTATTCAATAGCAAGGCCCCAAGATTATTTCACCTCAGCAAGCATCTTTTCTCCCTTAGCAATAGCATCTTCTATGCTACCTACCAGGTTAAATGCTGCCTCAGGCAAGTGGTCTAGAGCCCCATCCATAATCATATTGAATCCTTTGATGGTGTCTTTGATGTCTACCAATACACCCTTCAAACCAGTAAATTGTTCTGCTACGTGGAACGGTTGGGACAAGAAACGCTGCACCCGACGAGCGCGGTGTACTACCTGCTTGTCTTCTTCAGAAAGTTCTTCCATTCCCAAAATAGCAATGATATCTTGGAGTTCTTTGTAGCGTTGAAGGGTCTCTTTTACCCTTTGAGCACAGTTGTAGTGATCGTCACCTAAAATTTCTGGGGAAAGAATTCTAGACGTAGAATCCAATGGATCTACCGCAGGATAAATACCCAATTCGGCAATCTTACGAGACAATACTGTGGTGGCATCCAAGTGCGCAAAAGTAGTAGCAGGCGCAGGGTCGGTCAAGTCATCCGCAGGTACATATACCGCCTGAACGGAGGTGATAGAACCATTTTTGGTGGAAGTGATTCGTTCCTGCATGGCCCCCATTTCTGTTGCCAAAGTTGGCTGGTAACCTACCGCAGAAGGCATACGTCCAAGAAGTGCGGACACTTCAGAACCTGCCTGTGTAAATCTAAAGATATTGTCGATGAAGAAAAGAATGTCTTTACCCTGACCAGATCCATCCCCATCTCTGTAGTATTCTGCAAGGGTAAGTCCAGTAAGGGCTACCCGTGCACGAGCTCCAGGAGGTTCATTCATCTGACCAAATACGAAGGTTGCTTTAGAATCTTCAAGGGTTTTTAGATCTACTTTAGACAAATCCCAGCCCCCTTCTTTTTCAAGGCTATGGATAAAGTCATCGCCATAAGTTACGATGCCTGATTCAATCATTTCTCTCAAGAGATCATTTCCTTCACGCGTACGCTCTCCCACCCCTGCAAAAACAGAAAGTCCTGAGTAAGCCTTGGCGATGTTGTTGATCAGTTCTTGGATCAAAACGGTTTTTCCTACTCCAGCACCTCCAAAGAGTCCAATTTTTCCTCCTTTGGCATAGGGCTCAATCAAGTCAATTACTTTGATTCCAGTAAATAATACCTCGGTAGAAGTAGAAAGGTCTTCAAATTTTGGAGAAGGTCTGTGGATAGGAAGTCTCTTTCCTGCAGGCACTTGTGGAAGACCATCGATAGCCTCGCCCACTACATTGAAAAGACGACCTTTGATGCTTTCGCCAGTAGGTACGGAGATGGGCTGCCCCATGTCTTTAACCTCCATGCCTCGAACCATCCCTTCGGAGGAATCCATCGCAATGGTTCTCACGCGGTCCTCACCGAGATGTTGCTGAACTTCCAGCACTACCTTCTGTCCATTGTCTTTAGTAATTTCCAAAGCGTCCAAAATGTTGGGCAACTTACCTCCTTGAAAGGAGACGTCCACCACTGGACCAATTACCTGAGTTATCTTTCCAATATTTGCCATTTGACCTGTTAAAATGTAAAAGGAGACTCGATTTTTTATTCGAGCGCAAAATTAATCAGAAAAGTCTAGAACCAAAGGATATTTGGAAAATTAATCTAAAATGATTGCACGCCAGGTGTTACGTTTTAGGTCAATAATCCCTGAAAAGCGATCTTCACTTCAAAAATCTTCTTGCAAAAAGAAAAGCCTTATTCCAATAGTTTGAACTCAGGTAGTCTTGAGTGACCCCCAAGGAAGTGGACGCATGAATAAATCGAACGTCTTTTTTATCTACCTCGGTGACGATTCCCGCATGGGTTACTTCCTTTTTCTTTTTCCCGGTAGCAAAAAATAAAACGTCTCCAGGCCGAATTTTTGAATACTTTATTTTTTTCCCCACTTCGCTCTGATCCTCAGATCTCCTGGGAAGAGCCATGCCCACCGAAGAAAAGGAGTGGAGCACCAAGGCAGAGCAATCTATGCCCGATCGAGTGGTGCCCCCGTATAAGTAAGGAGTGCCCAAGTAGGACTTGGCCGATTGGATTATAGTAAATTCGGGAGAGGATTTGGAGATCTTGCGCTTGCTAGAGCAACTCGAACTTAGGACTAGGGCGAGTAGCAAAAACACGGATAAGCTAGGGAAAAAAAAAGACGAGCGTTTCAAGAGTACCATATAATCCAGGTCAATTTTAACCCTTTGAAAGCAAAAATTCAAGAATTCCCACTTCTTCTCCATCCTTTACTTCTACCTCAGGGTTTTCAGGGTAGAAGCTATAAAAACGTAGGGGATTATTTTCGATTTGATTAACTTCATGCTACTCATTTTTCTCTATCGTGGTTAAGGAAGAATTCAGTGCGCTAACGTTGACAGAAAAAGTCAAAGTGCTCTACCTGCATGGTAGCTTTGTAGTTGGGATTCGCTACTATTCCTACAAGGTAAACCTGTACCTTTTAGGAAAGGATTTTATAGAGGTGTTTTACAATCATAAGTTGGATCAAATCGAGCGGGTTGATTTTTTGGAAAGAAACCATACCCGAATGAAATTCTACTTAGACCAGATAAAGATTGCTCAGGAGTAAATATTTTAACATTTAGTCTAGAATTTCTATAATCTCAAAGACAATTTAAAGTTTTCTCTTCAAGAAGTCGGTCATCTGCGTGTAGAGGTGCCAGGTGGTATTTCCGCCAGAAATCCCATGATTCCGGTTGGGGTAATAGAAAGATTCAAATTGCTTATTGGCTGCAATTAAGGCGTTGACCAGATCCACCGCATTTTGAAAGTGAACATTGTCATCTCCGGTGCCATGGATCAATAGGAAATTGCCTTTCAGCTTGTTGACATGGGTGATGGGGCTGTTGTTATCGTAGCCTGCAGGATTGAGTTGGGGCGTCTGCAAGTAGCGCTCCGTGTAGATGGTGTCGTAATACCTCCAGGTAGTCACCGGGGCCACCGCTATGGCTGTTTTAAACACCTCATGACCGATCATCAGGGAAAGGGAAGACATGTAGCCACCGTAGGACCATCCCCAAATTCCAATTCGAGTAGGATCTACAAAGGGCATCTTGGCCAAGTATTTGGCTCCCTCTATCTGGTCTATGGTCTCCAACTTGCCCAAGTTGGCATAAGTTGCGTGTTTAAAATCACGTCCTCGAGCGCCCGTTCCCCGGTTGTCAATACTGGCGACAAGGTAGCCTTCTGTCGCCAGGTGTTGGTGCCAAAAGTCTCTAGATCCTCCCCAAGAATTGAGTACATTTTGAGAGCCTGGGCCCCCATAGACATACATCAACACCGGATATTTTTTATTGGGGTCAAAGTCAGCAGGCTTGATCAAATATCCATTCAGCAAGGGTCCGTCGAGGGTAGGAAAGGAAAAAAATTCCTTCTTTCCCAAGGCAAATCTGCTCATTCTTTCCCTAAGCTCTCGGTTGTCTTCCAATACTTTACGCTCTTTTCCAGAGGCTTCGTAAAGGGTGACTTTTACAGGAGTTTCCGCGGTGGTGTAATAATCTATAAAATAGCTAAAGTCGGGGCTCATGTTGATGGTATGAGAGCCTTTGGCAGGAGTAAGAGATTTTTTCCCCTTTCCATCCAGTTGAATGACATAGAAATTTCTTTCCAAAGGAGATGCCTCGGTGGAAACGTAGTAGAGTTTTTTGGCTTTTTCATCAATGCCTACCATACTACTCACTTCCCAGGTTCCAGAAGTAAGTTGACGAATCAAACTGCCATCCATGCGGTGGTGATAGACATGCTTATAGCCGTCTTGCTCGGAGGTCCGAACAAAGGAATTGCCATCGCTCAGGTACTGCAGGTCATCGTTGTAGTCTAGGTCCACATAGGTTTTGGAAATTTCCGATAAGATGAGTTTACTCTCTCCAGTGCTGGCATTGGCATGAAGGAGATCCAATTGGTTTTGTAGGCGATTGAGTCGAATAAAGGCAAGTTGATTGGAATCTTGTGTCCAATACAATCTCGGTAGGTACTGGTCTGTTTCTGTTCCTGCATCCATTTTCTGTACCGCCAAACTCGAAATGTCTACCACATGAATGCTGACCAAGGCATTTTTTTCCCCCGCCTTGGGGTATTTGAATCTGTAGTCTTTGGGGTAAAGTGGTCCCCAAGTCTGCATGTTAAATTCAGGAACTTCGCTTTCGTCAAATCGAATGAAGGCTATTTTTTTCCCATCCGGAGACCACTTGAAGGCTTGAGCCATGGAAAACTCTTCCTCATATACCCAATCAGCAGCCCCATTGATGATTTTATTGGCCTCTCCGTCAGCAGTGAGCCGAGTTACTTTTTGACTACTTAGTTCCGTTATATAGAGGTTGTTGTCCTTGACAAAGGCGACGCGAGTATTGTCTGGAGAAAGGGTGGCATAAGAGATTTTTTCTCCACCCATCAGCTGTTGTTTTTGCCCCGTAGCAAGGTCTACCACGTAATAAATCCCTTTGGAAGAACGGCGGTAGATGGGCTCTACGGCTGTGGCCAGCAGGGCCTTGGTCTCATCCGCATTGAAACTGTAGCTGGAAAAGTCAATTTCTAAGTAACTGCCGTCTAGCAATACCCCTACTTCTTCACCAGTACTTACATTGATTTTGACAACGGCAGGGTATCCATCTCGCTCGACGAAAGAGCTGTAGTACAGGCCATCTTTCATCCAATTGATGCCAAAAACAGACTTTTGGGAAAATGTTCCTTTTTTGAATACATCCTCCAAACTTACCTTTTTGGCTTCTTGGGCCTGGAGGGGGAGCATAAATGAGAAAAGTGCACACCAAAGCACCACTCCTGCTTGCCAAATCTTCTTCATATGCTTATATTTTAATTCTAAATTTCCTGCGAATACTTTAGGCCAAAGATATAAATCCTAGGAGGGATTCGAAATCTTTGGAAGGGAATTGGAAAATGCCCTATTTCGCAAGGTAAATTTTTCCTGTCATGAAAAAGAACATCGCCCTAGTCACTGGAGGCTTTACGGGGGAATATGTAATCTCCTTGAAAAGTGCAGCAGTGGTAGAAAAAACCATAGATCGAGAGCGCTATGAAGTGTTTAAAATCTTTGTTTTTCCAGGAGACTGGTATTACGAGACGACTACAGGAGAAAAAATCCCCGTAAATCTCAATGACTTTAGCCTTGTCCTAGAAGGAAAAAAAATCATTTTCGATGGAGTTTTTAATATACTCCATGGATCCCCAGGGGAAGACGGCAAGTTGGCCGGTTATTTCGATATGCTCAAGATTCCCTACACCACCTGTGGGCAATTGACTTCGGCCATTACCATGAACAAGGGCTACACCAAAGCCATTGTACAGTCTATCCCAGAATTGCACGTGGCACGATCCCTACAGCTTTTTGAACAAGATCCCGCCCACGTTTCTAGGATTTGCTCTGAACTCACCCTTCCTCTTTTTATCAAGCCCAATAATGGAGGAAGTTCCATCGGCATGAGTAAGGTGAAGCAATGGGAAGAGTTGCCCGAGGCCTTGTCCAAAGCCTTTGCCGAAGACACACAAGTCTTGGTAGAAGAATTTGTCGCAGGACGGGAGTTTTCTGTAGGCATTTTCAAAGGAAGGGAGGAGGTGACCGTGCTTCCGGCAACAGAAATTGTGTCCAGTAAAGAATTTTTTGACTACGAAGCCAAATACGTTCCAGGGGTATGCGAAGAAATTACTCCAGGGCGTATGAACGAGGAGGAGGTCGCCCGTGTGGAGCGCATTGCTAAAAAAGTCTATGCCGTACTCGACTGCAAAGGAGCCGTACGCATAGATTATTTCTTGCAGCAGGACACAGGGGATTTTTATTTTATAGAAATCAATACTGTGCCTGGGCAAACCGAAACTAGCCTAATTTCTCAACAAGTCAGGGCCATGGGTATGGAGGTGAAAGAATTCTACACCCAATTGATTGATGAAATGCTGGCTACGGCCGGTAAGGAATAGCTAGCCGAGTAAGCTACTTCCTAGCCTAGCTTCTGTTGGTAAAAATTTTGCCTAACTAGGACCTTACTTGTTCCAAAACATCCAAGAACTGATTATTTTTACTGAATCAAAGGCCAGGCATGATTCAAAAATTATTCCCATTGGACAAAAATTACCTCCTCCGTCAGGCGCAAACGGCCTGTGAAGAAGAGTTGGTTGTCCAAATGGTAGAAGAACTGAAGGTGTCCTACACCCAGCTGTACAATCCCTTGCGCTTGATGGACCCTACTTTTTCCCAAATCATGGGAAATTGGAATTACCCAAAGGACCGTCTTCGGCTGATTTACCGGCAGCTCTGTGGGGTATACCGCTACCGCCATGGGGACAATCAACTGGAACTTTTATTTGATGGACGTACACATCTTGAAAAATTTCAACAAGATTGGCACGAGGCCTTTCTTGGATACATTCGTCACTTGGGTCAGCACGAGGCGTACGTCAAGACCATGCTCAGGATGACCTTGCTTTTCGATACAGAGACCCGAGCAGAATGGGCTGAAAATCACTGCAAGGCCTTTATCAACCACTATTTTGAGTTGAAAGTCGTCAAAAGGCAAGGGGAGCTACTCCTTCGGGTGTCTTAATGGCCTGAGACTTTCTAACTTTTCTTAGGGATTCCTAAAACTAGAAATTAGGACTTAGCAAATACTTGCTGTAAAACTCGTCGATCACCTTTACCGCCTCGGTGGCATCGTCTACTACGCAAAAGAGATCCAAGTCTGAAGGACTGATGTAATGCAGGTCCTGCTCAAGCAAAGTAGTCTTGATCCAATCGATTAATCCTTCCCAGTATTTTTTCCCTACCAAGACAATAGGAAATCTTCCGATTTTATTGGTCTGAATGAGGGTAAGTGCCTCAAACAATTCATCCAAAGTGCCAAAACCTCCAGGAAGTACTACAAATCCCTGGGAATAGCGGATAAACATCACCTTGCGTACAAAGAAATAATCGAAGGTGAGTAGCTTATCTCGGTCGATGTATAGGTTATTGAATTGTTCAAAAGGCAAATGGATATTGAGGCCCACGGATTTTCCTCCTTGAGAGAAGGCCCCCTTATTTCCAGCCTCCATAATTCCTGGACCTCCTCCGGTAATCACCCCGTAGCCATGACGTACCAGTTTGGCGGCAATTTCCTCGGCCACCCCATAGTAGTGATGGTCTCTTGGGGTGCGTGCAGAACCAAAAATGGTTACGCAGGGGCCTATTTTAGCTAGTTTTTCAAATCCTTCCACAAACTCGGACATCACCTTAAAAATGGCCCAAGAATCTGCGCTTTTTATTTCACTCCAATCTCTTTCTTTAAATGCCTGTCGGATCCTATCCTCCGATTTTTTTTCGTCTAACTCGCTCATAACTTTTTTAATCTTAACTATCAAGAATACGATACCTGAAGAAGAAAGGTAAGAAAATTAAAAATCATCCCCGCAATTCCTTGTGCATGAGCAGGAAAAAAACAATCAGAAAGTACGTGAATTGCCCTTCTCCCCCCTATTTTTGTGGGCGATACCTGCTATGACTCTTTTAGAAAAATCTCAAGCCGTGGAGGCCTTATTTTATGATTTGGAAGTAGAGGCAAGTCGCTTTCATCAAGAAGGAGGAATGGGCTGTATTTCAGGTTGTGGTTTTTGTTGCTCAAACCCAGAGGTGCCTGCTACAGCTCTTGAGTTTTTACCTCTAGCATTTGATTTACATCAAAAAGGATTGGCGGAGGCTTTGGCAGAAGAGTTGTCTACCGCTTCCTCCCAATGGGGGGTGTGTAAGGTATATCGCGCCCAGTCGGAGGATTTGAGTAAGGGATTTTGTGGAAATTATACCAAAAGGGGATTGATATGTAGAATTTTTGGGGCTTCGGCGAGAAAAAATAATAAGACAGGGAGAAAGGAGCTGATTACCTGCAAACTTTTGAAGGAGGAGCGATCAGCGCAGTTTCAGGTCCTATCCTCGCGGATCAACGAAGACCTAGACATGCCCCTAGCGCCTGCCTACTACACGCGGCTCAAGGACATAGATGAGGCCCTTTCGGTACAGTATCCGGTCAATCAAGCCATCTTCATGGCCCTGGAATTGGTGTTGAGGGATGCCTTTTATCAGCAGCAATGAGGGAAGGGGCAATTTGATTTTTTTGATCCTTGGTTTTCAAGTATATTCGGTGGTAAATTACACAGGGAGGTTGCCCCATAACGCTTTTTTCGCATGCTAAATTTTACTGAAATTCTACAGACCCTGAAGGCTATTTTAGAGACCAAAATAGAGATGGTCAAGTCTGACATTCAAGACCAACTCGTGGGGATACTTTCCCGATTGATCTTGTTGGTGTTGTTGGGCTGTTTGATGATGTTGGTATTCCTATTTGTTTCTCTTTCCCTAGCCTTTTTCATCAGCCAAGTTACCCAGAGTCCTTACTTGGGATTCTTGGCAGTAGGGCTATTGTACCTGCTTCTGGTGTTGATTCTGTATCTGAGTAAAGATGCAGAGGGAGTACAGCAGAGCGTAAATTCTTCTTTGAAGCGGTTTATTTTTAAGTCAACCAGTGAAAAAAAATCTCATGAATAAGAACCTTCAAAAGAAATCAGAAGAGCTAGAACGCTCATTAGCCAAGCAATTGGATGTATTCAAAAAAGGGTCTGAAGACTGGCTGAAGGTAGGAGCTGCTGTAGCCGTAGGGGCTGTACTGGTGTACGGAGTGGTTCAACTTGCCAAAAAGAAACAGGCTAATCAGACAGATAAGGCCATGCAAGTCTTGGAAAAAGAGGGACTCTTGACTCCGGAGATAAAGGAAAGGTTGACCCAAAAGAAAAGTGCTACGCTTTGGTCGGGGATCCTTGAAAAACTTCTTTTCGTAGGAATAGGCTTGGCCAAAGACAAAATCATGGAGCAATTTGCCTCGAATTCCCCGCAGGCAGTATCCCCTGAGAGGGAGGAGAAGTAACCCTCTAGGTCTTGGCGATAACCTTTGAGGTTTGTAAAACCTCGAAGGTTTTAAAATCCGAGAAGAAGAATCTCGAATGTTTACTTCAAAATAAAATGAATTTTAGAAACTTAAACCTTCGAGGTCTTGGAGACCTCAAAGGTTCCAACAGTTGAGGTTTCAAAAACCCTCGACTGTTTTAAAAAAACTTTAGAAACTTAAACCTTCGAGGTCTTGGAGACCTCAAAGGTTAGACATTAATCAGGGATTCCCTTCTTCGCATTTTACCAGCCGGCACTCCATACATCATTTTAAATCTTCTGCAGAAGTAAGCCGTGTCCTTGTACCCAACTTCTTTGCCTATGGTGCGGATAGATTTCTTGGTAGTGCGAAGGAGGTCTACCGCCGCCTCTAGGCGCTGGTATTCTATGTAGTCCTGAGGATTGATCCCGGTAAGCATCTTGAAGTACTGGCCTACATAATCTTCAGATACGTTGGCCACCCTTGCCAATACCTTGTTGGACAAATCTCCCCCGATATTGCTTTTGATAAAATTAAACAAGTCAATCAATCGAGGATCTTTGAAATAGGTGGAGTTGGTAGAAAGTTCCTCAGTAAATAATCTATTTTTCAAAATGTGACGCAAGAGTTCGATCACCAGCACCTCGGTCAATGCCTTCAGAATTCTTTCTTTCCCTACGCTGGTATTTTCTATCTCTTTCATCAGGTCCTCTACCAGGGTGGCGATTCGGTCATTGAATCGAATCACAAAGGGGGGAATATCTAGGGAATTGAAAAAATTGACCACATCAAAAACCTTGGATTCAAATTGGAGCATGGAGATGCAATCTTCTTCGCTGGTTTTGATTTCTTTGAAAGAGATACTTTGAAGGTGCTTTTTTCTATGGTCAGAAAATTGCTCCATGCTGATTTCTTGTCGGGAAGCCTTAGCGCCAAACGTGAGGGGTGTTTGTCTGTCTTTTGGAATAAAAATCACCTCGCTCTCGTTGATTAGCTCCTGGTTGTCTCCAAATTTCAAACTTCCGTGATGAAGTAAGATCAGTGTATTTTCATTTTCTCTGTAATTGACTACTGCCGTTGGCTTTTCAATTTTGTAATTGTTGCCCTTGATAAATCTGACTTGAACCGATTCAATTACTTTATTGTAGTATTCCATAGATTCTTAAAAATTCAAAGTTAAAAATGTAATTTTTCTAATTTAGAATAGGCAATATACACTTAAAATAATAAAATAAATAAAAAAAAGAGGGTAAATTTTTTTACAATTACCCTCTTAACTAGTGAATTTTATGTATTATTTCAAGACTCCCCGTGAAATAACAATCCGTTGAATTTCGGAAGTACCTTCGTAGATCTGAGTGATTTTTGCGTCCCTCATCAGGCGCTCCACATGGTATACTTTCACATAGCCGTAACCGCCATGGATTTGTACCGCTTCTATGGTCACTTGCATGGCTACTTCGGAGGCATATAGCTTGGCCATGGCGGAGGCTTGTGCGTATTCTTCCCCCTGGTCTTTGATCCAAGCAGCTTTGTAGACTAGCAATCTTGCGGCTTCAATTTGCACCGCCATGTCGGCCAGTTTGAATTGAATGGCTTGGTGTTGGCTGATGGGTTTTCCAAAGGCGGAACGCTCTTTGGAATACTTTAAAGCAAGTTCGTAAGCTCCAGACGCAATACCCAAGGCTTGCGCAGCAATCCCTAATCGGCCACCGTTGAGGGTTTCCATGGCAAAGGTAAAGCCAAATCCTTCGTCTCCGATGCGGTTTTCCAGGGGCACTTTCACGTCGGTAAAAAGCAAGGAATGGGTATCTGAGCCTCTGATCCCCAGTTTATCTTCTTTTTTGCCAATGACAAATCCCTCCCAACCTTTTTCTACGATAAATACGGAGATGCCTTTGTGCCCTTTGCTGGGATCCGTCTGGGCGATGACCAAGTAGATGCTTGCCGAAGAACCGTTGGTAATCCAGTTTTTTGTTCCGTTTAATAGGTAGTGATCCCCCTTGAGCTCAGCGCGGGTTCTTTGGGAGGTAGCATCCGAACCCGCTTCTGGTTCGGAAAGGCAAAAGGCACCAATTTTCTCTCCCGAGGCCAATTTGCTGAGGTATTTTTGCTTTTGCTCTGCGGTACCGTACTTTTCCAAGCCCCAGCAGACCAAGGAATTGTTGACCGACATGCACACGGAGGCGGAGGCATCAATTTTGGAAAGCTCCTCCATGGCTATCACATAAGAAATCGTGTCCATGCCACCACCGCCATAGGCAGGATCGACCATCATGCCCATAAAGCCCAATTCCCCCATTTTCTTTACTTGATCGGCGGGAAATTTGGCTTCGGTATCTCGATCGATGACACCGGGTAAAAGTTCTGTTTGTGCAAATTCTCTAGCCGCTTCCTGAACGGCTAGGTGCTCCTCTGTAAGTTGAAAGTTCATCAAGTAATTTGGGTGTATATCGTGGTGAAAAGTTAGTGCAAAAAAGAAAAGGGACCATAAAGTCCCTTCTCCTTTATTTAAAATTTCAATTAATTTCGGTTACCAAAGAATACAAAAATATAATAGGCTAGGGTCACCAAAGAGGCCAAGGCGGCTACCAAATAGGTTCTAGCAGCCCAGTTGAGGGCGTCCTTAGACATGGCATACTCTTCTCTAGTCACTACGTTTCGCTGCTGCACCCAGGCCAAGGCCCGGTTGGAGGCATCAAATTCCACAGGTAAAGTGACCAAAGAAAAGAGCGTCATGACTGAGTAAGATCCTACCACCAAGTAGCCAATCAATGGTACGGGCAGCCCAAGAGCAAATCCTCCAAAAAGAGAAGCAATCAGGATAAAGTTTAAAATCTTACTAGAAATGTTTTGAATAGGCACCATCGCAGATCGGAAACTCAACCAGGAGTATGCTGTAGCATGCTGCACCGCGTGGCCGCATTCGTGAGCAGCAACTGCTGTAGCTGCAGCATTTCTGCCGTAGAAAACATCCGGCGAAAGGTTTACCGTCTTGTCCATAGGATTGTAATGGTCAGTAAGCTGACCTTCCACGCAAATCACGCGCACATCATGGATGTTGTGATCGGCAAGCATGAGTTTGGCGATTTCCTCCCCTGAAAGATTGGCTTGCAGGGAAGTTTGTGAATAGCGCTTGAATTTGCTTTTCAATTGGCTGCTAACGACAAATCCAAGAATGGCAAATACGACTACAATTAGAATAATCATATGTTTGTAAGGGTTAACTGGGTGTGATTACGAAATTAATCAGTAAAAGGTTTTTTCCAAGGGGGAAGTTTAAGCATCATGATCCAGCTGGCTAGACCTACTACTACTACCAACACCACTTGGGTACCGTGAATGATGGCTGCAAAAATTTTGCCATCTGCTTCAGGAACTCCAAATTCAATCAAAATAAAGGCTACCAGCGCATGAAAAGTGCCTATTCCACCTTGTACAGGAGCAATCATGCCAATACTTCCCATGACCATAACCAGTAGCACCTGACTTGCAGACAAATTGGCAGCAGATTCGATTCCAAGGGAAACCGTGTACATGGTGAGGAAATAAATGACCCAAATGACTAAGGAGCTTATCCAAAATCCCAAAGGCTGTTGTAGCGATCCTATAAAACGAAGACCAGCAATTAATTGCCTGAAGAAAAGGAAAACTTTTTGAAGGAAGGGGTGCTTCCGATATTTTTTGCCAAGTAAAAAAAGTACTATTCCCATGCCCAACCCTATCCCCAGTAGGAGGGGAAAGTGCTTGGACCATTGGTGAGCGAGCTGGTCCAGATCCAAAAGTTGATCCGCTAAAGAAATAAAAAGTTGATTTTCTAAAAGGAAAGCCAATAAAATGGTAGCTCCAAGAAACAGTAAATCCACGCTACGCTCTACGATCACCGTGCCCAGGCCCTGGCCCAGGGGGATGCCATTGTTACGAACGAGCACCCCGCAACGCGCCACTTCCCCAGCTCTCGGGACGAGCAGATTGATCAGGTATCCCACCATCACAGCATGGTAGGCACGGTGAGCACTCACGGGAAGTTGTTCACCCTTAGTTTGGATCAGCAGGGCCCATCTCCACCCCCGAATCCAATAGCCCACCCAAGCAATGCCAAGAGAACAAAGGATCCATCCCCAATGGCTTGAAAGAAGTTGTGCCTGCAAGCTTTTCACATCCAGGTCCTGGTACAAATACCAGAATATCCCAAGGGCTACTGCCAAGGATAAAATCACTTGAATAAAACTTTTAAGAGAGGACGTTCCCATCCAGACTAGGGGGTTGATTTGGGATTGGTTTTTCTTGAGGATCGTATCAAAAGATAAAACTTTGCAGATTAATTTTTGATTTGACCCACGGAAAATACTTGACCAGGCAAAAGTACCTGAAAATACTAAATAATTGGGAGATTGTCGATCAAGCGAATTTTGCCAAGATAGGCGGCTAGGCAAATAGAACTTGATCCAAGTGGGGAAAAGATTTCAAAAATTTCAAAAGTTTCAGGGTGCACCAATGCTATATATTCCATTTGAAACTGCTTTTCTGATTCCAATCGTCTCAAAAATGAAGCCTTGGCCTCTTTCCAAGACACACCTGAGAGGAGATGTTGCTTTATCTCTTGCATCCCAGAGTAGAGCAGGGGGGCGACCGCCCGTTCTTGTGGATCTAGCCTTAAATTTCGAGAAGACATGGCCAAGCCATCTTTTTCCCTTCGGGTTGTCACTACTTCCAAATCTATATTGAAGGAAAGATCGTGCAGCAAGCGTCTGACTACCGCAACTTGCTGAAGGTCTTTTTGTCCAAAAAATGCCACGGTGGGCCGAATTATATGAAAAAGTTTGGCTACGATAAGCCCCACTCCATGGAAATGTCCAGGCCTAAACTTTCCCTCCAAAACCCTTGAAAGGTGTCCAAAATCTATGCTGAGCTGGGGAGGCGATGGATATAGGGTCTCGGTGGAGGGCAAAAATACGGCATCTACTCCTTGGGCTTCCAGCAGGGCCAAATCCGCTTCCAAGGTGTTGGGATAATTTTGAAAATCCTCGTGAGAATTGAATTGGGTAGGGTTCACAAAGATAGATACCAGGGTATAATCTGTTTGTGAAAGACTTTCCTCGACTAGATCCATGTGGCCTTGGTGCAAGGCACCCATGGTAGGCACAAATCCCAAGCTTTTTTTTTCCTGGACTAGGCCAAGCCAAAGGGGCCTCCATTCTGCTTCCGTGTAGATTCGCTTCATGACAGAGGAATTTTCCAGCCAATTTGAGTAAAACTAGATTAATATCCACAAATCCAATGCATTTAGGCTTTTTTTATTTACCTTTGTGCCGTTGTTTATCACGACCCTTAAATTCCCTTAGCATGTCCAAACTACGTATTCTCTACGTTGCTAGTGAAATCAACCCCTTCTTACAGACTTCCAAGGTAGCTACATTCTTACGATCTCTTCCCCAAGCCATGCAGGAGCGAGGGATGGAAATACGCATTTTGGTTCCTCGATTTGGGTTGATCAACGAGCGGAAGAATAGACTTCACGAGGTGGTGAGGTTGTCCGGGATCAACATCGCCGTGGGGGAAGAAGAAAAGCCTTTGATCATTAAGGTAGCCTCCATACCCAATGCCAAACTTCAAGTGTATTTTATCGACAACGAAGATTATTTCCAGCGAAAGTACGTGTTTCACGACAAGCAGCAACGCTTTTATGAGGACAACGACGAGCGGGCTATCTTCTTTTGCAAAGGGGTCCTAGAGACCGTCAAAAAGTTAGGCTGGTCTCCAGATATCGTGCATTGCAACGATTGGATGACTTCGCTGATTCCCATGTATTTGAAAACCACCTACAAAAACGAGCCTTTATTTAAGGACACTAAGTCTGTTTTTGGCATTTATACCAACGGATTTTCCCACACCTTTGGGGACGATTTGTTAAACAAGGTTAAGATGGTGGATATCGATGATACAATTTTAGCACCTTTGACAAGCAAAGACTTTACGGGATTCATCAAGATGGGGATGGAATATGCCGATCGAGTGGTGAAAGGTTCTGAAGTGTCGGCAGATATTAATCAACTTATTGAGGATTTTTCAAAAAGCAAGAAGTTTGAAATCAGTTTCGAAGAAGAGCAACAAGCTCATGACGAGTTGTATGGAATTTATACCAGCCTTGCGGGCTAAGTTTTCCGTTTCTCTTTCCGCAGTTATTTTTCTTTTGGGGTTTGGAGCATGCAGTGATCCTGCTTCGGTAGGATTAGAGTTGGCCCCTCAAAATAGTCAAGTGGGAGTTTTTTACAAGGAGATACCCTTGGAAGCCTCTGTGGTGCTGCTTGATTCATTTAATACCACCAATGCAGGTATTTTGATTGTGGGTGACGAGCAAGATCCCTATTTCGGAAAAACAAAAAGTATAGGTTATACCCGGTTGTATATCGATCAAGGTTCGGAACGTCCCCGATCGGATGCCTTATTGGATTCAGCCTTTTTCAACTTATCTACCGTAAGCGTAAATGGGTCCAACTTGGAGCAGAAGAAAAAATACTCCGTTCATTTACTTTCTGAGCCCTTATTGGACACCTTATATTATAATTTTAGCAAGCTGGCTTTCAATCCCAAGCCATTGGCAGAACTAGAGGTGGTGTTTAAGACCACCAAAGATACCTTGCTCTTGGCTCCGCTAAGTAATGAGGCCGCTGCAGATATTTTTTCCAAGCTGAAAAGAGGCTTGGAGTTTGACAATTTGTTTTCCTTCCGTAAGTACCTGCCTGGAGTAGCTATCTTACCACGGGAAGGGGACAATGCTACAGCAGGCTTTTCCTTGGGAGGCAATACAGGGATGACCTTCTATTACCATTATCTTGGGGATACGGCAAGAAAACAGTACACCATCACTACTTTTTCTTCTCGAAGTTTCAATGGCATTACTTCAGACCGTAGAGGAACACCTACCGAAGTGGTCAAGGAATACTCCAAGTCCTACACAACGGGTCCGATTTTAGGGATGAAATCAGGTTTGGGCTTGGCCATGCGCATCAATACCCGCCCCTTAGATGCTTTTTTGGACACGCTTTCAGGGGTGGTATTCAATCAAGTCAATTTTGTTTTAGGGCCCATTGAGGACCAAGGTGAGGGGCAAAGCCCCATTTCGGGTATGGTGATGAAATTTGTAGATACACAAAATCGGGTGTTGCTCAGTTCTATCAATAAGTCCGAACTTCACGTGCAGGGGGACGGGCAGCCCCAAGTCATCGAAGACGATAAAGGGAAGCTGGTACCCAACAATTTTTTTCCTTCGGTAACCCTGATCAACTATGAATCCACCCAGAAATGGCAGCGTGCGGGTATTTCTTCCTATTTCAATGCGCTCTACAAAAAGCAACTGCAACGTCAAGATTGGTTGCTCTATGCCATCACCCCCAATACAGGAGATGATTTTAAACGGTCTTTACGGCAGTTTAAAGTCTCTAAAGACAAGGTGAAAGTGACCGTTATATACTCTAAGATAAAGTAATACCTTCTTTTAAAGGAAATTCATACTCTAGTAATTTTTTGTTGTCCTAGGGCATGTTAATTG
>VGMU01000049.1 GCA_016866385.1 Bacteroidota bacterium
GCTGGAATCACGCCCACCAAACCGGCCTATGCCACCTTGCCTTTGCCTGGAATCCAACTTTGCATCGTAGATGCGGAAGGGAAAGAACTCACGGGCAATTCGGTGGAGGGCAATTTATGCATCACCTTTCCTTGGCCCTCCATGATCCGTACCACTTACGGGGATCACGAACGCTGCAGGCAAACCTATTTTTCTACCTACAAAAACAAGTACTTCACTGGAGATGGAGTCAAAAGAGACCACGACGGCTACTACCGAATTTTAGGAAGGGTAGACGACGTGATCAATGTATCGGGACATCGCATGGGTACCGCTGAGGTGGAAAATGCCATCAACGAACATCCCAGGGTCATCGAATCTGCCGTAGTCGGCTACCCGCACGACATCAAAGGGCAAGGCATCTACGCCTTTGTCATCTGTGATCAAAGTGCCCACCTAGAGCAAACCCTTGTCCAAGAAATCAAAGAAACGGTAGCTTCCATCATTGGACCTATCGCCAAACCAGACAAAATCCAATTGGTGCCAGGGCTTCCTAAAACCCGTTCAGGAAAAATCATGCGTAGGATTTTAAGGAAAATTGCAGAAGGAAGCTTAGATGCCATGGGGGACACCTCCACCTTACTCGATCCAGAGGTAGTAGGAAAAATTATTGAGGGAAGAAAGTAGACAAAGTCCTTTACCTAGATTTTATTTCCATCGAATGCTTGTTTTGGCCGTTGCCCTCAAGGGGATGGCCAAGCCTGTAGCTGTAGGATAAAATCCCACAGGAATCATTTTCAAGTCTAAAATATCTACCGTAGCGATAGAGGTCTTTAAGGAAAATCGCTCTTGAATTTCCTTCACCCCTGCAGCTAACGTTTCCCCTAGAGGAAGTTTCATTTGCTGATTGAGTTGGCGATGAATTTTACCTTGCTTGAGTAACGCGCCTAGCTTGGCTTTGGCGCTTGTACTTTTCATCACGAAGTCTAACTCTTCGAATAACAAAACTTGAGAGGATTCATCGAACACAGGTCTTCCTACCAAAAACATCTCTCCGCTCATAGGATTGCCCTTGCTAGGAGTAGCAATGAAATCTACAGTAATCCCCAATTTATCTCCGTAGGCTTGTGTGGACATATTTTTTGCCTCAAACACGTACTGTTTGTTGATCCGAAAAACTTTTCCCCCAAAAGATTTCTTGATCAAGGCATCCAAGTCTGCATAGGTGAGGTGAAAAGGCACGTGGAGATCTATGCTGTTAGAAGCATCGGTATTGGATGAAATTTTAGGAAGAGGGTAGGGCTTTTTTGGGATGGCATTGGCAGGATGTAGCTCTACCTTTCCTTTCATTCCTAGATCCACATGAAGTCCTTTGTTGGGTCTCAGGTATTCCCTCAGGTGAAGAGATTCAGGACGAATAGATAGTCCCATTTTTGTACCTTCCATTTCCACGAGCATGGGTTGACCCACCTCGTTCCAAATCGACTCCATCAGGGGCTTTAGTGGAATAAGGTCCGGTTTGGAGGTGATGTTTTGCTTGGCAAAATTTCGGATTTCATTTCTCACCATGGGACTTAAATCAAATTCTAATCCCATGGCAGATATGGCCAATTTACCTCCTAAATCAACCACCTCAAATTCACTCACCCCAAGGTACCAATTGGGCTGGATTTCTGGATTGATGACCATTACAGGGGCCAGAGTACGGGTAAAAGGAATTTTGGATTGAAGTAAATTGCCAATTCTTCCTGGTTTAAGCCCAAGTTCTCCTTGAATTTTAAGTGGAAATACCACTTCCAAGCGCTGGCTATCCAGGGGCATCAGTTGGATGGTTCCTGCTCTAATAAAATCAAAATCCCCCTGTATCCCATTGCCCAAGTCCACCGCTTTTAAGCTAATCACATTAGAGGGAACGGAGTTATTGGCCAAGGTAGAAAGAGTTACTATGGGAATATCTACAGGGACATTTACCGAAGAATTGCCTTGAGGAACGGTAGGCAAAGGTAACTTAGCGTTGGGATCTAGCGACTTGCAAGACCAAAAAGCTAAACCCAAACAGGTCAAAAGGAGCATTGGAATTCTCCTCAAGGAAATGGAAACTAGGATAGTAATCATATGGAGAGTACGGGCAAAGTAACTTACCTTTGCACTGCATTTTGCAAAAATAGCGAAAAGAGGACATGAACTGGAATAAACTCACTTCGGAAACACAACTTGATGCACTCCTAATTGAAAGTCAGCAGAAACCTGTATTGATTTTCAAACACAGTACCCGATGCTCCATCAGCAGCATGGCACTTGACCGAATGCTTCGAAATTGGAAGGCGGAGGATACCGAAAAAATCATTCCTTATTACCTTGACTTGATTGCCTTTCGTTCGGTATCTGATCTGGTGACGGAACGCCTAGGAATAACACACGAATCCCCTCA
Source organism: Bacteroidota bacterium (assembly GCA_016866385.1). Classification (GTDB taxonomy): domain Bacteria; phylum Bacteroidota; class Bacteroidia; order Cytophagales; family Cyclobacteriaceae; genus Algoriphagus. The sequence continues at coordinate 2,411 of VGMU01000049.1, forward strand.
GTTGCTTCTCCTTCGTCGTGGAGAGGTGGTGTACCACGAAAGCCATTACAACATCTCCTACCCCGACCTGATGAATCGGGCTTTGGAAAAATGAGTTTTTTAGATCGAATAACTACCACTCATCCCTCAGAATCCCCATTCTAATTTTACTCCTTCTACCGCGTAAACCTTTTGCCTTGTTCAGCAGTCAAATACAATGTATTCTTGCCAACTATGAAAAATTACTTATCTTTTTCCCTCTTTATTTTTTGTTTTTTCCTTTCAGTCCTTGCATTTGGACAGCGGCTGAGCGGCCAAGCCCAGACCGAAAGAAAATTTACTGGAAAACTCATCGATGGGGCCACCAAAACCCCTATGATAGGAGCCAATGTAGTGGTAAAAACAGTTACAGATTCCTTATTGAGGGGTACGGTGACTGCAGCGGATGGAAGCTTTGAGGTAGCACGACCATTCATCCCCGAAGTGAAACTTGAAATCAAATTTTTAGGCTACAAGACCATTACCAGGATCCACAGCATGAGAGATCCTATGGAATTAGGAGAGCTTATCTTGGAGGAAGACACCAAAGTTTTAGGAGAAGTTATCGTACAAGGGACCAACGTGGTGGGCGAACAAAAAGGGGATACCACCTCTTTCAATGCCAATGCATTTAAAACCCAAACCAATGCACAAGCAGAGGACTTGATTCGAAAAATGCCTGGAATCACCTTTCAAGGGGGCCAAATCCAGGCTCAAGGGGAACAGGTCCAGAAAATCTTAGTTGATGGGCGTGAATTTTTTGGCAATGACCCCAACATCGCCTTACGAAATTTGCCTGCGGACGTCATAGATAGAGTAGAAGTCCTTGACCAGCGCTCTGATCAAAGCCGCCTCACTGGATTTGATGATGGGAGCTATACCAAAACCATCAACATTATTCTTCGGTCGGACAAAAAGAATGGCTCCTTTGGAAGAAGCTATGCGGGATATGGTACCGACGATCGCTATGCCGCAGGAGGCAGTCTCAACTTATTTAATGGGGATCAACGCATTTCTATTTTAGGTCTTTTCAATAACATCAACCAACAAAATTTCTCTAGTCAAGATCTTGCAGGATTGACTGCCAATGCTTCCGCTGGTGCTGGTCGTGGAGGAGGAATGATGGGCGGTATGGGTGGAGGAGGATTTGGAGGTGGCCAATGGGGTGGCGGAGGAAACAATAATTTCCTAGTTGGCAACACCGGGGGTATTGTTACTACCAATGCCCTAGGGCTCAATTACTCTGACAAATGGGGTAAAAAAGTAAACGTCACTGGAAGTTATTTTTTCAACAATACATCCAACTCTTTACGTCAAATTACCAACCGGGAGACAGTAGTCAATCAAAATTTCCGTCAGATTTATCAAGAAAATCTAATCAATACCGTCAAAAATAATAACCATAGGGCCAATGCCAGGATTGAAGCGGATATCAACGAAAAGAATTCCATCGTGGCTACCCCAAGCTTATCTTTTCAGGATAATTCCACCTTCAGCGATAGAGATGCACTTACGCGTAATAATCTAGGGGATTCACTTTCCGCGCTTCGGTCCATTAGCAATGCCCAGACCAAGGCCATCAACCTCTCCAATAACCTGACCTACCGCTATAAATTCGATAAGAAAGGAAGAACGCTTTCAACAGAAGTATTTACCTCCTGGTCTAATCGTGACCAAGATTCCGATCTTTTGGCGGCAAGCCGGGAATTTAGAAGAAATCTTCTGGACACGGCATCCCAAGAAACATACTCGCTCAATAAAGGCCTTAATTACAGAGTGAATCTCACCTTTACTGAACAATTAGGTAAAAATTCCATAGGAACATTTGGGTATCAAGTTGGAAACAATACCACCGAAGCCGATCAAAAAACTTACCAAATAGACGAAGAGCGCAAATCTCAACTTGATACCGCTTTGAGTAATGAATTTGACAATAAATTCATTACCCAGAGGCTTCGATCGGGATATGCCTATAACAACCAAACCTGGAGCGTAAACCTGAATCTAGACTACCAAAACGCAAGACTAGACAACGAGGCTTTTTTTCCTGTTCCAGGAACCTTTAAGCGAAGCTTCAACAACTTACTTCCTAGCGCTAACCTGAATTACCGTAACCGGGAAACGGGATTTAGTTGGAGAATTCGCTACAGAACAAGTACCAACGAACCAAGTGTATCTGAGCTTCAAAATGTAGTGAATAACCAAAATCCTTTGAGACTGAGTGTTGGAAACCCCAACTTAGGACAAAGTTACAATCATAATGTCTTCGCTAACATCAGCAAAGTAAATCTAGAAAAATCTAGGACCTTGTTTATGTTCATTACCCATTCGGTCACCTCTAATTTTATTGGAAATAGCACCTTCTTGACTACCAAAGACACTCTGATCAACAATGAAATCCTACTTAGAGCGGGAGGACAGTTAAGCCGCCCGGTCAATTTGGATGGCAATTTTCGATCCAGCTTCTTCTTGACCTATGGTGCGCCGTTGAAGAAATTGAAAACCCAATTCAATATCAATTCTCGAGTGAGCTTCAACCGTAGTCCTGGAATTATCAACGGGGCCACTAACCTCAACGACAACCTTACACTAAGTCAGGGCGTGACCTTCAATTCTAATATCAGTCAAAACGTTGATTTTTCTGTAAGCACTACTGGCTCTTACAATATTATCAATTCCTCCTTGCAGCAAAATTTAAACAATAACTTCTACCAGCAAGAATCCAACATCCGCCTATACTTCTCTTCCACCAATGGGAAATTCTTTATGGGAAACAACGTCGCTCATTCCCTCTATTCTGGACTTTCCGAAGGGTTTAATCAGAATTTTTGGTTATGGAATTTGGAAGGTGGATTCCGCTTCGCTAAAAATAATAAAGCAGAGATCAAGGCCGTGGTCTTTGATGTGCTCAATCAAAACAACAGCATTAGTAGAACTATCTCCGACGTCGCAGTTACCGACGTCTTTACCAACGTACTCACTCGCTACGGATTGATCACCTTTACCTACATTTTGGGCAATTTTAAGCAGCCTGCTCCAGAGCCCCAACAACCCTGGATGATGGGTAGGCCCCCAGGAGGAGGCAGAACCTGGTAATTCTCAATCTGTAGCAAGGGAAAAGACATATTTCCAAAAGAGTTTGAATTGGAGGGCTCCCAAATCGTCTAAAAAATAATAGCTTTGCCTAAGAAACTTTAGGTCATCCATGTACCAAGATAAAATCGCATCGATCAAGGCGGCCATTGCTGCGGCAGACGCTCAAAGCCCCGAGCAGCTAGAAGCCTATCGAATGGAATTTATTTCTAAAAAAAGCGTGGTAGGAGAGCTGATGGCTGTCATGGGGCAAATCCCTGCCGAGGAAAGACGCGTCTACGGGCAGCTCGTCAATGAGGTAAAACAACTTGCAGAGGAAAAATTTCAGGTCCTCATCGAAAAAGTAGCTGCTACGTCCAAAAAAACAAAAACGGCGGCTATAGACCTCACGCTTCCCCCCGCTAATTATCCTTTGGGAGGCATACATCCTCTCACGGCTACGCGGCAACGCATACTTGAGATTTTTGAACGAATTGGATTTAATCTTTCCGAGGGACCTGAGATAGAAGACGATTGGCATAATTTTACTGCACTCAACTTTCCAGAAAACCATCCTGCAAGAGAAATGCAGGACACCTTTTTCATAGAAAAAAATCCTGATATCGCCTTGCGTACCCATACCTCTTCGGTGCAAGTGAGGGTTATGGAAAATCAAAAACCTCCCATCCGAACCCTTTCCCCAGGACGCGTGTACCGCAACGAAGCCATATCTGCACGGGCACACTGCATTTTCCATCAAGTAGAAGGGCTTTATGTGGATGAAAATGTAGGTTTTGCTGACTTAAAAAATACCTTATATCATTTCGCCAAAGAAATGTTTGGCAAGGAAACCAAGGTTCGCTTTCGCCCTTCCTTTTTTCCCTTTACCGAACCCAGCGCAGAAATTGACATTTCCTGCTTGATCTGCGGAGGCAAAGGCTGCACGGTTTGCAAGCAGAGCGGTTGGGTGGAAATTGGAGGTTCGGGAATGGTAGATCCCAATGTACTAGAAAACTGTGGCATAGATTCCAAAAAATATACAGGATTTGCCTTCGGAATGGGTATAGAAAGGATTGCCATGCTCAAGTACCAAATCAAAGATCTCCGTTTATTTACTGAAAATGACGTCCGCTTTTTGAGTCAGTTTCGACGCTTGCTTTAGTCCCTAAAACTGGAAATCCAAGCACTACTAGTGCACATACGTTTCTTCAAGCAAAAAAAAATCCAAAAAGGAGGCCCTCTAGCTTAAAGCGGGGCCTGTCTACCTCATGCCTTAGGTTCAAAAATTCTAAATCCATAGGGTTCTAAGATCAGATGCTCTTGATCAGAGCCTATGGTCACTAAACTGTCGGTCCAGTGGTCATGGAGCTGTGTGGCAGATTCCCCTTGTTCCCGGAAAACATACCAAGTTAGGTAGGCTGTACTTTCGCTAAAATTGTAAATACAGTACCTACGTTCAGAACCCCTACTTCGGACCAATCCTGCCACATGAATGTTGTGGGGGTTCATCCAAGTACAATTGCTCCAATCGCTAAATACAGGCTGTGATTTTCGAAGGGCAAGCAATTTTTTTAAGCCCTCATACACCTGAAATTCTAGGGTACCCTCCGTTTTTCTTCGATTTACTTTTTCCCAATCGATCAGCGGGCGATGCATCCACCGGTTGTCGTAGTTTTTACTAGGATCCTGTTGGTAGCTGTAATCGTTGATATACCCTACCTCGTCTCCATAGAAAATCATAGGAAGGCCACCCAAAAAAATAGCATGGGCTTGCATCATCAAGATCTTTTGAATGCTAAGTTCAATAGCTGGTCCATTGCCTTCAAAAAGTGCTTTTTCTAAGCCACATAAGGAAGCTAAGGTACCGCTGATGCGCGCATCTCCTGTTTTGGGATTAGAAGAAAAAAGCACTCCCCGGGCCGGACTCATCCACTGGTCTCCAGAGTAAGAATAGTATTCCTTCAAAAATTTTCTATGCAAATAGGGGTCTTTCCCTGCCCTTGCAATGCTAGCATCCTCATACCCCAAACCGATATCGTCGTGGCAGCGAGTGTAGGTAATCCATGAAGTGCCGTATGGTTTTTTGAGTACGTCTTCTTGGGCATTTAGCATCACTTGCGTCTCCCCCGATGCTAACATGTCCCACTGCAGGGCCATCTGCGTGGCATGGTAGGCAAAATCACATTCTTGGGCCACATACTCTCCTGTACCAAAATAATTCATGATCTCTTTGGGCGCGACTATAGCCTCCCCAAGGATTGTCATCCCTGGGCTAGCTACCTGTACACATTGCTTGATCAAACGAAGCAAGGTATGGGCTTGGGGGAGGTTTTGACAGGAAGTTCCTGCTTGTTTCCAAATAAAAGCAGGGGCGTCAATTCGCAATACATCTACGCCCAGATTACCATAAAAAAGAATGTTTTCAAGCATGGCTCGGAACACCTGGGGATTTCTAAAATTTAGATCCCACTGGTAGGAATGAAATACCGTCATTACCCAACGTTTCATTTCCTCACACCACGTGAAATTTCCTGGTGCACTTTCAGGAAATATTTCAGGCATGGCTTGTTCAAATTCATTCGGAACCCAACGATCCTCATAGGTATGGTAGAACGCTTGATATTCTGGATCTCCAGCCTTGGCTTTCTTCGCCCATTCGTGGTGATGGGAGGTATGGTTGAGGACCATGTCTAGCATGAGGTACATGCCCTTATTCTGCATGACCTGAATGAGAGCCTTCAAGTCCTCTAGGGTTCCAAAACGTGGATCCACTTTCCGGAAATCGGAAACAGCATATCCTCCATCGCTCTCTCCCAAGGGACTCTCCATAATCGGCATGAGGTGAAGAAAATTGATGCCCAGTTCTTCCAGGTGAGGAATTTTTGCAGGCATCCCCTTAAGATTTCCTGCAAAACGGTCCACATACAAACTCATGCCTGCCAGTTCGTTGCTTAAAAACCAAATTCCCTTTTCTGCTTTGAATTGATCCCTTTCTTGGAGGGCATGGCTCCTTTCTTTATGGCTCCAAATCAAACTTCTAAGCAGTTCTAAAAACTGTGTTTCTGCCTCAGGAAATGCTCCGTACAGTTCATGAAATAACTGATATACTTTTGGCAGGGCAAGATGCAAGCTTTCTACAAAACGCTTGTCCTTGCCCTTCAGATCTAGAGCATGCTCCTGTAGAAGTTGAGGAATTTTTTCGGAAAGAAAACCTTCTAGAGACAAGATAGGGGTACTCATGAGATAGGTAATGGATGTAATTAATGGTTGGATGCTGGACTTAAGGGGGGTGAAGTCTTGACTTCAGCGATGCGTAGGGTAGCTAAGGCCGCAATCAGCAGCAAAACTCCTGCAAAAAGGATGGCATATCCCGCATGGTTTTGGAGCACATACTTTGAAATAAACCCAAATGTCAGGGTCTGGAAGATCATAGGGATCACGATCATCATATTGATGATTCCCATGTAGACTCCATACCTCTCCTTTGGGATTTGATTGACTACCAACAAGTAAGGAATTCCCATCATGCTGGCCCAAGCGATTCCAAACCCCGTCATTGGGATAAACAAGGCATACTTATTTTCCAACAGGGGAAAAATCAATAAGCCAATTCCAGCAAGCAACAAGCAGATAAAATGTACCCGCTTCGCTCCAAATTTTTGAGCTAGTGCGGCAAGAAAGAAGGCAGAAAGAAAGGTGACAATATTGTACCAACCGTTGACTAGGCCATTCCAACCCACCGCTTCTTCGTATTTTTCTGGGCTGCTAATAGGGGTTACTTGCCAAACTGAAAGTGCAATGCTTTTCGCGGAATTTTGCCAATAACAAAACAAAGCATACCATTGGAAAAGATACACCAAAGCCAGCTTCCACATCACCGCAGGCATTTCTAGTATAGCTTCGATAATTTCTATGTTTTGGGCGAAAAGGACACGCAGAGCTGGCTTTTTGTCTACCCAATCCAATACTTTTCGGATCAGGCCCCTTTGGATCAAAGTAAAAGGTAAAAGAAGAAGGAAGGCCAGATAAGCCAGCAAAGTACTCAGGATGGAGAGAAAAAACTGAAATGCAGGATGGGGCATTCCTTGATTACGAAGAGCCAAGGCAGCACGTTCTTCGGGGGAGGGAGGATATTCTGGCGTCTTGGAAATGCTCCAGAGTACCGAAGTAATCGAACAAACTGTCCCGAGGAAGAAAGAGGCATATACCCAAATGGGAAGAGCACCCCAGGTCCCTTTGAAATAGAATTGAAATACAAATAGGGAAACATTGGCCAAAGTGATGCCTAATCCTGTAAAGAAACTTTGCGTGAGAAATCCTTTGCCATACTGCTCCTCTGGAAGACTATCAGCAATCAGTGCTCTGTAAGGCTCCATGGCTGTATTGTTGGCAGCATCTTGCACCCACAGCAAGCCTGCAGCCATCCAAAGCGAACTACTAAAGGGGTAGAAAAACAAACAGATGCTACATAGCAAGGCACCAATAAAAAAATAGGGTTTTCTTCTCCCGTAGCGATCGCTCCAGGTGCTATCGCTCAAGGCCCCAATGATGGGTTGTATGAGAAGGCCAGTCATTGGTCCAGCGAGGTTGAGCAAAGGAATCTCGTCTGGAGCTGCTCCAAGCATGTCATAAATGGGATTTACGGCGCTTTGCTGAAGTCCAAAACTATACTGTATCCCAAAAAACCCAACATTCATGTTGATGATTTGGGAAAAGGACAAAGCAGGCTTTCGCATGGGTGATTTTGGGTTAGGGCATGAAAAAATACAAAGTTTAATTTGTAAAAAAACGGAAATGGAAGTGCCTAACAAATAAAAAAAAGAGAATGCACTAGGAAATCGATTGATTTCCACCCCTCTGAACAAAAAAAATGTGCTACCGGCAAATCCTTGGTTTGAATTTCCAAAAATGTTAACTCCAGGCTTTTTTCAAAAAACGCAGCCAATTTCCGTGCATTGCCTTTTGGACATCCTCTTCAGAGTATCCTCTCACACGAAGTAGGTCTGGGATTTTTTGCAAGTCAGAGATACTTTCCAAGTCAGCAGGACATTGTTCTTTTCCAAAAGCGCCATCCAAGTCAGATCCTATCCCGATATGGTCGGCATTGCCCGCAAGTTGGCAAATGTGATCCATATGATCCAAAACAGTAGCTAAGGTTACTCCACGTTCCTTGGGAGTACTTTTTCCTCTTATCCAGCCAGGACTCAACATCCAAGCATCGAAAGCAGCCCCTATGACTGCTCCCCGTGCGATCAAGGCCTTGATCATGTCATCGGAAAATTGGCGGTTGTGATCTACCAGGGACCGACAGTTGTTGTGACTGGCCCACACAGGTCCTTGAAAATGATCCAAAGCATCCCAAAATGCCAAATCGCAAAGGTGGGTGGCATCCAGGATGATACCCAGTTCGTCCATCTTCTGGAGTAAGTCTTTGCCGTGTTGGGATAAAGGGGCGGAGGAATCTGTTCCATACGCATAGCGTCCAGGACCATAATGAGCCGGGCCTAGGGCTCTTAGTCCATTTTGATAGGCGATTTCAAGGTAATCCAAGGATACTATGGAATCCGCCCCTTCCAGAGATAAAATATAGCCTATGGCTTTTTGACTTTTATCTTCCTCTGTCTTCCAATAATCCAAATGCGCCTGTAACTCCTGCCAAGATTTAATTTGGCGCAAGTCCCCTTGCCTTTCCATGGCGCGGTACCAAGACAATTGTCCTTGTGTTTGGGCCCATGCTTGCTGAGGAGAATTCCAGCCTGGAAGTGGGTTACTCTCGTCCACAAAGCGTGCAATTTGGGTAGCCACCACCAAGCCTACATTGCCTTTTCTTAGCTCTGAAAAAGATACGGTAGCATTTCCCCTATCTGGCTTATCGGTAAGCAGCCTTTCTCGAGCATTGATTTCCTTTATGGATCGGGAGAGGTCACGATTCCACTCCATAGCATTCATGCTCAAGTCTAGGTGGGCGTCAATGGTAAACATATCAGAAGGCTTGAAGAATAAAAACGGTGGGAACTTTATGTAAATCAGGGGAATTAAGCTTCCAATCTGCCACGCTTTTGCTTTGAATCATTTCGTCTGCAGCCGTGAGGTTTTTAGCAATACAGAGCTGCGTGTGCGGTGACAAAATCTGTAGGGCATCGGCAAGCAATTGATTATTTCTAAATGGCGTTTCCATAAAAAGCTGAGCTCTTTTTTCGCGTTGCGATTCTTGTTCCAAGCGCTTCAAAGCGGCTACTCTATCTTTTTTGTCTATGGGAAGGTATCCATGAAAAGCAAAGGATTGTCCAGAAAATCCAGATCCCATCAATGCCAAAAAAAGGGAACTGGGCCCAGCCAAGGGCACTACTTGTATCCCTTTCTGGTGAGCGTAGGCCACTGCAAGGGCTCCAGGGTCTGCTATGCCTGGACAACCTGCCTCCGAAATGATTCCCATATCTTCCCCACTAAGCAGGGGTTCCATAAGGGAGACTACCTGCTGGGAAGGAGTATCCTTATCGAGTAACTCAAGTGAAATCTCATCTATCGTAAGCCCAAGTTTTAGGCTGGAAATATATCGCCGTGCAGTTCGCAGATTTTCTACCAAGAAAAATTTGGTGTGTAGTATGACCTCACGGACTTGGGGAGATATGACCTGAGCGGCAGTATCATCAGCCAATACAGTGGGGATCAAAAATAATTTACCTTTTGGCATTTGGGAGAAGAAATGATGCTAAAGTTAACCCGAAGAGATCAAAATTTGTACCTTAAAGAGATTTTATTCAAGCCTTAACTCCCATGACCAAAAAACTTCTGTTCCCTTTCCTGCTCCTAGCTCCTCTTTTCTCCCTTTTCGCCCAGCAACAAAAGGCATTGGTAGGAGGCACCTTAATTGATGGATTTGCAGGAACTCCACTCCGCAATTCGGTCATATTGATAGAAGGGGAGCGCATCAAAGCCATAGGCCAAGTGGGAAGTTTGGAGATACCCGCTGGTGCGGAAGTAATATCTACGGAAGGCATGAGTGTGCTTCCTGGCCTATGGGACATGCACGTACACTTGATGCTCAATGGTCACAGCGACTACACCCATTGGGATAGCACCTACATCTATGTGTTTGAGTCGGTGATCATGCCCTCCTCTGCACATCAATTGCTGATGGCAGGGATAACCAGTGCGCGAGACTTAGGAGCACCCCTGGAAGCCAGCATCCAAGTTCGGGATCGAATCAACCGTGGTGAAATCCCAGGCCCTACCCTGTATGTATCTGGACCCTTTATCCAAAAAGCGCCCTATCCAGGGACAGAAGCCTTCCGCTGGGGGGTATCTGGCCCTGCAGACGCTCGAGCCAAAGTCAAAAAATTGGTAGATGCTGGTGTAGACGTGATCAAATTGATAGACCAAGATTTGATGTCCCAAGAAGAAGTCAAAGCAGTAGTGGACGAGGCTCATGCGCACGGCAAACTGGTAGTAGGACATTCCCACCGCCCCGACGAAATCCGAATAGGACTCAAAATGGGGGTAGATAATTTTGAACATACGGGCTTGAGCAGTGCCCCAGAATATCCAGAAGACATCATGAATCTCCTCAAAGAGAGGACAGCAAAAATGAATCTTGGGCCACTATTTTGGACCCCTACCGTAGAGGGGCTTTTCAATTACGAATACGTGCGGGACCATCCAGAAAAATTGGATGATCCTTCTTGGCACCTAGGGCTACCTGATTCTATTGTCAGAGATATTCGAGCCTCCCTACGCTTCCCTGGCAGAATGTCTTACTTCCAACTCACTCCCGTGCGAAAGCCAACCCTTGACCGAAAGTTTGCCCAACTCAAGGAGAGTGGGGTGGTCATGCTTATCGGCACGGATAGTGGGATTCCTATGAAATTTCACAGCCAAAGTACCTGGAACGAACTCGATGTCTGGGTGAATCACTTTGGGATGGATCCTCTACTCACCATCAAAGCAGCTACCTATTGGCCAGCAGTAGCCATGAAAGTGGACAAGGATTACGGTACCATTTCGGAAGGGAAGTATGCAGACATTATTGCGGTGAAAGGGGATGTACTTCGCTATATCAACTTGCTTCAAGATGTGGATCTAGTGATGAAGCACGGGAAGAAGGTGAAATAAAACTGTCGACAGACCACTGTCCACGGTAGACAGCCGTTTCGTGGCCCCAAGCAGTTAAGTATTTATTCAATAGAGAGAGGAAGGCAAGCATTGGACTTTCGACCGCTGAATAAAGTGTTTTTACAGCGAATCAGATTTTCAATTGGCCTTATTGATCGAATTCACAATCACCAAAATCATCAGGTCCTTTTCCTCGGGCTTGCTCAACGCTACCATGAGGGTAATTGCTGCCAACGCGTTGTTGGCCACTTTTGGAATCCCTTTCGAGTTGAGCAGGTAGTTGTTTTTGGCTAAGTACCATACAAATAACCAAGCAGCAATTCTCTTGTTTCCATCAGTAAACGAATGGTTCTTCACCACGAAATAAAGTAAACGAGCAGCCTTTTCCTCGATGCTGGGATAAAGTTCCTTATTATCAAAAGTTTGATTGATGGTGGAAATCGAACTTTTGAAGGAGTCATCTTTTTCATTCCCAAAAAGCAGGGATCCTCCAAACTTAATGCGGAGTTCTTCGATAGCCACTTTGGCTTCTTGATAAGAAATTTGAAAAATAGAGTTGGATTGGACCAATCCCCTCTCAAGATTTTGTTTGTCATACCCATCCAGAATATCCAATCCTAGCGCATAGTCGGCCAAAACATCAATGATTTCTTTAACCTGAGCTCTTGAAAAATCATCAGAAAGAGCCGCTTCTCGAATCAATTGGAAGGACTGCTGAAGCTGCGAAAGCCTTTCCTGATGTACTGCATAGCCTTTAATCAAGTAGTCTTTCAATCGTTGGGTGGCCCACCTACGAAATTCTAATCCTACCGAGGATTTTACCCGGTATCCAACCGAAATTACTACATCAAGATTGAAAACAGAGGTGGTCCTACTTATCTCTCTTTCCCCTTCTTTCTGAACTTGGCGGAAATTCCGCCAAGTTGACTTTTGATCCAACTCTCCTTCTTTATATATATTTCGAATGTGCTCACCGTTGGTTCTTCTAGCTTTTCCAAACAAATCGGTTAACTGTTGTTCTGTGACCCAAACCGTATCATTTTCCCCATCCAAAATTATTTGAAATTCAATCCCCGCTTTAGAGGACTTGAATAATACGAGTTCATTTGAATTGAAATATGGCTTCTCCATAAATAACAAGTTCCCAAAAATTGATATGGTTTTTTATTAAAAAATAGGGTTTAGTAATTAGCACTAAAAATAATTTGAGCTGTCGCAAATTTTGCGATAACTCGAATTTTAGCCCAAAAATTTTCGCATCTCTGCTACCACTGCTTGAGGCTGCTCCGCATGAAGCCAATGTCCAGCATTGGGAAGAGAAATCCAGGTATAATTTGGAAAATGACGTTTCATATCGGGGAGGTCTTTCTCTTGTATGTAGTTGGAATTACCTCCACTCAAAAACAAGGTTGGCCCTTCAAAAATAGCCCCTTCTTCCAATGCTTTTCCAACTTCTTCAATCTTTTCGGCAATCACCGAAAGATTGATTTTCCAGGCAAATCCCTGTTCATCCCTTCCTAAGCTTTTGAGTAAAAATTGGCGAATACCTAATTCTGGAATAAATTTAGCCAGGTGCTCATCGGCTTCTTTTCTAGATTGGAGCTGGGATAGATCAAGGGCGTTTAAGCCATCCAAAATCACTTGGTGGTGGATGGGGTAGTACCGCGGAGCAATATCTCCTACAATGAGTTTGCGTACCCGCTCAGGGTACTTCACCGCAAAGTTCATCACGGTCTTCCCTCCCATGGAGTGCCCCATCAAGTACACCGAGTCCAAACCCTCCGAGTCCAGCAACTCCCGTACATCCTCCACCATGACCCCATAGTTCCATTCGTTGGAATGTGGGGAGTCTCCATGGTTGCGCTGATCTACCAGATACAAGGTATAGTGATCCACTAATTCCTTGGCAATGGAAAACCAGTTGTCCAAGGAACCAAAAAGTCCGTGGAGGATAACTAAGGGAGGACCGGAGCCGAATTTTTTAAAGTTTAATCGCATATTTAAAGTACGAATTACGAGATACGAATTACGCAGCTCTTGACAGAGTTAAAAATATAGCCCATAGGAAACCTTACAACTCTAGCTGCCTGCGGTACAATTGGATCGTATTCTCCAACCCGTAGTACAAAGCATCACAGACCAAGGCATGTCCGATGGAGACTTCCTCTAGTTGAGGGATTTGCTGTTTCAAATAAGCCAAATTATGAAGATCAAGGTCATGTCCTGCATTGAGTCCCAATCCGAGTTCAGTGGCTAGCTTGGCTACCTTCACATAGGGTTGCACCGCTTTTGCTTTATCTTTAGAATAACTACTGGCATAGGGTTCGGTATACAATTCTACCCGATCGGTACCCGTCAGCTTGGCGGGCTCAAAGTACTTAGGTTCAGGATTGATAAAAATGGATACTCTTGTCCCCATTTCTTTAAGTTCTGCCACAATATCCCGAAGTAGGGATAGATGGGTCAGGGTATCCCAGCCCGTATTGGAGGTAATGGCATCGGGGGGATCGGGCACAAGGGTGGCCTGTGCAGGTTTTACTGTGCGGATCAGCTCCATAAAACGTGCATCGGGGTACCCCTCAATATTGAATTCGGTCTGCACTACCTTGGACAAATCCAACACGTCTTGGTAGCGGATATGCCTTTGGTCGGGACGTGGATGCACAGTAATCCCCTCGGCCCCGAATCGCTCACAATCCAAAGCCGCCTGAACTACATTGGGGTTATTGGCCCCCCTGGCATTCCTCAAGGTTGCAATCTTATTGATATTTACACTTAGTTTTGTCATGAACGCAAGGAAAAAGGGTAATTTTGTGCCCTGTGAAACTTACTTACAAACTTAGAAATTATGGCGTTAAAGCAGAAAATTGATGCAGAAATAAAATCAGCCATGATTGCCAAAGATAAGGCAAGATTGACTGCCCTGAGAGCAATCAAATCGTTGATCTTACTTGAAGAAACCAAGGAGGGATTTTCTGGAGAGTTGGGCTCAGAGGAGGAGCTTAAGCTGTTGACCAAGGCAGCAAAGCAACGCAAAGATTCCGCAGAGATTTATGAAAAACAGGGGAGAAAAGATCTTTTAGAGGTGGAGATAGCCGAATTGGCGGTCATTCAAGAATTTTTGCCCA